>JAKFCD010000112.1:0-39013 GCA_036676805.1 Elusimicrobiota bacterium
GGACCGCGCGCTCCGCCGCGAGCCCGGCGCGCGCGGCCAGCAGCGGCCCCAGCAGGCCGATCGCGAAGAAAAGGAGGACGCGGGCGGCGTTCGGTACGGCCGCGTAATCCGCCCGCGAGCCCGCGTCGCGGGGGACGGCGGCGCCAAGCACGCCCGGAAGGTCCGCGGCCCGCACGGTCTTCAGCGCCGCCCGCAGGCTCTCGAGGTTCTCGTCGAGCCCGGCGCCCGCGGCGGGCCGAAGCACGAGCAGGCGCATCGCGCGGCCGTGGACCGCGCGCAAAAGCTCCGGCGGGCGGGCGGACACGGGCAGGGTCCGGATCCAGAGCCTGCGGCCGGCGACCGACGCGAACGTCCCCGTCGCGGCCGCGACCGGGATCAGGCCGGCGGCCGAGACGATGTCCACGGTCTGCGGATCGAACCCCGCCGGCACGCGCGCGAGGTCCACGCCCGGGGGAAGCGTGAGAGACCGCCCTAAGCCGTTGGCGGTCACGGTCGACGCGTCGATGCCCCGCGCGGCGAGCGCCCCGGAGAGCCGAGCCAGGACCCTCGGGTCCCTGGCCCACAGCGAATCCGGGGCCGGCCCCCCTCCCGGGGCGACCAGCCCGAGCGCCCGCCACTTCTCCACCTCGGAGCGGGAGAAATGCAGCGCCTCGCCCCGGGCGGCGAGCTCGGCGGCGGTCTCCTCGCGCAGCACCACGGCCGCCACGCCCATCGCCTTCAGCTGCTCCCAAAGCTCCGGAGTGGACGCCGCCGCGCGTCCGGTCAGCTCGGCGAACGCGTCGGCCTCGACCGACGGCAGGACCGCGCGTTCGGCCGGGGAGCGCAGGGCCCACACCGCCGCCGCGGCCGAGGCCGCCAATAATGAGAGGAGCGCGCGCCGCGTGCCCGGCGCCGTCACTCGGGAGCGGCCTCGCGGAAAATGTCCAGGTATCTCTCGACGGACCGGTCCCAGGAGAAATCGCCCGACATGCCGGCCTTCATGCGGGCGTCCCAGCCCGGCGCGCCGAACGCGGCGACGGCCCGGTCGAGCGCCCGCGCCAGGTCGTCGCCGTCGCCGGGCGCGCACAGGAAGCCGTTGGGGTCCCGCCCGTCCCGGGCCTCCTCGAACACGGTGTCGTTGAGCCCCCCCGTCCGGGAGACCACGGGCACCGCGCCGTAGCGCATCGCGATCATCTGCCCGAGGCCGCAGGGCTCGAAGCGCGACGGCATCAGGAAGATATCGGACGCCGCGTAGATGCGGTGGGCGAAGGGCTCGTCGAACGAGCGGTGGAAATGCGCCGAGCCGGCGCGCCGCCGCTCGAGCGCCGCGAACATCTCGGTCAGCGACGGGTCCCCGGTGCCGAGCATCACGAGCTGGCAGCGGTCAAGCCGCGGCTCCAGCGCCCCGAGCGCGATGTCGAGCCCCTTCTGGTAGTCGAGCCGGGACACGACCCCGATCAGCGGACGGTCGCCGCGGACCTCGAGCCCGCACTCCCGCTGCAGCGCCTCCTTGCAGGCGGCCTTGCCCGCGGCCGCGTCGCCCGGACCGTATTTGCGGGGCAGGGCGGCGTCGCGCGACGGGTCCCACGTATCGAGATCGACGCCGTTGAGGATGCCGTGAAGGTCCTTCGAGCGGCGGCGGAGCAGGCCCTCGAGCCCGAAGCCGCGGTCCGGCGACTCCTGGATCTCGCGCGCGTAGGAGGCGCTGACGGTGGTGAGCTTGTCGGCGTGGACGATGCCTCCCTTCAGGTAGCTCACCTGCCCGTAGTACTCGAGCCCGTCCGAGGACCAGTCCTCGGGCCCGAAGCCGCCCGCCTCGAGCGCGGCGCGCGGGAAGTTGCCCTGGTAGGCCATGTTGTGGATCGTGAACACGCAGCCGGCGTCCGCGAAGTGGGGATCGTTTTTATAGTGCCGCTTCAGATGAGCCGCGACGAGCCCGGTCTGCCAGTCGTGGATGTGGATCACGTCGGGCTTGAAGCCGATCGCCTTGGCGCCCTCGAGCACCGCGCGCGAGAACAGCGCGAACCGGCGGTCGTTGTCCTCGTGGTCCTTGCCGGCGCTGCCGTAGAGCCCCTCGCGGTCGAAGTACAGGGGATAGTCCACGAAGTAGACCGACACGCCGCGCCGGTGGAGGAAGCTCAGCCCGACGTCGACGGCGCCGCCGGCGAGGGGCACCTTGAGCGGATGCGCGATGCCTCCCTCGAGGGACGCGGCGCGGATGGAGCGGTACTTGGGCAGGAACAGGCATACGTCGTGGCCGAGCGCGCCCAGCCGCTGCGTGAGGGCGCCGACCACGTCGGCGAGCCCTCCCGTCTTGCAGAAGGGAACCGCTTCGCTGGCCGCGACGAGGATCTTCACGCTATTTAGGCCAGAGCCCCTCTTTATCGTCGTCCGTCTTCTCGTGTTCCTCCTCGCCCGGATGCTCCGACAGCGCCTCGGCGATCACGGCTTCCTCCGTTTGATCGGCGACGGACTCCCCGGCGGGATGTTCGGACAGGGCCTCGGCGATGACCGCTTCCTCGGTTTGCTCCCCGACGGACGCCGGCGGATTCGCGTCGGCCGGGCCGAAGCTGTCGATCGGCGGGAGGTCCTCGAGGCTGCGCAGGCCGAAGTGGCGCAGGAACTCCATCGTCGTGCCGTACATCAGCGGGCGGCCGACGGTCTCCTTGCGGCCGACGACCTTGATCAGGCGCTTCTCGAGAAGCGTCTCGAGCGCGGCGATGACCTCGACGCCGCGGATCTCCTCCACCTCGGCCCTCGTCAGGGGTTGTTTGTATGAAATAATCGACAGGGTTTCCTGCGCGGCCGTGGACAGCCTCATCGTGGCGCGGTCGCTGAACAGCTTGCGCATGTACGGCGCCAACTCGGGCCGCGTGGCCATCTGCCAGCCCTCGGCGACGGCGATCAGGCGGTAGCCGAGGTTTCGCTCCTCGAGCTCGCGGCGCAGCTCCTCGACGGCGGCCACGATGCGGTCCTGGTCGCGCACGTTGACGAGCTTGCACAGCTCGCCGGCCGACAGCGGGCGGTCGGTGATGAACAGCAGGCCCTCGAGCGCGCGGCGCAGCAGGGCGGGATCGTTGGCGGGCGACGGCGCGGGCGCACGCGGGACGCCTTCAGGCGCGGCCTCGGTCGGGACGGAGTCGGCGATCGACTCGGCCGACACCTCGGCCGGCGCCTCGGCGGCGTCGTTCGTTTCGGCGTCGGCGTGCTCGGCGTCAGGGCTGGACATCGGTCTCTCCTTCGGGCTCCACCTTCGGCGGCTCCGCGGGCGCGTCGATCGGCGCCGTCAGGGCCTCGGCGATGAGGGTCTCGGCGATGGGCGTATCATCATGATTCGCCTGCGGCGAATCCATCGGCTCTATCGCGTTCTCGTCCTTTTTAAAGATGCTGATCTTGCCGAAGGTCCCGTCCTGGCGGATGAAGATCTTCTGCAGCTTGGTGAGCTCGAGCATCGCGAGGAAGCAGGCGATGATGCCGCGTCTCTTGCGCTCGTCGGCGAACAGCTCCTCCCAGGGGATCATCGGCCGCTCGGAGAGAAGGAAAAGGATCTTCTCCATCTTCTCCTCGATCGGGAACTCCTCGCCCTCGACGGACTGGGAGTCGTCCTCGGCGCCGGCGAGGATGACCCGCAGGTGCGCCATGAGGTCGAACAGCGACACGTTGGGGGACTTCTCGGCCTCCTCGAAATGCGGGGCCCCGCGATAGAACACGCCTTCCATCTCGGCGGCGCGGTCGGCCAGGAACTTCGAGGCCTCCTTGAACTTCTGATACTCGAGCAGCTTCTGGGCGAGTTCCGCGGCGGGATTGGGCCCTTCCTCTCCCTCCAAGGACTGCTCGGAGGGCAAGAGCGACCGGGACTTCACGGCCATCAAGGTCGCCGCCATCACGAGGAAGTCCCCCGCGATGTCGAGGTTCATGTCCTTCATGAGCTCGAGGTAGGCGAGATACTCCTTGGTGATGTGCGAGATGGGGATGTTGTGGATGTCGAGATCGTCCTTCTTGACGAGGAACAAAAGCAGGTCGAGCGGACCCTCGAACAGCTCCAGGGAGACTTCGTAGGCCTTCTCGGTCATTTAGCGCAGCCTCATCGCGCGGCGGACGTCTTCCATCGTCTTGCGCGCGACGGCGCGCGCCTTCCCGGCGCCGTCGGCCAGGATCGCGTCGACCTGAGAAGGCGAGAACGACTCCCGGCGCCGGCGGAACTCCTCGTACGGCTTCTCGACGCTCGGCAGCAGCAGCTCCAGCTTGTCCTGCATGCAGCCGAGGCGGCCGGCGCGGCAGTCCTCGCCGACCTTCTCCCAGCCCGGGGTGTAGAGCTTGTGCAGGGCGTAGATCGTGCAGCCCGGCGGGTTCTCCGGCGACGGATCCGGATGCCCGGGGGTGTCCTTGCGGATCTTGCCCGGATCGGTGTACGCGCCGCGAATCTTGGCCTTCAGCGAATCGGGCGACTCCAGCAGGTCGAGGGTGTTCTCATAGGATTTCGACATCTTGCGTCCGTCGAGGCCCGGCACGCGCGGCGTCGGGGTCAGCAAGGGCTGGGGCTCGGCGAAGACCTCGCCGAACACGTGATTGAATTTCCGCGCGATCTCGCGGGAGAGCTCGACGTGCGGCAGCTGGTCCTGGCCGACGGGCACCTTCGTGCCGTGATAAAGAAGGATGTCGGCGGTCTGCAGCACGGGATAGCCGAGGAAGCCGTAGGTGCGCAGCTCCTGCCGGGCGGAGGTCGTGCCTTTCGCCGCGACGGCGGTCGAGGCCTTGGCCGCGCCCGCGGAGACCTGCTCGTGCTTGGTCTTGGCGAGCTCCTGGAGCTGCTCCTTCCAGGTCGGGTTGTTCTCGAGCCACGACAGCGGCGTCACCATGGACAGCATGAGGGCCAGCTCGGCGTGCTCGGGCACGTCCGACTGCTTGAAGATCACGCACTTCGCGGGGTCGAGGCCCGCCGCGAGCCAGTCGAGGACCATCTCGCGGCAGTTTTCCTGCAGCTTCGAGGTATCGTCATAGCCGGTCGTGAGCATGTGCCAGTCGACGACCGAGAAAAAGCAAGGGTATTGATCCTGCAGGGAGACCCAGTTCTTCAGCGCCCCCCAATAGTTTCCCAAATGGAGGCGGCCGGTGGGTCGCATGCCAGAAAAGACGACGTCCGCGCGCTTCATTCCGTCGGGATTCTAGCGTTTCCCGACGTGTAATTCCAGATATATATTGCCCGGCGGCCGGCCGATTACGCCTTAATAATCAGCGAGGAATCCGCAGCCAGGCAAGAGCGGCGGCGCGGGTTTTAAGCGTCCCGCGGCGCTGAAGGCGGGCGGCCTCGTCGAGCAGTGCGTGGAACGGAGGCCCGGGCTTGAGGCCGAGCGCGATGAGGTCGGCGCCGTTCAGGAAGCAGGGCTTGAGCGCGGCGGGCGCGAGCTTGGGCAGGAAGCGGCGCGCGGCCGCCGCCGCGAGGGGCTCCGGCGCCGTCCGCGGAGACTTGTCGGAGAACGCTAGCGCCAAGGCCTCGTGGAGGAGCGTGCGCAGGCGGTGGGGATGGGGAAAGGCGTCGACGAAGGCGCGCCCCTTCTCCGGTCCGAGCGCGAGCGCCAGCGCCGCCAGCCGCGGCTCGCTCCCGGCGGGCAGGGCGAGCGTGCACGGCAGGTCGGGATGGAGCAGATCCAGGTAGCCCCAGGACTTGAGGAGGGCGAGGGCCGGCCGCGGATCCTTCTCGTCGAGGAGGCAGACGAGCTCGTGGAGCAGGCGATGCGCCGAGAGCTTGGCCGCGTGGCCGGCGGCCAGCGCGTCCTTGGCCTCGTCGATCATGCCGTTCGCGGGCCGGTACTTGAGCCGGGCGAGAAAGCGCGCGGCCCGGAAGACGCGCGTCGGATCATCGCGAAAGCTCGCGGGATGCAGCACGCGCAGGACGCGGTCCTTCAGGTCGCGCAGGCCCCCGTAGGGATCGGTGAGCGCGCGCGAGCCGTCGTCGAGGCGCACCGCCATCGCGTTGATCGTGAAGTCGCGGCGGAACAAGTCGCGCTCTATGGGCACGCGGACCGCGTCGACCACGGGCAGGCAGGCGGGCTCGGGATATTTCTCGGCGCGCGTGGTCGCGACGTCCACCCGGAACTTCCCCTTCGCGACGACGCGGCGCGTGCCGAAGCGCCCGAAGGCCTCGACGGCCCCGCCGAGCAGGCGGGCCGCTGCGGCGGCGACGGGATCCGGATCGCCGTCGACGCTCAGGTCGAGGTCGAAGTTCGGGCGGCGCAGCAGCCAGTCGCGCACGGGGCCGCCGACGGCGTACAGCGGAAGCGCGCGGCGGCGGGCCTCCTCGGCCAGCGGCGCCAGAATCCGCGCCGTCTCGGCCGGGACGGCGACGCGCGGGGCGCGTCCGCTCAACGCGCCGCCAGCGCGGCCGGGGGAAAGCCCGCGGCCGGATCCTTCTCGAGCGTCGCGAGATAGCCGGACCAGGCCGTGAGGCGGTCGTTGGCCGCGACGATCTTCTTGATGCCCGCGATGACCGAAGCGCGCGTCGGGGTCTTGCCCTCGTAGGGCAGCCAGGACGGCGCGTCGTGCTCGCGCGCCCACGCGGGGCTCGCCTTGTACACGGACAGCTTGAGGTCCTTGGCGAAGTACGCCATCACGTCGCGCTCGTCGCGGCGCCAGTCCTCGAGCTCCAGGAGCCGGGCGAGGCCCTCGGGGCCGAAGAACACCTCGGGCTCGTGACCGACCGGTAGATGGTCGCCGAGGGCGCCGCGCATCGCGGCGAAGTCGGCCGACATCTTCTCCCGCCACCTGGCCTCCTCGGCCTTGAAGGAAACCGGAAAGACGAAAGCGAGAATCTCGTCGGCCGGCTCGTAATAGATCCACGGGGCCTCGGGCAGGAAGGCCGCGCCGCACGACGGGCAGAGCAGGAGATTGCACTCCATGGCCTTGGCGCGGTCGCGCAGGATCGGGTCCTTGCCGCCGTGCACGAAGCTCCAGATCGGCGCGTCGAAGCCGTCCGTGCAGTTCGGGCAGTTCGCCTCGATGGTCCCTTGGAATGACATGAATTGATTATACGAAACGTCACCGAGGAAATATGGTGTCAGGCGGCGGAAGTATTCCTTGATCGCGTCGTCGTGGGAGGCGGGGCGGGGCTCGCGCAGGGAGCGCTCGAGCTCCTCGCGCAGCTCCTTGGGCGGGCGGTATTCGTCGGCCGACGGAAGCCGCACGCGGCCCGTCGCGCTGCCGCGGGAGCCGCGGGGTGCTGCGCGCACGGCGCCGCCCGGCAGCTCGAAGGGCCGGCTCAGGGCGTCGCCGGCCCCGCCTTCGCCGGAGCCGCCGGAGGGATCGCCGGAGGATTCCTCGTCGCGGTCCTGCAGGATCGCCAGCGCGGCTTCGCCGCGCCGCAGGCCCTCAGACGCGTCGCCGGCGCGCAGGGCCTTCTCCCCCGACTCCTGCTCGGACATCGCGTCGTCGATGCGGCGCACCGGCCCTCCGGGCGTGAAGCCGAGGACGCCCGCCGCGGCCGACACCTCCCCGCGCAGGCGGCCGGCCGCCTCTCGCGCCGCCGCCTGGATGTCGGCCGCCTCGCGCGTCGAGGCCGGGTCGAGGGCGGGGGCGGAGACGCCTCGCTCGAGCGCCGAGGCGGCCTCGTCGAGCGTCTTCGCGGCCGCCTCGTGGGCCTCGGAGCGGGCGCGGTCCGACAAGGAGGCCTGGCGGGATTGGCCCGCGGCGGCGCGCATGAGCCGGAGCGCCTCCTCGGCCCGCCCCGCCTTGAGGGCCTCGCGCGCCGCCTTCGCGGCGCGCTCCAGGTCCGGGGACGGCGCGGAGGCCGAAGCGGTGTCGAGCGCGTCCTGGGTTTGGAGGAGCAGCTGACGCTGGGCGCGCACCGTGTCGGCCAGGCGCGCCGTCTCCCGGCGGCGCGCGGCCTCGACGGCCTTCTCCTGACGGGCGACGGCCTCGCGCCAGGCCTGCGCCACCTTGCCGGCGGCCTCGCGCGCGCGGCCGCTTTGGGCCCGCGCGGCGCGCTTGCCCGACTCGCGCAGGCCCTTGGCCACGCGCGACAGCTTTTCGGCGAGCTCCTTCGCGGCTTTCGCCGCGCCGGCGGCGTCTCCCGACCGGAGGGCGCGGCGCAAGGCGCCCGCCGCCTCGCGCGCGCCGTCGAGCGGCAGCTCCCGCGCCTCCCGCGCCTCCTCGGAGGCCTCGGGCAGAGCCTCGATGGACCGGCGCAGCTCCTCGAGCGCCTCGTCCACGGAGGCCAGCGCCCTCTGGAGCTCGGCGGCCTCCGCCGGGGAAAGCGCGCCCTTCATGCGCTCGAGGGAGCCGCCGAGCTCGCGGCCCTCGCGCTCCGCGTTGAAGGCGCGCTCGGCCATGTCCTGGGCGTTTTGAACGGCCGAGCCCGCGCGCAGCGCGGACTCGGCGGCGCGGGCCTGCTCGGACAGCGCCTTGTGCTCCCGGGCGGCGCGAGGAAGATCTCCTTCCCTCAGCGCCGCTTCGGCCTTGGGCAGGCCCTCCATGCCGGCCGAAGCGAGGCTCTCGGCGGCGGCCGCGGCCTGCTCCGCGAGGCCGGGATTGGCGCGCGGGTCGTCGAGCATCGCGTCGTTCCAGGCCATCAAAGCTCCCGCGGCCGCGGCCCAAAGCCCCGGGACGGAGCGCGCGGCCTCGCGGGCGGCCTCCTCGCTCCCGGAGGAGGCCGACTTCGCCGCGGATTCGGCGGCCGCGGCGGCGCGGTCGAGCGCGGCGAGCGCTCGCTCCCGCTTCGCGAGAGCATCAATATGCTCGGCGTCGGCGTCGACGATCTCGACCGACCCTTTCTCGGAGCGCGCGGACTGGGACGGCGAGGCGTCGTCGGACGCCTCGAGCCAGAACTCGACGACGGAGCCCGGAGCGTGACCGCGCAGCGCCAGCGCCGCGTCGCCGAGGGTCTCCGCCGAGCCGCGCTCGAAGGACAGGGAGCGCCTCAGCGGAGCCTTCCCCCTCGGCGCGACGACGAGTTCGAGGCGCGTCAGGGCGCCGTCGTCGCGCGCGGCGTAGGCGATCGTCACCGAGTCCCGCGGCCCGGCCTGCAGCGGGATCTGCGGGGAGAGCAGCTCGACCGTCGGCGCGGCGTCCCGGAGCACGGACAGCGCGTAGGCGGGCGGCGACGGGTCGCGCCGGCCGTCCCGCGAGACGAGCAGCGGCGACAGCGTCGCGTCCTCCTGCGCCAGGAAGCCGGCCGACCATACGCCGCCGTCCTCGCGCATCGGGACCGGCGCGGGCAGGACCGACAGCCGCAGCGCGGCCGAGGCGAGCGGGGCCTCGGGCTCCCCGCGCACCGTCACCCAGTCGCCGCGCCGGGCGCGCACCGGGGCGTCCGTTCCGAGCGCGAAGGTCCTCGTGCCGCGCGCGCCGTGGACGATCGCCTTGGCCTCCCGGAACCGGGGCGCCGGGATAGGGCGCAGGCGCCGGGAGCTCGTGACGAGGTCCCGATGCCGCGCGCGATAGTCGAGCGCCGAGGAGAGGGCGCCGGTCTCGGCGGACGCGGAGGCGGCGCCCACCGCGTCCCAGGCCGCCGAGCGCCACGCGCCGTCCGCGCCGCGCGTCTCGAGCGCCAGGTCGGCTCCGCGCAGTCCCGACGCCGCGCCCTCGGAGGTCAGGCGCGCGGTCACCGTGACGGAAGCGCCCCAATCGACGTCGGCGTCGCCGGGCAGAAGCGCTACGAGCCGGTCGAGCGGGGCGTCGAGCCAGGGCGCCAGCACGCGCGACCAGGAGCCGCCGCGCGCCCCGCCGGCCAGGCTCAGCGCGAGCGCGGCGGCGGCGGCGAAGCCGCCGAAGCGGGCCGCGCGCGACGGCCGCCAGGAGTAGAGAGGCTCGCCGGAAAGCCCCGCGGCCAAGACGTCGGCGCGGGAAAGATGCTCCCGCCGCAAGTCCGGGGACACGTCGCGTCCGCCGCTCTCGGCGCGCAGCGCCCAGGCGGGGGCGAGCATCGCCCGCGTCTCGGGCCAACGGCGCGCCGCGTCCGAGAAGATCGCGTCCCAACCGCCCGCGCGCCAGGGGACTATCAGCCCGCGCCAGGCATGGAAGGCGAGCGCGGCGGCGCCGGACAGCCACGCGGCCGCCCGGAACGGCTGGGGCAAGGACAGCAGCCGGTCGGCCGCCGCCAAGGCTCCCGCGACGGCGAGGCTCCAGCCCAAGGCTCGGGCCGCCGCTTCGAGGGCGAGGACCCGCCGCCGCTGGGCGCGCCAAGCGCGCGCGCGTCTTTCAAGGCTCATGCCTCAGTGTACCGAAACCGCGCCGCGTCGCGCCAGGCCGGCGAGGTATAGAGCGCGTCTAGACGGGGACGGCGGGCGAGGAGAGGCGGTCTTCGGCCTCGCGTATGTCGCGCAGCGCCTCGCGACGGCGGTCCAGCTCGTGCGCGGGCATGCGCTTCTTGACGTGATCGCGCTCGATCTCCATCAGGATGTCCTCGGCGCGCACCGAATCCGCGTAGGGGCGGGCGTGGAACAGCGAATGCCAGCCCGCCTGGATCTCGCCGACCGCGTCCCACTCGTGGAGGATCGTCTCCAGCAGGGTCTTGAGCACCATGCCGACGCCCACGAGGCCTACCGTGAGGGTGAACATGAACTTGATATACATCTCCATGGAGCTCATGCCGACATTGTAGCCGCGGGGCGCGTCGGGCGCACGGGCCGACGGGGCCCGCCGGAGAGGGCCCGGGGACCCACCCGCAAATAGGCCTTAAGGCCTATATCCGCCTCATGCGCCGCCCATAGCCCGCGGCGAGCGCGGCCATGCCGAGCGCCATGCCGGTGGTCGTCCAGGCCACTCCGATCCGAGAGGCGAGGCCCCCCGCGATGAAGCTGCCGATCGGGGAGAGGCCGATGAAGATCATGGAGTAAAAGCTCATGACGCGGCCGCGATGACGGTCATCGGACAGCTCCTGCAGGGCGGTGTTCGCGCCGGCAAGCACGCGGATGGCGAACCAGCCGATCAGAGCCATGCAGAAGCAGGAAAGCCGGAAATGCCGCGACCAGGCCATGCCGAGGAGCGCGACGGACAGGCCGGCCGAGCCGGATACGATCGCGGCCCCCACGCCGTCCGCGCCGCGCCGCCGGGCCAAGGCCAAGGCCCCGAGCATCGCCCCGGCCCCCGAGAACGAGGACAGGATGCCGAGGCCTTTGGCGCCGGAATGCAGGACGTCCTCGGCGAAGACCGGCATCAAAGTATAGACCGGCAGCCCCACGGCGCCCATGACGGTCAGCGCCATGAGCACGAGGCGGATCGGCTCGTGGCCGAACGCGTAGGCCATGCCGTCGCCGATCTCCCGCCACGGCCCGCCGCGAGGCGCGGCGGGCGGAGGCTGGCGCACGTCGCGCATGGCCTTCAGCGCGCACAGGACCGCCACGTAGCTCAGGGCGTTGATCCCGAAGCAGCCCGCCTCGCCCGCGTAGGCGATCGCCAGCCCCGCGAGGCCGGGGCCGACGATGCGGGAGGCGTTGACGACCGTCGAGTTGAGCGCGATCGCGTTGTGCCGGTCCTCGACGGGCACCAGCTCCCCGATCAGGACCTGGCGCGCGGGCATGTCAAAGGCGTTGACCACGCCGAGGGCGAAGGAGAGCAGGAACACGTGCCAGACCTCGATGCGCCCGCCCCACGTCAGCAGCGCCAGCAGGCCGGCCTGCGTCATCGCCAGGAATTGCGTGCGCTTGACGAGGCGCAGGTGATCGGCGTGATCCACGGCGAAGCCGGCGTAGAAGCCGAACACGAGCGCCGGCAATTGGCCGACCAGCGCGACGAGGCCGAGCATGAAAGGGTCGCGCGTCAGGCGATAGACGAGCCAGGCCTGCGCGGTGATCTGCATCCACGACCCGATCAGCGACACGAATTGGCCGAAGAAGAAGAGCCGGAAGTTCCGGTGGCTCAGCGCGGCGAACATAGCTCCGAGGCGCGGTCGAGCACGGCCGTCGCGCGCGGCGACAGGGGCTTGGCGTCGAGCAGCTCGGAGAGCTGCGTCGTCGTGCGCGCGCCGAGCACGGCGGAGGCGACGAAAGGCTTGCCCATGATCCAGCCGAGCGCGGCCTGGGCGCAGGTCGACCCCTCGAGCGCGGCGACGGCGCGGAGGACCTTGACCAGCGCCTCGCCGCGCCGGGGCTCGACGAAGGGGAAGGCGCCGGCGCTCGCGCGGCGGCCCGAGGCGCCGGGGACGGCGTACTTTCCGCTGAGCAGGCCGCCCGCGAGCGGGCTCCAGGCGAGCAGGCCCACGCCGTCCCTGACGGCGACCGGCACGAGGTCGTTCTCCGGGAAGCGCGAGGCGAGGCTGTATTGGACCTGGTCGAAGGCGAAGCGCCCGCGCGCGGACGCGAGCTGCCCGCCGGAGAAGTTCGAGCAGCCGAGGACGCGGACCTTGCCCGCCTTGACGGCCGCCTCGAGCGCCCCGAGCGTTTCCTCGAGAGGAACCTCGAAGTCCCAGCCGTGAGGCATGTACAGGTCGACGTGGTCGGTCTTCAGGCGCTTGAGGCTCCCTTCGAGGGCGCGCCGGACCCAGCGCGCCGACAGCCCTCCGGTCGATTCGTCATCGAGGTCCATCCGCCCCAGGAGCTTGGTGGCGAGCAGGAAGCGGCCGCGCCGCTTTTTGAGCAGGCGGCCCAGCATCTCCTCGGCGGCGCCGCGACCGTAGATGTCGGCGGTGTCGATGAGGTTGACGCCGCGCTCCCACGCGAGATCGAGCAGGGAGGAGGCGGTCTTGTCGTCGATCGCGCCGACCCCGTGCCAGTCCGCGCCGAAGTTCATCGTGCCCAGCGACAGCGCCGAGACCTGGAGGCCGGAGCGGCCGAGCGCGTTGTTCTTCACGCGTGCATTCTACCAAAGCGCGGCGGTCACGATTTCCTGACGCGCCGGGAATGGGCCCGCGCGGCGCGGCTTTGATAGCGTCGCGCATGCGAATTTTAATGTCCCGCCCGGATCATTTCGAGATCGCCTACGAGATCAATCCCTGGATGCATATCGAGAATCCGGCCCGCGCCGAGAGGGCCCTGAGCCAGTGGCGGCGGCTCTACGAGCGCTTTCGCCGCCTGGGCGTCGAAGTCGAGCTGGTCGACCAGCCCCGCGGCCTGCCGGACTTCGTGTTCACCGCCAACGGCGGCCTGGTGCTCGGCCGGAAGGTCGTGCTGCCCGCGTTTCGCCCGGCGCAGCGCCGGCCCGAGACCGGGCACTTCAAGGCCTGGTTCCAGAGCCGCGGCTACGAAACGCTCGAGGTGAAGAACCATTTCGAGGGCGAGGGGGACGCGCTCTTCTTCGGCGATACGCTGTGCATCGGCCACGGCCGGCGCACCTCCCTCGAAAGCCATGCCGAGGTGCGCGACCTGCTCGGCGTGAGGACGCTGTCGCTCGAGCTGGTCGACCCGAGGTTCTACCACCTGGACACCTGCTTCGCGCCGCTGGGGGACGCCGTGCTGTACTATCCCGGGGCCTTCAGCCCCGAAGGCCGCGCGGCCATCGAGAACCTCGCTCCTCCGGAGAAGCGCATCGTCCTGAGCCCGCGGGAGGCCGAGGCATTCGCCGCCAACTGCGTGCTGATCGGCGGGACCGTGATCTCGTCGTGCTCTCTCGCGAGCTTCCAGCGGAAGCTCGCCTCGGCGGGGCTGGCCGGCGACGCCTTCGAGCTCGACGAGCTCTTGAAGGCCGGCGGAGGCGCCAAATGCCTCTCCCTGAAGCTCGACAACCCCTAACGCTCAGTGCGGGCGCTTCTTGTAGCGGCCCTGGTGGTCGGGCTTGCGGTGGAAGGGTGACGGGGGCTTGGACGCTATAGAAGGAAGGGGCGCGATCTTGGGGGCGTCCTCGAAGGTCTCGGGGGTGAGAAGGCACAGGAAGCGGGCGATGATCTCCTTGAGATCCATGTCGTCGGTGGCCAGCTCCCAGTCGGGGCCGAGGAACTCGGCGGCGCGGAAGTACCTCTCCTTCTCCTGGAAGGCGGTCAGGATTCTGGCCACCTTCCTGGCGCCGATCTCCTGCCGGGTGGGTATTTTCCCCTCCTTCATCCGGCTCTTGGTCATGTGCTCGATGCGGCTGATCATATGGCGATTGGCGGGACTCACCAAGCTGATCGCCAACCCCGCCTTGCCGCTGCGCGCCGTGCGGCCGATTCGGTGGACGTACACGTCCGTCTCGCGCGGGATCGAGAAGTTGATGACGTGCGTGAGCTCCTTGACGTCGAGGCCGCGGGACGCCACGTCCGTGCAGATCAGCAGGTTGACCTTCTTCTCGCGGAAGGCCTTCATCGTGCGGTCGCGGTCGTGCTGGGTCTTGTCGCCGTGCAGCGAGTCGACCTTGTAGCCGCGCTCGATCATCGCCTGGACCACGTCCATCACGAGCGCCTTGGTCTGGCAGAACACGAGGCCGTAGAAGTCGTCGGCGGACTCGATGATTTTGCCGATCAGCTCGATCTTGTCCGACTCCCGCGCGAGATAATAAACCTGCTCGACCGTCGTCGACAGCAGCTCCCCGCGGTTGATCTGCACCTGCTTGGGCTTGCGCAGGTAGGCGTCGGCCACGCGCCGCACCCCCGGGCTCATCGTCGCCGAGAACAGCCAGATATGGCCGGTCTCGCGCGGCGTCGCCTTCAGGATTTTTTCCAAATCCTCCTTGAAGCCCATCGAGATCATCTCGTCGGCCTCGTCGAGGACGACCGTCCTGACGCCGGCGAGCCTCAGCGCGCCGCGGTCGATGAGGTCGATGATGCGCCCCGGCGTGCCGACGACGATCGCCGCGCCGTGCTTGAGGCCGTCGAGCTGGGCGGCATAGCTCGCGCCGCCGTAGATGGGGACGGCCTTGACGCCCTTGTGCTTGCCGAAGAGGTTGATCTGGCCGGAGACCTGGACGGCGAGCTCGCGCGTCGGGCAAAGGATCAGGCCCTGCACCTGCTTTTTCGAGGCGTCGACCTGCTCGAGCAGCGGAATGCCGAAGGCCGCGGTCTTGCCGGTGCCGGTGGCGGCCTGGCCGATGAAGTCGGTGGGGGAGCCGAGCAGGATGGGGAGCGCCTGCTGCTGGATGTCCGTGGGAGCGGCGTAGCCCAATTCCGCGATCGCGCGGGCCAAGGGGGCGCTCAGCTTCAGGTCTTCGAACGATCTCACGCCTAGATTCTACATAAAGCGCCGTCATGAAGGCTTTTCGCCGCCGCCATGGGCCCCGGCCGCGAGCGGCGCTATCCTATGCCCGTCGCGAGGAGGGCCGATGAGAACATCCACCCGGCGGCACAAAGGCGGAAGGCCGCGGGCCGCGAAGCCGGAGACGGCCCGCCCGGCGGGCCCGCCGCGGCGACCCAAGGGCCTGATCTGGACCGGGACGGTCAGCTTCGGCCTCGTCAACATCCCCGTGGCCCTGCATTCCGGGGAGAGCGTCAAGGAGCTTCACTTCACGATGCTCGACCGCCGGGATCTCTCGCCGATCGGCTACCGCAAGGTCAACAAGAACACGGGCGAGGAGGTCCCCGCCGGCAGCGTCGTGAAGGGCTTCACGCTCGAGGACGGGCGCTACGTCACCTTGTCCGACGAGGACTTCAAGCGCGCGAGCCCGGAGCGAACGCAGCGCATCGACATCCGCTCCTTCGTCGACGGCTCGCGGATCGAACCCGCGTACTTCGACCGGCCCTACTACCTCGAGCCCTCGCCGAAGCACGAGAAGGCCTACGTCCTCCTGCGCGAGGCCATGAAGCGCTCGAAGAAGGTGGGGATCGCCACGATCGTCCTCCGCTCCCGGGAGCACGTGGCCGCGCTCATGGCGCGCGGCCCGGCGCTGATGCTCGAGCTGCTGCGCTACAGCGACGAGCTGCGCGACCCCGCCGACCTGCATCTGCCCGCCGAAGAGGCGGATCGGCTCAAGCTTTCCGAGGGCGAGCTCGCCATGGCCGAGCGCCTGATCGAGGACCTGTCCGGTCCGTGGAGGCCCGAGGCCTTCAAGGACGAGTACCGCGACGAGCTCCTGGCCTTCATCGAGAAGAAGGCCAAGGCCGGTAAGGCCGAAGCCGGCCTCCCCGCGCCGGAGGCCAGGGCGGAGGCCACGCCTCCCGCCGACATCATGGCGCTGCTGAAGAAAAGCCTCGCGCACCGCCCGAAAGCCCGCTCATGACGACCGCGTCCCTGCGACGGTATCGGCGCATGCGCGACTTCCGCGCGACGCGCGAGCCCCGCGGCGGACGCCCGCGCCGCGCGGGGAGCAGACTTTCGTACTTCATCCAGCGGCACGCGGCGACCCGGCTTCACTACGATCTCCGGCTCGAGCTCGACGGGGTCCTGAAAAGCTGGGCGGTACCGAAGGGACCCTCGCTCGATCCGCGCGACCGCCGCCTGGCGGTCCGGGTCGAGGACCATCCGCGGGAGTACGGAGCCTTCGAGGGCGAGATACCGAAAGGCCAGTACGGCGCCGGCCGCGTGAGCGTGTGGGACCGGGGACTCTGGATCCCGGACGGCGATCCCCGCGCGGGCCTGGCCCGAGGGCGCCTGAAGTTCCGCCTCGAAGGAAAGAGGCTGACGGGACGGTGGACGCTCGTCGCGATGGGCGGCGCCGCCGGCGCGGGCGGCAAGAACTGGCTCCTGATCAAGGAGGATGACGCGGCGGCGCGCGCCGCGCCCCGGGATCTGGAACGCGTCGAGCCGCAGCTCGCGACGCTCGCGGCCAAGGTTCCCGCCGGGCGAGGCTGGGCGCATGAGGTCAAATTCGACGGCTTCCGTATCCTCGCGCACGCGCGCGGCGGAGGCGTCTCGCTGCGCACCCGAGGCGGCCTCGACTGGACCCATCGCTTCCCGGCCCTTGATGACGCCCTGAAGGGGCTCGTCGCGGAGTCGGCCGTGCTCGACGGGGAGGCCGTCGCGCTCGACGGAGAGGGACGCTCGCATTTCCAGCTCCTGCAGAACGCGCTGTCCGAGAAGAGGACGGACGCGGTCGTCTATTACGTCTTCGACCTGCTCGAGCTCGACGGCAGGGACCTTCGCGAAGAGCCGCTGTCCGACCGGAAGGCCGCCCTGAAGGGCCTTCTCGACGCCACGGCCGCGAAAGCGGGCGCGGAGTTCCGCCGCCGGGTGCGCTTCTCCGAGGAATTCGAGGGCAAGGGCGAGGATTTTTTCCGAAGCGCCTGCAAGCTCGGCCTCGAGGGCGTCGTCTCCAAGCGCGCGGACGCTCCGTACCGGTCCGGGCGCTCGCCGAGCTGGCTCAAGATCAAGTGCGTTCAGGAGCAGGAGTTCGTCGTCGCCGGCTTCACCGACCCCGCCGGCGCCCGCGGCGGCCTCGGCGCGCTCGCGCTCGGCGTCCGGGAGGACGGGAGGCTGCGCTACGCGGGGCGCGTGGGCACGGGCTTCACCGCGGCCTCGCTCAAGGAGCTTCGCGGCCGCCTCGAGGGGCTGACGGCGGCGCGCTGCCCGCTCGCCGCACCCCCTTCCGGCCCCGGGAGGCGCGGCGTCCATTGGGTCAAGCCGGTCCTCGTCGCGGAGGTCGCGTTCACCGGCTGGACCCGCGACGGCGTGCTGCGCCACCCGTCGTTCAAAGGACTGCGCGAGGACAAGCCCGCCTCCGAGGCCTTCGTCGAGCGTCCCGCCGCCCCGCCGCGGCTCACCCATCCCGAGCGCGTGCTTTATCCCGGCATGGGGATCACGAAGCTCGAGCTCGCGCGCTACTACGAGGCCGCGGCGGAGCGGATGCTGCCCCACGTCGCGGGCCGTCCGCTGGCCGTGGTGCGCTGCCCGGGGGGGGTGGGCAAGCCGTGTTTCTTTCAGAAAAATAACAGTTCGGCGTTCTCGGGCGACGTGCGCGCCGGCGACGGCTACGTGTACGTCGAGGACGCGCGCGGCCTCGCGGCGCTCGCGCAGGCCGGGGTTCTCGAGCTCCATCCCTGGGGCAGCCGCGTCGCACGCTTGGACTCTCCCGATGTCCTGATCTTCGACCTCGATCCCGCGCCCGGCGCGCCGTGGAGGATCGTGGCCGCCGCCGCGCGGGAAGCGCGCGCGCGCCTGAAGACCTTGGGGCTCTCCGCATTCCTGAAGACGACCGGCGGCAAGGGCCTGCACGTCGCGGTGCCCCTGAGGCCGGGCGCGACGTGGACCGAGGCGAAGGCGTTCTGCAAGGCGTTCGCCGAGCTGATGGCCGCCGACGCCCCGGACCTCTACACCGCCAAGCTCAACAAGGCGGCGAGGCGCGGGCGGCTGTACATCGACTATCTGCGCAACGAGCGCGGCGCGACCGCCGTCGCGCCCTACTCCCCCCGCGCGCGCCCCGGCGCTCCCGTCGCGACGCCGCTGGCCTGGAGCGAGCTCACGCCGCGCATGCGCTCGGACCGCTTCGACATGCGCAGCGTGCTTCCCCGCCTGAGAAAGGACCCGTGGAAGGGCTTCGAGGGCGCCCGGCGCCCGCTGCCGCGGGCCTGATGAAAAAAGGTCACACGCCGGCCATGGCCCCGGCGCGCCGGCGGTTCTTATAATCCCGCCATGACCGACACCGCCGCGCCTCCGCGCCCGAGCGCCGGCCCGAAGCCGGTCTCTCCGGGGCGGCCGTATCCGCTGGGCTCTTCGTACGACGGCGCCGGCGTCAATTTCGCGCTGTTCTCCCGGAACGCCACGCGCGTGGAGGTCTGCCTCTTCGATTCGCCGGGCGCGCGCAAGGAGACGGACCGCTTCCCCCTGCCCGAGCAGACCGACATGGTCTGGCACGGCTACCGCCGCGGCCTCAAGCCGGGCCAGCTTTACGGCTACCGCGTGCATGGCCCGTACGAGCCCGCGGCCGGGCACCGCTTCAACCCGAGCAAGATCCTGTTCGATCCCTACGGCAAGGCGGTGGGGCGGGACCTGTCCTGGGACGATTCGCTGTTCGGCTACCGCATCGGCGATCCCCGGGCGGACCTCTCCAACGACCCGCGCGACTCCGCGCCGTACGCCGTCCTCAGCGCGGTGACAGACGACGTCTTCGATTGGCGCGGCGACGTTCCCCCCCGCACCCCCTGGCACAAGACGGTGATCTACGAGGCGCACGTGAAGGGCCTCACCAAGGTCCATCCGGCCCTGCCGGAGGCCGCGCGCGGCACGTACGCGGGCGTCGGCTCGAAGGCGGTCGTCGAGCACCTCCGCTCGCTCGGCGTCACCTCGCTCGAATTGCTTCCCGTGCATCACTTCCTGCGCGACCGCCACCTGCTCGAGAAGGGGCTCACGAATTACTGGGGCTACAACACTTTGAGCTATTTCGCCCCCCATAGCGCCTACGCGGGCGATCCGTCCAACGCGGTCGTCGAGTTCAAGGAGATGGTGCGGTCGCTGCACGCGGCGGGCATCGAGGTGATCCTCGACGTCGTGTACAACCACACCGCGGAAGGCAATCAGCTGGGGCCCACGCTGAGCCTGCGCGGGATCGACAACGCCTCCTATTACCGCCTGGCGGAGGATCCGCGCCTCTACACCGACTTCTCCGGCTGCGGCAACTCGCTGAATATGAGGGAGCCGCGCGTCCTTCAGCTCATCATGGACAGCCTGCGCTACTGGACGACGGAGATGCACGTCGACGGCTTCCGGTTCGATCTGGCCTCCGCGCTCGCGCGCGAGCTGTTCGAGGTCGACCACCTGAGCGCCTTCTTCGACATCATCCATCAGGACCCCGTGCTGTCGCGCGTGAAGCTCATCGCCGAGCCCTGGGACCTCGGAGAGGGCGGCTATCAGGTCGGGAACTTCCCGCTCGGCTGGGCCGAGTGGAACGGACGCTACCGGGACTCGGTCCGAGCGCTTTGGAAGGACCGCTCGACGCGCATGGCCGAGTTCGCCACGCGCCTCGCCGGCAGCAGCGACCTCTACGAGCGCAGCGGCCGCAAGCCCTGCGCGAGCGTCAACTTCATCACCTGCCACGACGGCTTCACCCTCCAGGATCTCGTCAGCTACGACCGCAAGCACAACGAGGCGAACAAGGAGGAGGACAAGGACGGCGCCGACGACAACATCAGCTGGAACTGCGGCGCGGAAGGTCCCACGGAGGACCCGGCCGTGCTCGCGCTGCGCGAGCGGCAGAAGCGCAACCTGATGGCGACCTTGCTCCTGTCGCAGGGCGTTCCGATGATACTCGGCGGCGACGAATTGAGCCGCACGCAGCGCGGCAACAACAACGCGTACGCCCAGGACAACGAGCTGAGCTGGACGTCCTGGTCGCTCGACGCGGCCGGGGAGCGCTTCGCCGCCTTCGTGCGCGAGCTGCTGAAGCTGCGGGCGGCGCAGCCCGTGCTGCGCCGCCGGACCTTCTTCACGGGGCGAGGCCTGCACGGCCTCAAGGACATCTTCTGGTTCGAGCCCTCGGGCAGGGAGATGACGCCCGCGGCCTGGGACGACCCCGCGATCCGCACCCTCGGGGTGCGCCTCGGGGAAGGAGGCATCGACGAGGTCGACGACGAAGGCGTCCGGGCGAAGGGCGACACCTTGCTCATCCTGATCAACTCCAGCCCCGCCGCGGTCGAGTTCCGCAAGCGGCCGTCGGAGCGGCCCGGGGCCTGGGAGCGGGTGCTGGACACCGCGATCGATCCGCCCGCTCCTCTCGCCTCCGGGCCGAACGACCCTTATCGCATCGAAGGCCGCTCGCTCGCCGTCTTCCGGCTGTCGGCGTCCAACGGGCGCGAGCCTTGACAGCGCGCGCCCCGCGTTCCATAATGAATGCGGATATGGAAGAGAACCCCTCCCCGCTGCGGGCTTATCTCGCCCTCATCAAGCGATCGCTCAAGGACCCGAAAACCTTGTTCATGATCGCGCTCGCCTTGGTCGCGGGGGCGGCCGGCGCGGCCGTCGGGTGGAAGGTCTATCTCCAGCCCATCCGCGCGATCGCGGCCGTCCGCTACCAGTCCCACGCCGGCCTGATGCGGCTGTACGACCTGCAGGTCGCCTATCACGCCAAGCACGGCGTCTACGCCGACGGGCTCGACGCGCTCCTGGCCTCGACGCCCGACGGCGCCCAGCTGCGCGAGAGGCTCAAGGCCGCCGTGGATCTCGAGACGCTGGCCGTCATCGGCGACGACGACCGCTTCCGCCTCGAGGCCAACGTCCTCGACCCGCAGAGAACGTCGGTGAAGATCCGGGGCCCCCTCGGCGAGCGCTGAGGCCCGCGTGCCTTCGTTCCGCCTCCGTTCCTCCTTCAAGCCCGCCGGCGACCAGCCCGACGCGATCGCGACGCTCGTCTCGCGCATCAAGGAAGGGGCCCCCGCCCAGACTTTGCTGGGCGTCACCGGCTCGGGCAAGACCTTCGCGATGGCCAACGTCATCCAGGCGCTGAACCGCCCGACCTTGGTGCTCTCCCCCAACAAGGTGCTCGCCGCCCAGCTCTACGCCGAGTTCAAGGCCTTCTTCCCCGACAACGCGGTCGAGTTCTTCATCTCCTACTACGACTACTACCAGCCCGAGGCGTACGTCCCCTCGAGCGACACCTACATCGAGAAGGACTCCTCGGTCAACGACCGCATCGACCGCCTGCGGCTCAAGTGCACGAGCTCTTTGCTCGCGCGCAGGGACGTGCTCGTCGTCGCCTCGGTGTCCTGCATCTACAACATCGGCTCCCCGGAGGCCTACCAGAACCGGACGGTGCCCTTGGAGGTCGGATGGAGAACGACCCGGGAGGAACTGATCAGGCAGCTCGTGGAAGTGCATTACGAGCGCAATGAGATGGAGTTCGTGCGCGGGAAGTTCCGGGTCAAAGGCGGGGTCGTGGATATCTTCCCGGCCTACATGGAAACGGCGATCAGGGCCACGCTCGACGACGATGGAGTATCCTCCCTGATCGAGTTCGATTCCTTGACCGGCGCGAAGATCAAGGACCTCAAGCGCGAATGGGTCTATCCGGCGAAGCACTTCGTCACCGGGGGGCCGGAGCGCGAACGCGCGATCGCGGCCATCGAGGCGGAGCTGGCCGAGCGCGTCGAGTTCTTCAAGAAGCAGGGGAAGCTGCTCGAGGCCCAGCGCCTGGAGCAGAAGGCCCGCTACGATCTGGAGATGCTGCGCGAGATGGGCTTTTGTCACGGCATCGAGAATTACTCCAGGCATCTCTCCGGGCGGCCGGCGGGCGAGCGGCCCTACTGCCTGATCGACTTCTTTCCGAAGGATTATCTCCTGGTCGTCGACGAATCCCACGTCGCGATTCCCCAGGTGGGCGGCATGTACGAGGGCGACCGCGCGCGCAAGCAGACCCTCATCGACTTCGGCTGGCGCCTGCCCTCCGCGCTCGACAACCGCCCGCTCAAGTTCGCCGAGTTCGAGGCGCTCGCGGGCCAGACCGTGTTCGTCTCCGCCACGCCGGGCCCCTACGAGCTCAAGAAAACGAAGGGCGAGATCGTGGAGATGGTCGTGCGGCCGACCGGGCTCGTGGACCCGGAGACGATCATCCGACCGTCGGAGGGGCAGCTCGAAGATCTGATTATCCGGCTGCGCGACCGGGCCGCGAAGAAGGAGCGCGCGCTGATCACGACCTTGACCAAGCGCACCGCCGAGGACCTGTCGCAGTTCCTGGCGACCAAGGGCCTCAAGGTCCGCTACCTGCACTCCGACATCGACTCGCTCGAGCGCATCCAGATCTTGCAGGATCTCCGCGCCGGCGTCTTCGACATATTGGTCGGCATCAACCTCCTGCGCGAGGGCCTCGACCTGCCCGAGGTCTCGCTCGTGGCGATCCTCGGGGCCGACCATGAAGGCTTCCTGCGATCCGAGACGACCCTCATACAGATCTCCGGCCGCGCGGCGCGCAACGTCGGCGGCCAGGTCATCCTCTACGCCGACTCCGTGACCGGCTCGATGAAGCGGGCGCTCGACGAGATGGACCGCCGCCGCGTCAAGCAGCTCGCCTACAACAAGGAGCACGGCATCACGCCGAGGACCATCGTCAAGGCGGTGGAGGAGCTCGAGGAGTTCCAGAGCACCGCGAAGCGGGAGGGGCTGATGCTCCTGCGCGACGCGGAGCGCCCGCTGACCGCGAAGGACCTGCCGACGATCATCGAGGAGGTCGAGACGCGCATGCGCGCCGCGGCCGACGCGCTCGACTTCGAGGCCGCCGTCCTGCTGCGTGATCAGCTCTTCGAACTCAAGTCGATGGCCGCGAGCCGCCCCGCCGGCGGCGCGCGGAAGAAGCGCTAGCTTAGGAAGATCGGGCGGCGGCCCGGCGGGCCTTGCGGCGCGGACGCGACGCCGGCCCGTCCCGGCGCACCTTCGCGTAGGGCGTCCAGCCCGGATTGCGGCCCACGAACAGCCACGGCATCATCTGTTTGGCGATCACGAGCGCTCCGTGAGGCGGCGGCGACTACCTAACATCTTTTATCAGCTTCTCTAATATTTGTCAATAGCAAGCATGACTTAGATTATTAATTCGACACGCCCGGGCCCTAGGCGGTGTAGCTTTCGGCGTGCTGGCTGACGTCGAGGCCGGCGTCCTCCTGCTCGGGCCGCACGCGCAGGGTGATCGCCGCGTCGCAGGCCTTGTAGATGAGCCAGGAGCCGCCGAACGAGTAGACACCCACGATGAGAATCGAGGCGAGGTGGCGCAGGAAGACCGTCGGGTCGCCGTGGATGAGGCCCACCTTGTCGGCCAGCGCGCCCGTCATGATCATGCCCACGATGCCGCCGACGCCGTGGCACGGGAACACGTCGAGGGTGTCGTCGAGGTTGGTGCGCGCCTTGCGGTGCACCGCCATGTTGCTGACGACGCTCGCGATCGCGCCGATCGCGATGCTCTGCCCGACGCCGACGTAGCCGGCCGCGGGCGTGATCGCGACGAGGCCGACGACCGCGCCGATCGAGGCGCCGAGCGCCGAAGGCCGGCGGCCGCGCACGGCGTCGAAGAGCACCCAGGCCAGCATCGCCGAAGCCGACGCGGTGTTCGTGGTCATGAAGGCGAGCACGGCCGTCTCGTTGGCGGCCAGCGCCGAGCCCGCGTTGAAGCCGAACCAGCCGAACCACAGCATGCCGGTGCCGAGCAGGACGAAGGGGATGTTCGCGGGCACGTGGCTCGTTCCCGGGGCGCGCCCCGTCCGCGGCCCCATGAACATGGCCCCCGCCAGCGCCGCGAAGCCCGCGGTCATGTGGACGACCGTGCCGCCGGCGAAGTCGAGGACGCCCCACTGCCGCAGGAAGCCGTTGGGATGCCAGGTCCAGTGCGCCACCGGGCAGTAGATGAGCAAGGTGAAGAGCACGATGAAGATGAGGTAGCTCATGAACCGCACGCGCTCGGCGAAGGAGCCCGTGATCAGCGCGGGGGTGATGATCGCGAACTTGAGCTGGAACAGCGCGAAGAGCGCGAGCGGGATGGTCGGCGCCAGGTCGGGATGGGTCGCGCCGCCGACGCCTTGGAACATGAAGTAGGTCGCCGGGCTGCCGACGAACCCGCCGAGGGATTCCCCGAAGGACAGGCTGAAGCCCACGACGACCCACAGCAGGCTGACCACGCCCATCGCGATGAAGCTCTGCAGCATCGTCGAGATCACGTTCTTGCGCTGGACCATGCCGCCATAGAAGAACGAGAGCCCCGGGGTCATCAGCAGGACGAGCGCCGTGGCGGTCAGCATCCAGGCGACGTCGCCGGGCACGAGCGGCGCGGCGCCGGCCGGGGCGGGCGCGGGATAGGCCCCAAACACGAGCCCGGCGGCGGCCGCGAGCAGCAGCAGCCCCAGCGAAACGACCCACTCCTTCTTGTATTTCTGCATCGCCCCTCCGTGGACGGCCGGTATGATACCACAGGCGCCGCGCCCGGGAAAATTAATAGGATGGGGGCGATGCGGCAAAAGATCCAGGCTCGGCTGAGGCGCTATTTCATCTCGGGTTTTTTCACCCTGATCCCGATCGGGCTCTCCGTGCTCGTCGTGTGGACCTTCGTCAGCACCGTCGACCGGACCCTGGCGCCTTTCCTCGACGCCGCCCTCGGCTTCCGCCTGCCCGGCCTCGGGCTTATCGCCGCGCTCCTTCTGATCCTCGGAGCCGGCGTCCTGGCCTCCCACGTCGTCGGCGAGCGTCTTCTCGTGCTCGCCGAGGACATCCTGGCGCGCATCCCCGTATTCAAGTGGGTCTACGGCACGATCAAGCAGATGACCGAGGCCTTCTCGCCCGCGAACAAGGCCTCCTTCAAGAGCGTGGTCATGGTCGAGTTCCCCCGTCCCGGGGTCTACAGCCTCGGCTTCGTCACCGGCGAGATGCTCCTCGACCTGGCCGACGGCGAGCGGAAGCGGCTGACCTCGGTGTATATCCCCACCAACCACGTCTACGTCGGCGACGTGATCTTCGTCCCGAGCGACCGCGTCATCCCGAGCCAACTGAGCGTCCAGCAGGGCATCCAGGTGGTGCTCTCGGCGGGCGCCGTCTTCCCGGAGCGCTCCGGCCAGGCGAGGAAGCGCCCGGAATGAGGCGGCTGCGCCCCGCCGCCTGGCGCGCCCTGCTTCGCATGGCGCTGGAGGAGGACCTCGGCCGCGCGGGGGACGTCACGACGCGCTGCTTCGTCCCCGGGGGGACGCGGCTGTCCTTCCGCGTCGTCAGCCGCGAGGCCGGCGTCATCTGCGGCCTCGAGATCGCGGCCGCCGCCTTCAAGGCCTGCGACCCGCGCGCCCGCGTGACCTTGCTCGCCCGCGACGGCGCGCGGGTGCGCCGGGGGCAGGCGGTCATGGCCGTCCGGGGCGGGCGCGGCCTGCTGACGGCCGAGCGGACCGCGCTTAATTTTTTGCAGCGGATGTCGGGCGTGGCGACGATGACCCGCCGCTTTGTCGACCGGGTCAAGGGCACGCGCGCGCGCATCCTCGACACGCGCAAGACCATCCCCGGCTGGCGCGCCCTCGACAAGTACGCGGTCGCCTGCGGAGGGGGCCTGAACCATCGCTGCGGCCTCTTCGACGCCGCCATGGTCAAAGACAATCATTACGCCGGCGGCGGCCTCGAGGCGGGCGTCGCGCGCCTGCGCCGCGCCCATCCCCGGATGCCGCTGATCATCGAATGCGACTCCCCGGCCCAGGTGACCCGCGCCTTGGAGCTGAAGCCCGACGTGCTCCTCCTCGACAATCTGCGCGGCTTGCGCCTGCGCCGCGAGATCCGCCGCGTCCGCGCCCTGGCCCCGAGGGTGAAGATCGAGGTGTCCGGCGGCGTCGGCCTCGACGAGGTCCGCGCGCTGGCCAAGCTCGGCCCCGACCGCATCTCGATCGGGCGCCTGACCCACAGCGCCCGCGCCCTCGACCTCGGCCTGGATCTGGCCGCCTCCTAGCCGCGCGCTGCGTACTCGCACCGGTGCGAGTACGCCGACCAGGCGACTATCCTTGTGGATAGTAGTAGGATAAGACCATGAAACTCGCGGGCGTCAGCAGGCTCGTGCGCCTCGAGCGCGTCGATTCGACCCAGAGCGAGGCGCGACGCCTCGCCGAAGCCGGAGCGCCGGACGGGACCTTGGTCTGGGCCTTGAGTCAAACCAAGGGCCGCGGCCGCATGGACCGCCGCTGGCGCTCCGCTCGGGGCGGGCTCTACGCCTCCTGGCTTCTGCGGCCGAAGTTTCCGCCCGAGCGCCTGGCCGAGCTGTCGCTCGCCTGCGGAGAGGCGCTCGCCGAGGCCCTGAGAGGCTTCGGGATCAAAACCGCGGTGAAGCCCCCCAACGACGTCCTGGCCCTGTGCCCCGACGGCAAGGCCCGCAAGCTGTGCGGCATCCTCTGCGAGGCGGCGGGCGATTCGTCCCGGCTGCACTGGCTCATCATCGGCTTCGGCGTCAACGTCGACAACGAACCCCCGCTCGCGCGGTCGGTCAGCCTGCGTGCCCTGACGGGCCGCTCCGTCGGGCCCGCGGCCGTACTGAAGACGGCCATGACTTGCCTTTCCCGCGCCAGGCGCGCGGGCAATTTCGTATAATTAGTGTCGTATTCCCCCTCTGGAGATTTCCCCATGGCCGAGACCTATTTGACGCGCGCCGGACACCTTAAGCTGCAGGAGGACCTCAAGGCCCTCATGAAGCAGAAATCGCAGCTCTCCCTCGACATCGGCGAGGCCCGGGAGAAGGGCGACCTCAAGGAGAACGCCGAGTACCATTCCGCCAAGGAGAAGATGGGCGAGGTCATGGGCCGAATCGGCCAGATCCAGGACAAGCTCCAGAGCGCCAAGATCATCGAGGAGATGGACATCCCCAAGGACACCGTCGCCATCGGCACGACCGTGGGCCTCGAGGACTCCGACGGGGACACCGTGGAGTACACGCTCGTCGGCGAGGACGAGTCCGACCCGAACGAGGGAAAAATATCCGTGCAGTCCCCCCTCGGCTCGGGCCTGCTCGGCAAGAAGTCGAAGGAGACGGTCGAGATAGCCCTCCCCAACGGCCCCCGCACGTTCAAGATCCTCAAGGTCTCGCGCACCCCCTGAACCCGCTCGAGATCGCGGACGGGCTGAAAAGACGCGCGCGGGAGGCCGGCGCGGACTTGGCCGGGCTCACGGCCGCCGTGCCCGCCGCCGGAGGCCCCGCCTACGACGCCTGGCTCGCCGCCGGCATGAACGGCGAGATGGCGTACATGGCCCGCAACACGGAGTCCCGCCGCGACATCCGCGCGTGGATGCCCGACGCCAAGTCCGTGCTCCTGTGCGCCTTCTCGTACGGAGAGCCCGGCGCCCGGCCTTCCTCGAAGGAAGGCCACGGCCGCGTCGCGCGCTACGCCGCGCGCGAGGATTACCACCTCATCCTGCGCGACCGCATGAACGAGGTCCGCGACTGGCTGTCCTCGGCGGTGCCCGGTTCGCGCGGCTTAGCCTTCTGCGACATGAGCGCGCTCCTCGAGCGCTCCTACGCCGCCTCCGCCGGCCTCGGCTGGCAAGGCAAGAACACGATGCTCCTCGGCGGCGGCATCGGCTCCTATTTCCTGCTCGCGGGCCTGGCGCTCAACCTCGATCTGCCCGCCGACTCGCCCGGCCCGGACCACTGCGGCACGTGCACGAAATGCCTCGACGCCTGCCCGACGGACGCGTTCCCGCGGCAGCGCGTGCTCGACGCCTCGAAATGCATCTCATACTTCACGATCGAGTCCAAGGGGGCGATCCCGGAGGGATTCCGCGAGGGCGTCGGCGATTGGGTCTTCGGCTGCGACGTGTGCCAGGAGGTCTGCCCCTGGAACCGGTTCGAGAAGCCCGCCCGCGCGCTTCCGCCGGCGAGGATCCCGACCGAGCTTCCCCTCGAGGAGCTCGCGGGCCCCGCTTCGGCGGGCCTGCGATCGCGCCTGAAGGGCCTGCCGCTCGAGAGGGCCGTGCGCAAGCGCCTGACGCGCAACGCCCTGCTCGCGATGGGCAACTCCCGGTTGGAGCGCTACCGGCCGGTCCTCGAGCGGTACGCCGCCGACGCCGATCCGGTGCTCGCCGAGCAGGCCCGCTGGAGCCTGGCCCGGTTGGCCCGCCCGGCGTAAATGATAAAATCCGCGCGGTGATCCTTCGAATCACGGGCCTCGCCGTTCTTCTGTCCCTCGCCGCGAGCGGCGGGGCCGCGGCGGACGCTCCCCCCCTCAAGAAGAAGCTCAGACGCCCCGCCAAGGCCGCCGCCTCCCACCCCAATCCGGTCCGGGAAAACCACTCCCTCATCCCGGAGCGCACCTTTCCCACGGAGGTCCGCCAGGCGCCCGCGCAGGACGAGACGCCGTACATCATTCGCTGGATGATCAAGCCGCTGCGGCGGGGGATGTTCATCCGCCTGCCCATCATGGACACGGACCCCAACCGAGGGATCACGATCGGCGTCATGCCGATCTGGGTCCTGCAGGGCGAGACGGACGACCGCATCCATCAGATCCACGCCCCCTCGCTGACCTACAATAAGAACTTCCAGGCCATCCCGACCTACCGCTTCTACTACTACCCGCAGGAGGACGCGACCTTCGTCGGCCGCGCCTCCTATTCCAAATTCGAGGGCGAGGCGCTCGGCGAATACGAGGACGGCAGCATCCTCGGCACCGACTTCGACGTCTACGCGCGCCTGCAGTACAACATCGACGCCGGCCAGCGCTTCTTCGGCTTCGGGCCCGACTCCCCGAAGAGCGGCGAGTCGAACTACCGCGAGGAGTTCACCCAGTACCGGCTCGGCGCCGGCGTCCCGCTCGCCTCGGGCTCTCCGTGGCGGATCCGTTACTCCAGGCACTTCCAGGCCGGGCGCATCACCCCGGGCTCGCTGCCGAACCTGCCCAACTTCGCCCTGACCCACCCGGACCAGGTGTCCAGCGCCTACCGGCAGACCAGCGAGAACCGCTTCAGCCTCAACTACGACACCCGCGACCACGGCGTCACGACGAGCCGGGGCGTCATGGTCAACACCTTCGCGGAGTACGCGATCCGGGGCTTCGAAAGCCAGTTCGACTACAGCCGCTACGGCCTCGACGCCCGCTGGTTCCGGCCCTGGACGTCCGACAAGGACAAGGTCTTCGCGATCCAGGCCAAGTACGAGCAGCTGCTCGGCCCGACGCCCCCCTTCTGGATGCAGTCGCACCTCGGCGGCAAGTACAGCCTGCGCGCCTACGGCAACGGCCGCTACATCGACCGCGGCATGGCCGCCCTCAACGTCGAGCAGCGCTTCAAGGTCTACGAGGCCAAGACCGCCGGCGTGACGACCGAGCTGCAGCTGGCGCCCTTCATCGGCCTGGGCGAGGCGTTCGACAACCCCAAGCGCGCCTCGTCGCGCTACGCGCGCCCCGTCGTCGGCGCCGCCGTCCGAGCGGTCGCCAAGCCCCAGGTCGTCGGCTCCGTGGACTTCGGCGTGGGCCGCGAGGGGTTGGCGGTGTTCATGGATATCAACTACTCTTTCTAGCGATGAACCCGATCACGATCCCGATGATGACGAAGCAATCGCAGCCGGTCCTCACGGCCGTGATGCTCGTGCTCGTCATCGCCGCCTTCGCCGGCGTCTGCTGGCTGCTGGCCTGCCACGAGCACCGCTCGCGCAAGCGCAAGAAAGCCGGCCACAGCCCCCACACCGGCCACCACGGCAACCACTAGCCCCGCGCGGCGCGACGCCGCTTTTCCACCGGTGGAATTCTGTGAATAACTATCGGCGGGGATGGGCCTCGAAGAATTTCCATATCTCCTCGCTCGCCTTGGGCTCGGTCAGCGAGCAGAAGAATGAGAGCCGCCAGGGCCTGGGATATCGCCACCCGCGAATTTTATTTTTTCAGCGGCCCATGAAGTCGGCCGCTTGCGCGATCTTATTGGTGATGTCGTCCAGGAGGGTCGGCATGTACTTCTTCAGGACCCCTCCCGAGACGAGGACCACGCCCACGACGACGGTCAGCATCAGCAGGTACTCGACGGTGTTCTGGCCACGGCGGGAAACGGCGGTTCTCTTGATGTCCATAGCGCCTCCTGGGAGCGGCGTCTACGGACACGGAAGGCGCTGAAATAGTTCTCGCTATTTCCCCCCGGAGCCCATCTGGCCGGCGGCGCCGGTGATCATCTGCTGGATATTGTTGAACAAAGTCGGCAAAAAGCTTTTCACGACGGCGCCGGACAGAAGCACGAGCACGGCCCCCAAGGCCGCGGCCAAGCCCAGACGGACAGGCCAGGAACGCCGAGGGGCCGCCTTAGCTTTTGCGCGCGCAGCCAGACCGAGGGGCATGGAATGAGAGCCGGAGCGCTTGAACGCCGCGGACGCTCCTTCCAGACGGTCCACGACCGCCCGGCAATCGGCGCAGGACGCCGCGTGCGCGCGGGCGCGCTCGGCGGCGGCGGAGTCGAGCTCGCCGTCGATCAAAGCGGACAAAGTCTCCGGCGATTCATGAGGCATCGGTGTTCTCCTCGGCGAGAGCGTCGGCCAGGACGGTGCGGGCGCGGACGAGACGCGATTTCACGGTTCCCAGGGGCAGATCCAATGCCTCGGCGACCTCGGCGTAAGTGAGGCCGTCCAGCTCCCTCAAAACGAGCACGGCGCGCTCCTCCGGCGTCAGCGCTTTCATCGCGCGCTCGATCCGGGCCTTCTCGTCGCCGTCGAGCGCGCGCGCCTCCGGCCCCGGCTCCGGCGAGGCGACGTCCGCGGGCTCGGATTCGACGCCGGTTCCATCGGGAGAGAAGAAGCGCATCGTTTTCCGCGAAGCTTTGGCGCGCAGGAAGTTCTTCCAGGCATTGACCGTGATACGGTAGATCCAGGCGCCGAAATTGCCGCCCCGGTATGATGGAAGACCCTTGAGGGCCTTGACCAGGGTATCCTGGGCAAGGTCGCCCGCTTCGGCGGGATTTCCGGTCAAGCGCAGGGAGAGGTTGTAAACGACCGGGCCGTAGCGGCGGATGAGCTCATCTCCGTCCATGAGGACATCGTACATCTTCAAGACCCGCCGAATTTCCCCGGACTTTCAACGTTGGAAGTCCGGGGATAACCTCAGGAGAGACCCTCAGCCGTACTTGTACTTGACGCCCTGGCCGCCGCCGGGCCACTCGCAGACGATGTTGTCGAAGGGGCAGAGCATGCGGCAGGCGCCGCACTCGATGCAGTTCTCGTAGTTGACGATGATCTTGTTGTGGGCGGCCTCCCACTCGTACACCTTGGCGGGACAGACCGTAGAACACGGTTTGTCCTTGCACTTCGTCACGCAGGGCGCGTCCGCGCCGGAGTTGCGCAGCACGATGTTCGCCTCGGGCTGCTTCTTCCACTCGAGCGTGCCGAGCTTCGCCTCGACGCCCGTCTCCACCTTGATGTCCATTAGATCGCCACCTTCCGCAGAGGGAACAGGTCCTTGGCCACGCGCACGAAGCCGCGCTTGCGGATCATGCCGAGGGCCGTCTTCAGGTGCTCGCGCTTAGGCACGCCGTCGGCCGAGAAGCGTAATTGAGCAAGCTCACAGGCTAATTTAGGATAGAACTCGAGGAAGCCCGGGGAGTTCTCGACGTGCTCCTCGAGGTCCTGGATGTCCTCCATGTCGGGCAGGACGTAGGACGCGTTGAGCTTGTCGACGTACGCCGTCAACGCCGCCTTCGTGTAATCGCCCTTCTTCTTGGCCTCGATGACGGTCTCGCCGGCGAGCTTGCCCGCGGTCATCGCGAGGTTGCTGCCCTCGCGGTAGGCGGGGTTGGTCATCTGCGCCGCGTCGCCCGCGACGAGGAAGCCGTCGGCGGCGAGCGGGGGCATGGACTTGTAGCCGCCCTCGGGGATGAGGTGGGCGGAGTACTCGAGCAGCTTGCCGCCGGAGATCAGCTTCTTGACGAGCGGGTGCTGCTTGACGTACTCGAGGTGATCGGAGGGCCGGAGGCCCTTCTTCTGGTAGTCGGAGAGCTTGCAGCCGACGCCCAGGGCCAGCGACTCCTTGTTCGTGTAGAGAAAAGCGTAGCCGAGCATGCCCAATGAGACCGAGCCGAACAGCTCCATCGTGGCCCCCTCGCCGGGGTTGAGCTGGAAGCGGTCCTCGATGACGGAGGACGGCAAAGCGATGACCTCCTTGGCGCCGAGGGCCACCTCGGAGGATTTCAGCTCGTCGATGAAGCCGGCCTTCTGCGCGATGATCGAGTTGACGCCGTCGCAGGCGATGACCACGTTGGCCGTCAGGTCGTCGCCGTCGGAGGTCTTGATGCCGGTGATCTTGCCGGACGCGTCCTTGAGCACGCCGGCGACCATGACGCCGCAGAACACCTCGGCGCCGGCCGCCTCGGCCTGCTTGGCGTACCACTGGTCGAACTGAACGCGGATGATCGTGTAGCAGTTGGGGATGCCCTCGAGGAACTTCTTGGAGCGGTAGCCCACCGTGACGAAAGAGTCCTCGGTCGTGATGCAGGTCTTCTGCTCGACGATCGGGCGCTCGACGGGGGCGTCGGGAGCCTTCCAGAACTCGGGGACGATCTCGTGGAGCATCTTCGAGTAAAGCACCGCGCCCTGCACGTTCTTGGCGCCGGGGTACTCCCCGCGCTCGAGGACGACGACCTTGAGGCCCGCGCGGGCCATCACGATGGCGGCGGACAGCCCGGCCGGCCCGGCTCCTACGACGACCGCGTCATAAGCGGGTTCTTCGGCCATATGGTTCGCCTCAGCCCGCGACCTTCGCCGAGGCGTCCTGCACCGTCTTGAGGAGCTCCTCGGTCTTGAACGGCTTGGTCATGAATCCCACGACCTGGGGGAACTTCTGAAAAAGGGTCTTCGAGGGCTCGAGCGCCGTGAGAACGACGATCGGGAGGTCCTTCGTCGTGGGCTCGGCGGCGATCTTGAGCTGCAGGGAGTAGCCGTCGATGCCGGGCAGCATGACGTCGAGAACGAGGACGTCCGGCTTGACCTTGGCGATCTCGTCCCAGGCGTGGCGGCCGTTGTCGCAGGTGTGGACCTCGAAGCCGCCGTGCTCGAGCGTGTATTTCACGAGCTGGAGCATCTCGGGTTCGTCGTCGATAACGAGGACTTTCTTGGCCATGGCCGAATTTATCAATTCGGGCGGAAGAAGTCCATGGGGGGCTCGACGCCCTGGCCGCGCAGGCGGTCGTAGAAGCGCGGCATGGAGCCGGTCGGGCGCAGGGCCGTCCCGCCGCGGCGCGCGTCGAAGGAGAACAGGTCCGACATCGAGATCGTGTCGAGCTCCATGCCCGTGAGCTCGGCGACCTGCATGACCCGGCGGGAGCCGTCGCCGAGGCGGGCGAGGAAGACCACGAAGTCGACGGCGGTCACGATGTTCGATCGGATCGCCTTGAGCGGCATGTCGATGCCGGCCTGCAGCACGAGGGTCTCGAGCCGCGTCATCGCCTCGCGCGCGGAGTTGGCGTGCAAAGTCGTCAGCATGCCGTCGCTGCCGACGTTCATGGCCTGGAGCATGTCGGCGGCTTCCGGGCCGCGCGTCTCGCCGACGATGATGCGGTCGGGACGCATGCGCAGAGTGTTGACCACCAGGTCGCGCAGGGCGACGTCGGGGCGGCCGGAGACGTCTCGCAGGCGCGTGCGCAGGTACAGGGCGTGCTTCTGCGGGAGCGCGAGCTCGGGCGTGTCCTCCAGGACGACGATGCGCTCCTCCCTGCCCGCCTTCGCGGCGAGGGCCGAGAGCAAGGTCGTCTTGCCGCAGCTGGTGCCGCCGGCGAGGAGGATGTTGAGCTTGCGCCCCACGAGGTAGGTCAGGAAGTCCGCGCAGCCCTGGGTCAGCGTTCCCAGGCCGATGAGCTCCTCGAGAGTCGGGCGCGCGGCGGGGCGCTTGCGGATGGTGACCGTGAGGCCGCGCGCGAGCGGGGGCGCGATCACGTGGATGCGCGAGCCGTCGACCGCGGAGAGGTCCGCGTAGGGCCGGTCCGGGCCGAAGGCCTCGGCGGCGCCCGTCACGCCGTTGAGGAACGCCGCGATGTCCGCCTGGGAAGGTGCTACGAGCAGGCGCTCCACGCCCTTGCCCGAGCTCTCCACGTAGACGGAGGCGTCGGGGTTGATCATCAGCTCGACGACGGAGGGATCCTCGAACGCGGCGACGAGCTTCTCGATATCGGGCATTTCGAGAATTGTATCAAAATGCTATTCACCGAACGGCCCGCCGAGCTCCGCCGCCTGCCAATCCTTGGAGGAGGACGCTCCTTTTCCGACGGCCTCCTCCGAGTATATCTCCGCGAGCGCCGAGTGCACGGCCGCGTGGACCTCGCGCGGAAGGATCGGCTCGATGGCGGTGAGCACCGAGGGGCTCACGTGCGCGTACAGCGCGGACAGGACGGCCTTCAGCGCCCGGGCGGGCTCGACGCCGGATTCCTCCTTGAGGCCGCGCCCGATGCACGCGTCGAACTCGGCGCGGGTCATCCGCGCCGGCTTCGGCGGGATCTTCCAGCCGTCGAAGAACACGCCCTTGATCAGCAGCGGCAGCTGCGCGGAGAACTTGACGGCCTCGGCGGGCGGCAGGCAGTCGCGCAGCGCGTGGAGCACGGAGCGCAGGACGGCGTAGGCCTGGAACCGGCTGCGCAGCTTGCCGGCCTTCTCGATGTCCTTGAGCCAGATGTTTCCCTTCTGCACGGCCGTGTCGAACGCGTCCGGGGTATGCCTTCTCATGGGAATGCCCTCCGTCCTCATGTACAAGGTAGCCCCGAAAAACGCGGGACTCCATGGAGGAAAAGTAACTTCCGTCGGTTATAATTATACGGTGAAGAAAATCACCGGCCTCGTCGCCCTGGCGCTCATCCTGTCCTCCGGCGCCGCCGCCGCGCCGGACGCGGTCTTCGACGGCTCGCGCTTGTTCGCAGCAGGCGTCGCCGCCCCCGTCGCGGGAAGCTGGCGCCCGGCGCCCGCCGCCCTTCCGCGCGCGGCGTTCGCCCCCCCCGCCCCTGAAGCCCCGTCCGCGCCCCCGCCGGCCCCCGTCGAGGCCGCGCGGCGCCTCACGAGCGGCTTCCTCGGCCTGTATCCCGAGGCGGACTTCGACCTCGGGACCGGCCGCTGCGCCGCCTGCAACGGCCCGGTCGAGGGCAAGTGGTATTTCATGGACGACGAGCTCGCCTATCCCAAGTCGGGCCCCGCGGGCCTGATCTGGCTCGGCTCGAAGGAGATGCACGAGGGCGTGAGGCTTTCGGCCGACGGCCTCTCCGCGACGCTGAAGGACGGCACGGTCGTGCCGTTCGCGCTCGAGGAGAAGATCGAGTCGAACCGGTCGTATTACGACGCCTCGAGCCTCGCCTACATGCGCGGCCGCGCCGTGCGCGTGCGCGGCGAGCTGGTCGAGAAAGACGGCGCGAAGGTCCTGGTCGCGCGCACCATCTGGCCCGAGGACTATCGCATCGACGTCGCGAATCTTAAGGAAGCCGACGCGAGCAACGCCGCGGACATCGACGCGCTCGTCGCCGAGGACAAGGGCGGGGCTATGAAAGAATTCCAGACGCGGCTTCTCTGGGAACGTCCTGGCGCGGATCGCGTCTGGGAAGGCAAGCCCGTGATGGGCTTCATGCTCAACGGCGCGCAGGGCGACGACGACGAGGCCCTGGCCGGTCACTCGAGCCTGTTCACCGGTCGTTTCGGTCCCGGCGGGAGCATGGCGGACTGGATCTTCGACAACTTCTACGACATGAACACCTACAGCGAGAAGGGGATCGTCGCGAGCATGGTGCCGATGGACAAGTACATGGCCGACCTGAACAGCGGGCAGAGCTGGTACCGGCCGTCCTACATGCTCGTGATGATCATGAAGGACGCGCGCGTCCCGGTCCGGTTCCAAGAAGCGTTCACGGCGCAGTACGCGAAGTACTACTCGCAGGATCTCAAATACGACAAGACGAACCGGAACTGCACCGCGCTGATCGCCGACCCGGTCCGCGAGCAGGGCTGGCATTTTCCCGAGACCGGGAAGACGCCGAAGCTCATCGCCAAGCTGGCCTCCAAGGCGGTCGGGCTCAAGGACAAGGAGGCCGGCGAGCAGATTTACCGCTCCCTGCGCGAGGAGCCGACGCGCAGCTTCCCGCGGGCGTCCTTCAACGCCCTCGGCGGCGATCTGCTGACGATGGCCGGCGCCTTCGGGGCGGAGCCGTCCGGCCGCGAATACTCCCCCCTCGAGAACATGATCCGCGAGGACCTCGTCGCGATCCTGTTCGTGCGCCTGCCGCAGATCCCGTCGAGCCGCAAGTTCGGCCGCGAGCCCGTCGGCGGCGTGGTGGACTATTTCCTCCGCGCGCCGCTCGACCGCTCCAAGTGGCAGACCGTCCCTTCCTACCCCCGCCCCTTCCCCCCGCCCCGCTAAAGAACGGGAGGGTCGACGAGCGAGCGGAAGGCGCCGGCGAGCTCCGCGGCGCTCGCGAAGCGGCGCGACGGCTCCGGATCGAGGGCGCGGGCGAAGAAGGCGTCGATGCCGGACGGAAGACCCCTCGCCGATTCGGAGGCGGGAAGGTAGCGGCCCAGCGCGCGATCGGTACCGCGAGGAAAGGCCGGGCGGCCGGTGAGCCTCCGGTAGAGGGCCTCCGCGAGCGCGAGGGAATCGGGCGCGCCGTCCTTCGCCGCCGCGTCCACGGCCGCGAGGGCCTCGCGCGCCGTGAGGCGGCCGTTCCCGGGCAGCAGGACCGGGGCCGCGGGCTCGGCCGGAAGGTCCTCCTCTCCGGCCTTGGAGGCCTTGCCGAAGATCCAGCCGAACAGGACCGAGACCGCGAGGATGACGAGGATGGGCCCCAGGCGGGCGCCCGCCGGCGCGGCGACGGGCGGGGCCAGGCGGCGCAGCGCCGCCTCGGCCTCGGGCGCCAAGGTCGGGTCAAGCTCGGCCGCGCGGCGGTACTCCCGTTCGACCTCGGCCGCGGGGCGGCCGAGCAGCTCGAGCGCCACGGCCAGGGAAAGCCTTGCCGGCCCGCTGCCGGGGGCCAGCGCCACGGCCCGCTCGGCGTCGGCGCGGCCGCCTTCCACGTCCCCTCCCGTGAGCCGGGCGTTGGCGCGGAGTACCCGGCGCGCGACGGTCTCCTCGACGGCCAAAGCGCGCCCGGCCGCCGCTTCGGCCGTCTTGGGATCGAGCCCGGCCAGCGCGACGTTGCCGAGCTGCTCCTGCGCGCGCGGGTCGCGGGGAGCGGCGGCGACGGCCTCCTCGGCCTTGGCCCGCGCCCCGACGACGTCGCCGGCCGTCAGACGCACCGCGGACTCCCGGATGCTTTCCTCGACGCCGGCGCGCGCGGGCGACACGGCGGCCAGCAGCAGCAGGAGCGCCAGTGATTTTTGCAGCAAGTGCACGTCCAATATCCTGCCGAATTTCTCGCCGACCTGGCGCAGGCGGCCGGCCTCGAAGAAGCCGCGCTTAGCGTGAAGGCGCAGGCTCGCCTCGTTGCCCTCCGTGACGCGGGCGAGCGCCTGTTTGAGGCCGGCCGTTTTCCCGGCGGCGAGGATCGCCTCGAGAAGCGCCCCGCCGAGCCCGCGTCCCCGCGCGCCCTCGTCGATATAGACCGACACCTCGGCCGTGCGCGCATACGCGCAGCGATCCGAGTACGGCGACATCGAGGCCCAGCCCACGACCTTCCCGCCTTCGTCGGCGACGATCACGGGATGAGAATCGCCGTGCCGGGCGAACCAGGCTTTCTGCTGTCCAAGGGTTTTCGGCTCGGTGTCGAACGTGCCGGTCGCGCGCAGGACGGCCTGGTTGTAGATCCCGGTGATCGCGGGAAGGTCGGCGTCGGTCGCGGAGCGGAGAACGGCCATGGCCAAGTTTAGCAGATGCGGCCGCGCGGCCCTACCAGTTGAGCATCATGAAGACGAGCGCGAGGACGAACAGGAGCAGGACCGCGCCGCCGCCGAGAAGCACGGTGCCGGCGTGGTAGGCGAAGCGCGGCTCGCGCTCCCGGTAGCGCCGGCGCAGCGCGAAGCCGCCGGCCATCGCCGCGAGCGGCGTCCCGAACAGGGCCGCGATCTCGAGCGCGGCGAAGATCACGTGCTTGTTCACGAGCCGACCTCCTTGCCGTCGATGAAGCAGGCCTTCGAGCCCAGGATCGCGCTGCTGTTGGTCGCCTCTCGCCGTCCCAGCAAGGTGCCCAGGACCGGAACGCGGTCGCCGACCAGGCCGAAGGTGCGAAAACCGCACACCTTGACGCCGGGCAGACCCCGGCTCGCGTCGCGCGCCAGGTCCGAATCCCAGTCATTCTCAAGCTGCTCCCGGGAGGCTTCGCTGCGATCGCCGGTCAGGTAGGGGAGGCTGAAATAGAGGACGCGCCGGGTCAGCCCCGAGATTCCCCGCCCCGGGTTCACGCTCGCGCCGCCGATCGAGGAGGTGTTGCAGCCCTTGATGTCGACGGTCGCGCTCGCTTGCATCTTGCCCGAGAGGATCATGGCGATGTCCCCCGCGTCGCCTCCCCATTCTCCGACGGTCATGTAGCCCGGCGCGCCGTGGCCGTAGAAGGTGACCTTCGTGAAGGACCCGGCCGCTGCCTTGCGGGCGTACGCGAGCGCGGGGACATGGTCGCGAAACGAGACCGGCTGGGCCTCGAGGCCCTCGAAGGTGAAGCCATAGGCGTCCGACAGCGGATTGCTCACGGAGTCCTTGATCCGCTCCCACGCGCCCATGGGCTTGGCCGGCGCGACGCGTCCGTCGTTCGGCGCTCCGCCCTGGCCGCCCTGGACGCCTTGAACCTCGCCCGAGCCGTCGCCCGGGGCCGGCACGTTGATGCCGTCCGGCCGCCCCTGGGACAAGGGAAGCTGGGCCGCGGGCGCGATCCCTCCGGGGGCGCCGCGCGGGCTCGCGGGCGCGGCCGCGGGAGCCGCCGCG
>JAKFCD010000113.1:0-14136 GCA_036676805.1 Elusimicrobiota bacterium
CCGGCGTCGGGATCGTCGTGGAGGCGATCCTGACCTTCCTGCTGGTCTTCGTCATCTTCGGCACCGCGGTGGACCCGCGCGGCCCGGCCCCGATTGCGGGGCTGGCCATCGGGCTGACCCCGGCTCAGGCCAACGCCGCGCGCGACTTCTACCGGCGCCGCCACGCCGCGCGCTGGCCGGCCGCGGCGCCGCGTCCGCCGACGTCGAGGGAGAACCAAAACCAGCGAGCCGCCGTAAAACGCGTCACCCCCATGCTGCGCAGGCCGGGCTGGAGCGTCACGCTTCCCGAGCGCGACCCGCCCCCGGCCCGCCGGCTCCTCCCCTCCGAGGCGTCGGCTCGCCTCGATCCGTCCATCGCCGCCCTGATGCGTTCCTCTCCCCGCCGCAGGGTTGCCCCCGCCGTGCCCCCGGCGCGCGAGCCGGCGGCGAAGGAGCGGACCCTTCCGACGGCCTGGCAGTGGATGAACGGCCGCCGCTCCGGACGCGGCGAGACTCGGGACGCGTACTACGGCTTCGCGGCGGCCTACAATCGCCGGGCCGACTCCATCACCGAGGAAAGCACGGGCGACAGCGTCGGCGGCTGGTTCTCGCGCAAGAGCTACCGTTTCGCCGCGGGGGCGTCATCCATCGTCGGCTGGCTCAACGACGACGAGGCGCCCGGGCGCATATGGAACGGCTTGGCCGGGGCTGTCGACAGCGCGGGGGCCGGCATCTTAAGCGCCGTACGGGAGCGCCCCGGCCAATCCGCCGCGGCCTTCCTCGTCGTAGCGCTCTCCCCCACCGCTTCCTTGTCGAGGCTGGCGGGAGCCGAGGGCGACCGGCGGGGCAAGCGCGTCGCGGCTTCCATCTCACGCGCCGTGAAAACGGGCGGCACCTGGGACATGCTCGACGCGACCTACGACACGACGACCGAGGCGGCGGAGGTGGCGTCCTATGCCGCGGGCGTGCCCGCGTTCATGCGCCGCGTCGCGCTGCGCGAGTCGCTGGAGGCCGCGGGGGGCGCCGCCGCCGCCGGCCTGCCGCGCGTGACGCCGAGGCCGTGGCTGACGGAGGCCGGCACGAACGACGCGCTGGCGGCCGTGCTGGAGACCAACTACCGCCGCCTCGACGAATTAAACCGGCAGCTTTTGACGCGCGGAAAAGCCGGCGCGACGAAGGCCGAACTGGACGCCATCCGCGGCGAGCATTGGAAGCTCTACTCAGAGAACGCGAGCATGCAGCGCGAGATTCCCGAGCTGCGGGACTGGTTCAAATCAAACCCGTCTCCCGGGACCCCGGGCAGCCGCGTCTTCATGGAGGCGGTCGCCGCGAATATGGGCGTGCCATTGGCCACTTTGCCCCGAGGCGTGCGCCTGGCCGGAATGAACTCCCTGCGCCGGGACCTGGATGCGGGCGGGATTCTGCCCAACCCCACCAAGGTCGCTCCGGAAGGCAAGATGACCGGCTCGGGCGCGCATCTGCTCTTGGACGGATCTCCGCACATGGTGTCCGTGGCCGAGCGCTTGAACGGGGGCATCGTCCTCCTGATGACGGGCTACGCGGATGCCTCGCGCGTGAACAAGACCACTCGGGGCATTCTTTATGAGTTCGAGGAGGTCGCGGACGCGGCGCGCCTGCCGGAAGCGCGGCAAGTCTTTCATGGACCGCTGAACCAGCTGGAGCACATGGTCCCGCAGGTGCCCATGGACCGCGTCCGGCGCGTGCGTTTCTGGAACGCCAATCTCAATCCGGCGGACTCCCGCGAGGTCCTCTTCGACTACACGGAACCGGTCATCCTCGCGCCCGGCGCGGACGCGGAGGCCATCATGGCGGCTCTCCAGACGGCGCCGCGTCCGAACCGGTTCCGCGTCACTATCCCCAACAAAGCGGAGTTGGCGGCTTCGTCGTCGCGTCAGGACTTCTGATCCCAGGAGCTTGCGACGCCGGCCCCCGCAATTAAGAGGCCCCGGTTCGACTCGCCTTCGCGAATCGGCCGGGGCCGTGTTCCCCTGGTGAGGGACAGCGGTTTAGGGCAGGTAGACCTGCGGGCCGTAGGCGACGACCATGACCTGGACCGGGCCCTTGCCGGCGTTGACGGTCAGGAAGCCGTTGTAGGCCTCGACCTGCTCGCCGTCGGCCTCGGTCTTGAGGGTGACCGACAGGCCGTCGCCCGGGCGGATCTCGGTGATCTTGAGGTCCGGGTTCTTCGTCAGGCACTTCCCGTAGATCTTCACGAAGTCGTGGCCGCTGCGCACGTCGCGGACGACGGTCAGGAGCATGCAGCCGTCGATCGCCTTCTGCAGGACGCTGACCGCGGAGGGGGCGGTCTCGTCCTTGGTCAGGACCTTGGTCAGGTGGCCGAGCAGGCGGCCCTCGCGGCGCGAGATCGAGGCCGCGAGGTCGCGGTGGGCCTTGGAGCCCGCCGTCATGTCGGTCTTGATGAGCAGGCCGGACTTGCCGGGCATCCCCGACTGGGGCGCCGAGAGGAAGCCCGCCTCGGTGACGACCCGGGCCGCGTACTTCGCGGCGACGCCGTCCATGCAGGGCTTGACGAGATCGGCGGCCTCGTCGAGGTTGAAGGGGCGGATGGTCTTGATGTCGAGCACGCCGCAGGCCCCGACCTCGGCGAAGGCGTCCTCGAGGATGAAGGGGCGCAGGGAGTCGACGATCTGGGATTCGAACGACTGGGCGCGGAGGGTCGCGGCGGCGGCGAGAGCGGCGAGGACGAGAAAGGTTTTCTTCATGAGCCTATGATGCCCGAAAGGCCCATGTAACCTGTAGGACTTTCGTCAATCCGCGCGCTTGATCTGGATCAACTGCGGATAGTCGACGGGGAGATGTCCGCGGTGCGACGCCCTACCTCCAGCCGACGCAGCGCTTCGCGACCCACTCATAAAGGTCCGGCCGGTCGAGGTCGGCCTGCGCGCGGCCCAGGTCCGCTTTGTAGCGCTCGTAAACCGGCGTCACCACCTTGCGGATCTTCGCGTTGAGCGCGGCCTCCGCCGAGGCGCGGTCCTCGGTCTCCAGCGGATTGCCCCGCGCGGGCAGCCAGCGCGCGTCCTTCAGGGCCCGCTCGATCTCCACCGCGGCGGCCGCGAGCCGCTCGCGGTGCACGGTCTCGTGCTCGCGCTCGTGCTCGAGCACGGCCAGGTACTCGCAGGAATCCTCGGCGTATTCCCGGGGGACGTAGATGCTCACCGAGGCGGGCGTGAGATCCACTCGCACCTCGTCGAACCAGACGCAGGTCCGTCCCCGGGAAGTCTCCACGTTCACGAGCGTGCGGAAAGCCAATTGATTGTCGACCACGGTCAGGCCCTGCGCCCGGCCCGCGCCGGCGGACCCGGCCGCCTCCCGGGCGATCTCCGCCAGGCCGAGGTCGCGGCGCAGGACCGCGGGGCGATGCTCCGCGCGCACTTGGATCACGCCCGAGCGGTCGAACCCCGGGTCGTGCGGGCAGGCGGTTTCCCCGGCGGGCTTTTTACAGGCCGCGAGCAGGAGCAGGAGGGCGGCGGCGCGGCGCATCCCGCTCAGTACTTGATGCGGTGCAGCTCGAAGGTCTTGCCCCCGAGCGCCACGGAGCGGGCGTAGGCGCGCTTGATGCGGGCGGGCAGGCGCCTGGCGACCTCCCCGGTCACCAGGATCTCGTCGGCGTTGGCCAGGTCCTCGCCGATCTTCGAGGCGATGTTGACCTTGTCGCCGAAGATGCCGTCCGCGAGGCGCAGGATCTTCCCGCAGTGAAAGCCCATGCAGAGCTGGAACTGGTCCCGGTCGGTCTTGCCCTCGTTGAACGCGGCGAGCAGGCGCTGCATCGAGATCGCCGCGTCGACGCCTTTCGCCGGGTCGTCGAAGATGGCCAGGAGGTTGTCGGCGCCGCGGGAGATCAGGATTCCGCGGTGCTTCCTTAGTATCCTCTCGACGCGGTCGTAGACGTCCGTCATGACGGCCAGGAAATGCAGGATGCCATAGTCGTGAGTGCGGCGCGTGAAGCCGGAGGAGTCGCACATCATGACCGTCGTCTCGACGACGCACTCGTTCTCGATATCGCGGTCGAGGACATCCGCGTTGGCGCGCGTGCGGCCGCGCAGGCGCGCGAACAGCTGCTCGGCGGTCGGGCGGGGGGCTTTCCTGGCCTTCTTTTTCATAGCGCGATTCTAGCACGCCTTCCGGTGCCAGGCCTACCGGTATTTGCGTAAATGCCGGGCCTGGCGGCGGCGATAATGCAAATACCGGTAGGCCTGGCACCAAGTTCGTTTTGGTACACTCTCCGCGGTGAAACAGGTGAAGAAGCGCAAGCTTCGGCGGGGCTTGCCGGTCAGCGTGTTCAAGCTGGGGAACGGGCTGACCGTCGTGGTGCAGGAGGACCGCTCCGCCCCGCTGGCCGCCGTGTCGCTCACCTACAAGGTCGGTTCGCTCGACGAGGAGAAGGGGCGCGCCGGGTTCGCGCACCTCTTCGAGCACCTGATGTTCCAGGGCACCGCCAACCTGGCGCCCAACGAGGTGTCCCGGCTCGTCGAGTCGCACGGCGGGGTGGACAACGCCTATACGATGAAGACGAACACGACCTATCACGAGGTCGTGCCGTCGAACGCGCTCGAGTCGGTGCTGTGGGCCGAGGCCGACCGCATGCGCGGCCTGCTGATCTCGGAGCGCGAGCTCGCCGTCGAGAAGCAGGTCGTGCTCGAGGAGCTGCGCCAGACCTATCTCAACCAGCCCTACCGGCGCGCGACCGACGCGGTGATGAGCGCGCTGGCGTTCACGCGCTGGGAGACCGCGCATCCGACGATCGGCGACGCCGCCGACATCCGCGCGGCCTCGCTCGACGACGTCAGGAGCTTCTACGACCGGCACTACGCGCCCAACAACGCGGTGCTCGCCGTGTGCGGGGACGCCTCGGTCGCGGAGGTGCGCGGGCTGGCCAAGCGCCTGTTCGGGCCGATTGGGAGACGTGCCCGCCCGCGGGCCAAACCCCTTGATGAGCCGCGCCTTGAAGGCGAGCGCGTGGAGACGGTCAAGGACCATCTCGCCAAGACCCCTCTGACCATCGTCGGCTGGCACACCCCCGAGCGCGGCACGCGCGACTGGTGGGCGCTGACCGTGGTGATGACCGTGCTCGGCGGCGGCGAGGACAGCCCGCTGCACGAGCGGCTCGTCAAGGACGACCGCCTCGCCGTCTCGGCGGGCGGCCACATCCCCTACTGGTCGAGCCACGTCGCCGCGCGCGGCCCCGACATGCTCGCGTTCTTCATCTCCGGCCGCCTCGGCGCGGGCCGCCAGGCCGTGACGGACAGCCTCGACAAGGTCCTCGAGCGGTTCTGCGAGACGGGGCCCGAGGACGATGAGCTCGCGCGCGCCAAGACGCAGATCGAGCGGTCCTGGCTCGAGGGCCAGCAGTCCTTGGCCGACCGCGCGCAGACCTTGAGCTCCTACGCGGCGCTCGTCGGCGACCCCGACGGCTTCTGGAAGGACCTCGACTCCCTGCTGAAGATCACCCGCAAGGACTGCGTGCGGGCGGCGCGCCGCTGGCTGCGCGCGCGCGGGCGCATCGTGCTGCAGGTCGAGCCGGGCGAGCCCGTCGAGCTCGCGCCCGAGCCGGCCGCGCCCGAGACCCCCGCCGAGGAGCCCCGCGCGCCGGGCCTTCATCCGCCGCCGCCCGGCCCCGCCCGCTTCGCGCGCCCTCCCGACATCGTCAAGACCCGGCTCAAGAACGGCCTGACCGTCTGGCTCGCCCGAGACAAGCGCCTGCCCTTGGTCGAGGCCCGCCTCGCGGTGAGGGCGGGCCGCATCCACGAGGTGGACGGCCAGGACGCCTTGGCCCAGGCCTCGGAGGAGCTCCTGCTCAAGGGCCGCGCGGGCGAGGACGCCGCCGCCGTCGCGCGCGCCTACACGTCGCTCGGCTGGTCGCTCGGGGCGTCCTGCGAATCCGAGTGGCTCAAGCTGTCGGCCTCCGGGCTGTCGCGCAGCCTCGACGGATTCCTCGAGGAGCTCGCCAAGACCATCAGCACGGCGGACTATCCCGAGGCGGAGGTGGAGCTGTGGCGGGAGAACGCGCTCGAGGACCTGATCTCCCGCCGCGCCCAGCCGCACTTCCTGTCCGAGGAGCGTCTGCGGGCGGAGCTGTTCCCCGGCCATCCCTACGGGCGCGGGGCCGCCGACGAGAATAAGATCGCCGCCGTCGACTCGGCGCGCATGCGCGCCTTCCACGCCGCGTGCCTGCGGCCGGGCGGCGGCCACCTGGTCCTCGCCGGGGACCTGGACCCCGACAAGACGGCCAAGGCGCTCGAGCGGGCGCTGTCGACCTGGACGGCCGGCTCCGCCGCCCGCGAGGCGCCGCCCTTGCCCGACGCGGGCTCCGCGCGCACCATCATCGTCGACCGGCCCGGCTCCGCGCAGGCGAGCCTGATCATCGCCCAGACGGCCGCCGCCGGCCCCAAGGACCCGGACTACATGTCGCTCGTGCTGGCCAACCACGTCCTCGGCGGCACCGCCAACTCCCGCCTGTTCGAGAACCTGCGCACGCGCCGCGGCTACACCTACGGCGCCTACTCCTCGATCGAGCTGTACGGCCGGGGCATCGTGTGGTCGGCCTCCGCCGACTGCCGCACCGAGGTCGCGCGTCCCGCGCTCGAGGAGATGCGCGCCGAGGTCGGGGAGCTGTGCACCCGGGAGATCTCCGCCGCCGCGCTCGACAACTCGCGACGCCACCTGCGCGGCCTGTTCCTGATGCGCCTGTCGTCGCTGGACCGCGTCACGGGCTACCTGGCGTCGGTCGCCGAGAGCGGCCGCGACCCGCGCGAGACCGTCGCGCAGTACGAGCCGCGCCTGGCCGAGGCGACGCCCGCGTCCGCGCTGGCCGCCGTCCGGTCCCGGCTCGCGCCGGAGAAGCTCGTCACCGTCGTCGTCGGCGACGCCGCCGCGCTCAAGGCGTCGCTGGCCGGCCTTTAAGCGCCCTTACGGGGCCTGGCACCAGAGGCCGTCCTCGAGCTTCCAGGTCTGCTTGGCCGTGCGGCCTTTGTCCGCCCCGCCGCGCGAGAAGCGGCCGGTGACCGTCGCGATCCCGCCGTCGATCCTCGACGAGAGGATTTTCGCCGACGCCTCGAGTCCGCCCCCTTGGGCGTCCTTCTTCATGGCCGTCGCGTAAAAGCCGCGGCGTCCGCGGTAGGGCGCGGCCTCGCGCGCGTCCTTGCACAGGCAGGTGTCGAAGTGGTCGCCGTAGGCGCCTTGGGCCAGGAGCTGGGCGCAGAAGTCGAACTGCTCGTGGACCTGCACGAGGGCGAGTTGATCGCCCTCTTCGGACGCGTCCGGGGCGGACGGGGCCGGCTGATCCTCGATGCCCGGGGGCGGCGGGGATTTTCCGGGCTCGGAGAGAGGGGCGGGATCGAGGCCGGCGATAGCGACCGAAGGACCCGGAGCGGGCGCCGCCGCGGCGCGATCGCTCGCGCTGACCGGCCGCTTGAGCCCCGGCAGGGAAAATTGGGCGGGCTTTGCGGGGGCGGGCCGCTGGCCGATCGCCGGCGGAGCCTTGGCGGCGCCTTTCCGCGCCGGCGCGGGCTCGGCCGAGGGCTTGGTCGCTTCGCCGAGAAGCGCCTCGAGCAGGGGATCCCGCCCGCCGGGGTCGGCCGGCTGCGCCGGCGCCCGGCTTTCGATGTAGGTGTCTCCCTCGCCGGGAGGGGCCAGCGGCGCCGGCTTGGGCGCGCGCGCGCGTCGGGACTTCGGGGCGCGCTTCCGCCTGGCCGGGGCGCGCGGGGGGGCGGCGCTCAAGGACGGCGCGAGCTTTTTCGGCTTGGAAGCCGATGGAGGGGGCATCGCCGGCGAGGAGGTCGCGGGCGGGGGCGAATAGATCACGGGCGCGGGAGGCTCGATCTCCGCGGGCGCCGGGGCGGAGGGGGTCAGCTCGGCGACGAGCTCGGCGGGGGGAGCGGCGGAGCCTCCGCCGAGCAGCATGTACCCCGCGCCGGCGGCCAACGCGGCGGCGGCGGCGAAGGCGGCCAGCACGGGCGGCCTCTTCCAGGCGGGCACGGCCGCGGCGTCCGGGGCGGGCTCCGGCGCCAGCGGAGCGGGATCGGGAGCGGGAGAGAAGGACGCGGCCGGCCCCGAGTCCTTGAGCTCGGCGAGCTGCCCCATCTTCCCGGGCTGCAGCGGCCGGTGAGGAGAATCGGGAAGCGGCGTCGGCTCCTCGGGGATCGTGAGCAGCGGGTCGAGGTGGGCGAAGGGGTCCTTCGCCGCCTCGATCTCCGGCGCGGGCGAGGGCGGCAAGACCGGCGCGGCCGGCATGACCGGCGCGGGCGGGAAGACGGGCACGGGGGGCAGCGGCTCGGGGGCGGAGATATCCTCGGCCTTGCCGTCCATTCGCGCGCCGCAGGAATTGCAGAAGCGGGCGTCCTGGAGATTGGCGTGAGCGCATGACGGGCACGCGACGGTTTTCGGCGCCGGCGCCGGAGCGGCCGCGGGGGGAGGCATGGCGGGCGGCGGCGGCAGCGCGGAAACGGGGGGGAGCGCCGTGAGCGCGGGCGCCCCGGGCGGCATCATCGGCGAAAGCGGGGCAACGAGCGCGGGCGGCGCCTCGGGCGCCGGAGGGGGGGTGGAAACCGGGGCGGGAAGGGGAGCTTCGAGCAGGGCCTTCTTGAAGGGAGGATAGGCCAAAGCGGGCTTCCAGTCCGCCGAATCATCCGAACCCACCGGACACACGAGCGTGTCCCCATCGAAGCCGGGAAGCTTCAACAGTTCCTCGATCCCCGCGGGCCCGTGCGTGGATTTGCCGTCATGCGCAAAGAATCGCACTCGTTGGAATATAATTAATTCGTGTTACGGCGTCATTTCCTATTATAAGAGCGGACATATGAGCCCCTCCCGCGTCGCCTTGGTCACCTGCGGCTCCAACCCCGAGCTAAGCGACGACGACCGGCCCCTGCTGAGCGAGCTGTGGAGCCTCGGCGTCGCGGCGGAGCCCGCGGTCTGGGACGACCCGGCCGTGGACTGGGGGAGCTACGACGCCGCCGTGATCCGCTCCGCCTGGGACTACCACCTCACGCCGGCGGCCTTTCTGGCGTGGCTGGCGCGGCTGGAGGCGCTGGGCCTGCCGGTCTGGAATCCGGCCCCGGTCGTCCGGGCCAACCTCGACAAATCCTACCTGAAGGAGCTCGCGGCCGCGGGCGTGCCGGTCGCGCCGACCGAGTGGGTCAAGAGAGGGGCGCGGGCGGACCTCGACGACATCCTCGCCGCCCGCGGCTGGGACGACGCGGTGGTCAAGCCGACCGTCTCGGCGAGCGCGTTTCGCACCAGACGCGTCCGGCGCGGGCGGGCGGACGGGCAGGCCGCGCTCGACGACGTCCTCGCGCACTCGGACGCGATGATCCAGCCGTTCCTGCCGGAGATCGAGTCGGAGGGGGAGTGGTCGTTCGTCTTCCTCGGCGGGGATTTCTCCCACGCGGTGCTCAAGACCCCGCGCGCGGGAGACTTCCGCGTCCAGGGCGAGCACGGCGGGCGCGCCGAGCGGCGCGATTTCCCTCCCGGCCTGCTCATCCAGGCCCGCGACGCGGCGATCGCGGGCCCGCGGCCCTGGCTGTACGCCCGCGTCGACGGCGTGCGGCGCGGGGGAGAGCTCCTCGTCATCGAGCTCGAGCTCATCGAGCCGCTGCTCTTCCTCTCCTACGCCCCCGGCGCCGCGCGAAAATTCGCGGCCGCGATCAAGGCGCGGCTTTCGAATCCGAGACCTTCTCCCAGGACGTGACGAGCCAGCGCTTGCCGCGTTTGGCGAGATAGTCCCGTTCCACGCCGCCGAAATTCCCCTTGCCGTCCAAGGTCTCCACGCGATAGGTCAGCAGGACGACGGCGCTCTCGTGGCCGAGGCGCTCGAACTCGATCTTATCGACCCGGAAGCGGCCCGGGCCGTGCTCGGCGAAGAAGTCCTTGGCCCAGGCCGTGATCTGATCGCGCGTCATGGGCTTGGCGATCGCCGCGTCGAAGAGCAAGGCCAGCGCGTCGGCGTTCCCCGCGGCGAAGGCCACCGCCACCTCGTCGTAGTAGCCGCGCACGGAGTCGCGCAGAAGCATCTCCTCGTCGGACACCGTCCGCCCGAAGCTCACGTACGCGCACGACGCCGTCAGCGCCGCCGCGGCGGCGAGGAGAAAGGCTCTCATGGCGGTAGCGTAGCCCTTCCCAGGGGGGAGGTCAAGTCTAGGTCTCTTGTTCACGGGGTTCCGGCGGTCGCGCCTCGCTTGAGCTCGCGTAGGCCCCTTTCCCAACGGAAGATGGAAGGGGCACTTCCTCGCCTTATGGCTCGGTCGTCGCTCAGGACCATCCCGCCGGCCTGCCTGGCGAGCTCGACGGCGCGACCTCCGCCGATGCCCGGTGCATGACGGCGACGAGGTTATCTACTTTACCGCCAGCGCTGGCGGCGATGGGGAGGACGCCGAAACGAGCTCGAGGCCGCCCGACAACGGCGGGAACAGCCGGCTTCACCGTCAAAACTCCGTGAACTTGGAGTAGGTCTCTTGGCGGCGGCGTCGCGGCCCTTCGGCCCAGGACGGCCGCCGCGCGCACTGCTACTCTCCTTATTATGAACCGAATCCCCCTCCGACTTCTCGCCGCCCTTCTGACGGCCGCCTTGGCGTCCGGGCCCGCCTCGGCCCAGCAGATCTCGGTTCCGCGCGTGACGCTCACGCCCTCGCTCGGCGCAGCCTCCGGCGCCGCGGGCCTCGTCCCCGGCGGTGTCTCCGGCCCCGCGTCCCTGTCCTTGTCGCCGCTGCTTTCGCTGACCCCCGCTCTCTCCGTCATGTCCGCTCCGGCGGTCGTGACTCCGGCCGCCGCGATCCGGGCCGTGCCCGCCGCGCTGGCACCCGTCGCCGCGAAAGCTTCCCTCTCCGTCCCCGCGGCGCGCGTCGCCCTGGCCCTCGCGGCCGTCGAGCTGTCCGCCGCCTCCCGCCACGGCCGCGGCGGCGGCCCCCGCGACGGCCGCGCGCTGTTCGACGGAGCCTCCAACCCGGCGGCCGGGCCCGCGCCGGTCTTCATCGTCAACGACGAGGGCGTCAAGATCCACGACCGCGCCGCGATCTACTACACCGAGGTCCGCCGCATGGTCGAGCTCTACAAGGGCAAGATCAACCTCGAGGAAAGCCTTGACGTGATGGACGACGCGTACTCCGACGTCGTCGCCAAGGTCTCGGCGGTCGAGGCGGTCGCCAAGGGGCGCGGCCTCTCCCAGGTCAACACCCATCTCGAGGAAACCCTCACCTTCGTCGACGGCGTGCTCGACGACGGCAAGAAGAAGGTCGCCGTCCACACCCATCGCGTGTTTTTCCATAAGGCCGCCAACCCGCGGTCGGAGATCGTCGAGGGCATCCGCCGCGTCGACGGGGTCATCAAGGACGCCGAGGCGATGTTCGCGCGCGGCGGCAAGGCCGAGCGGCAGATGGGCAGGCTCGACGAGGTCGAGCTCGTCTTCGACGCCCGGGGCTATCAGGAGATCAAGGACCATATCAAGCTGCGCGGCGCCGAGGTCACGGCCCGCAGCAAGGGCCGCATCAATTTCAAGTTCCTCGACGAGCTCGCCCCGCTGCCCAAGGAGCAGAAGGAGATCCGCGCCAAGCTCAACGAGATGGCGCGGAAGTACGGCGGCGAGAACGGCGAGGGCCTCTCCAAGATCTACGAGGGCGTGATCTACTCGCGCTACGTGGGCCTGCTCCTCGAGCTCAAGACCGTGGAGCACTACTACAAGCTCGGCTACAAGATCCTGCAAAGCGGCCGCGAGCTGTTCGACGAGAAGGGAATCTACGTCTCCGAGCTCGACGTGGTCGTCGAGAGCCCCGAAGGGCGCATATCCGTCGTCGAGGCGAAGTCCTCCCGCGTCGGCCTGCCCCCCGAGGAGGTTCTCGCGGACAAGGTCGTCTACAAGCTCAAGACCTACCAGAAGTTCAAGGCCCAGCTCGACGCGATGATCGGCAAGCCCTTCGACGCCGTCGTGTTCTCGATGGACGTCGCCGTCGACCCCAACATCGACCGCTCGCAGGTGCTGCCCAAGGACCTGCGCAAGCTCGAGCTTATGGACTTCCTGAAGTCGAAGGAGGCCGCGCTCTCCCGGGAGTACGGCTTCCCGGTGAGCTTCCTGTTCATGCAGAGCGGCCCCGCCGGCGGCAACGCCCGCATGGGCCTTCGCCCGAGCGCCCCGCGCGGCGGCCGCAAGCACGGCCGCCGCTGATATCGTAAGATCGGCCATGCCCTTCATCAACGTCAAAATGACCCCCGGCCCCACGGCCGAACAGAAGGCCGAGTTCATCAAGCGCGTCACCGCGCTCGCCGCCGAGGTGCTCGGCAAGAACCCCGCGACCACCCACGTCGTCATCGAGGAGGTCCCCGCCGAGAGCTGGGGCATCGCCGGGGAGACCGTGGCCGCCCGCAAGAAGCGCGGCGCCTGAGATTTAACTTTTAATTGACTGGCCTCTCCGCCGCGGCGGGCTTATGCTATGCGCATGCAAACCTGCATCTACATGGTGGACGACGAGCCGGACTTCCAAGCCATCGTGCGCTCATGGCTGGAACCGACGTACGAGGCGGTCTCGCTGAAGGACGCCGAGGAGCTCGCCGGCGCCCTGCGCGCCCGGACCCCTGACCTCGTCATCCTCGACCTGCACCTGACGGGCTCCGACGGCTTCGAGGCCTGCCGCCGCCTCCGCGCCACCCCCGGGCTGGGCATGGTCCCCGTCCTGTTCCTGACCGCCTCGCGGGAGTTCGAGGACTACCGCAAGAGCATGGGCGCGGGCGGCAGCGGCTACCTGGTGAAGCCCGTCGGCCGGCGCCAGCTTCTCGCCGCGGTCGACGAGCTGCTCTGCGAGGGCCGGGTCGCCGGCCGGCACGCGGTGGACACGGGCGGCGGAGACTGACCCGCCGGCCCTCGGATTCCGGGGCGCGATTAGCTAAACTTCGGGCGTGCTGACTTTTCTGCTCGGCGTCGCGATGGCCCTCGGCCCGCCCGCGCTTTGGCTCTGGGCCGCTTCTCGCCCGGGGATGAGCGGCCTGCTGCCGCCGGTCATCCTCGCCGGTCTGGCGCTGCCATTCCTGCTCGCGGCTTTCAGGCCGGAGGGACGGCTGGGCCGGGCCGCCCGATCGGCGCGCTGGGTCTGCCTCCTTCTGATGTCCGGAAACGCGATCCTCCTCCCGAAGCTGGCCTGGGCGTTCCGCATGAATCATTGCGGCTTGAGGGAGCTGTCGGACGCGCGAGCCCGGGTGGAACGCTTCCGCGCGGCCCACGGGCGCGCGCCCGCGACCCTCGAGGAACTCGGGCCGCTGCCGCGCCTGAGGATTTGGACGTTCAGCGAGCGGGAGGAAAATCACGTTCACCCGGCGACGAGCCGCGTATCGATCGTCCGCCGAGACGCGCCCCCGTCCGATGACGGGGCCTGGGGCTACGATCCGGCCAAGGGCCGGGTCTTCATTTCCTGCGCCGGCGTCGAGCCGAAGCTGCGGCGTGTTCCGCTCCACGACCTCTGACGGCTAATCGGCGAGCAGCGCCGAGAACGCCGGCGGATAGGCGCGCAGCGCCGCGAGCGCGGCGCGGGCGAGCAGCGGGCGGCGGCTGAGCCCGAGTACCAGGCGGGCCAGGCGCCTCTTGGGCCGCAGAATTTCCCGGCGACGGCGCGTGTAGCGGCCGGGTCGGCCCTCGCCTCGGAGCGCCGCGTCGGTCTCCTCCGCGGCGAGCCGCCCGGTGCGCAGGGCCAGGCCGATTCCGTCGCCGACGAGCGGGTCCACGCCGCCCGCGGCGTCGCCGGCGGCGAGCCAAAAATCATCCTCGCAGCGCTCCGCCTCGGTGGCGAGGGGGCCGAGCCCAATCACCGGCGCGTCGAGCGCCGCGCGGGCCAGCCGAGGCGCCAGCGAGGGATGCGAGCGCGCCAGGCTCCAGAACGCCTCCTCCCGTCCGTTCGACGCCCGGGCGAGGGTTTCGTGTTCGAGAAGCAGCGCCGCCGTCGCCGTGCCCGGCGCGCGCAGCGGCGTCAGGTACAGCTCTCCCCCGCCGAGCAGGAAGACCTCGACGAAGCCGCCGAGGCCCTCGACGCCCGCCAGCCGCGCCGAGAGGCCGTATCGCCGCCGCCGGGGACGGACCCGGCCCACGCCGAGCGAGCGCAGCGCGGGCGAGGCCAGGCCGTCGGCCGCGATGAGGCGCCGGGC
>JAKFCD010000114.1:0-9804 GCA_036676805.1 Elusimicrobiota bacterium
GACACGACGGCCCCCGGCGCGCCGGGCGCGCCGATCGCCGACCGCGCGTTCTCCTACGACGGCACCGCGCTTTTCGCGTGGAGCGAGGGGACGAGCCCGGTCGGCATCCTCGACTACAACCTGATCATCGGCTCCCTGCCCGGCGCCAGCGACCTGTTCGCCGGCAACGTCGCCGTGGCGAGCTACTCCGCGGCGGGCATGCTCACGGGGCGCAGCTACTTCGCGCAGGTGCGCGCGCGCTCCAACGCGGGCGTCTACAGCGTCTTCTCTCCGGTCGGCGCGGGCGTGCCCGTGTTCATCCCGGTCCAGAACGCCCCCATCAGCAAGCCCTTCACCTGGCCGAGCCCCTTCGACCCCGCGCGCGGCGACGCGCAGATCGGCTTCTACATGGAGGAGGCGGGCGACGTCGTGCTCAAGCTCTACTCGCTCCAGGGCCGCCTCGTGCGGAGCGCCTCGCGCTCCTTCGCCGCGGGCAACCAGATCATGACCTGGAACGGCAGCTCCGACTCCGGCATGCGCGTCTCCCCCGGCGGCTACGTCGCGATCATTGAAAAACGCTACGGCTCGCGCGTCAGCACCCAGAAGCTCAAGCTCGCGGTGCTCTACTGATGAATCCCCTGCGCTCGCTGTCGGCCAAGCTCTCCCTGCTGACCTGCCTGCTCGTGCTGGGGGTCATCGGCCTGATGGCGCGCCAGATCGTCTCCGGCATCGAGGAGGGCTTGATCGGCGAGATGAAGGTGCGCGCGGAGTTCTTCGCGCGGTCCTCGCGCGAGGCGATCTTCCCCAAGGTCGATCCGTTCGTCCTGCACTTCTCCGTCGAGGAGATGATCAAGGAGAAGGCGGTGACCTACGCGGGCGTCGTCGACGCCGGCGGCGTGGTGCTGTCGCACAGCGACCCGACGCGGATCGGCGAGAAGCTCTCCGACCCGTTCTCGCTGAAGGCCCTGGCTTCGGACGGCGTCGAGCTGCAGCACGGCCGGGACGCGTCCGGCGTCCCGCTCTACGAGCTCAGCGCGCCGGTCGTCGTCGGCCCGCGCCGCGTCGGCACCGCCCGCATCGGCTTCAACGAGCGCTCCTTGGATGAAGCCCTGCGGGCCCCGCGCCGTCGCATCCTCGCGATCGCCGCCGTCGCGACGATGGTCTCGGCGCTCGGCACGATCCTGATCGTGGGCTGGCTCACCCGCGCCCTGCCCAAGCTTGCCGCCGCCGCGCGCGAAGCCGGGCGCGGCAACTTCAGCGTCCAGGTCGAGGTGAGGTCGCGCGACGAGATCGGCACGCTCGCGCGCGCGTTCAACGAGATGACCGTCGCCAACTCGTTGCTTTTCCGCGGCCTGCAGGAGGAGAAGGAGAAGCTTGCCAACATCTTCAACGACACGCGCGAGGGGCTGGCGCTCACCGACCCGGAGGGCCGCATCCTGCTGATGAACCCCTCGGCGCGCGCCCTGCTGGGCCGCCAGGACCGGCCGGCCGCGACCTTCGCCGCGGCGATCTCGCCGGATTACGAGGCCAAGCCGGCGCTCCCGGTCATCCTGGGCGGCGCCTCGCGCATCACGCCCTTCGAGCTGCGACGCGCGGCGCCGCAGCTCCTGATCCTCTCCGGCGTCGCCGACCGGCTCGGCGACCACAACGTCCATGCCGGCTTCCTTCTGATATTCCACGACGCCACGCTCGAGAAGCGCGGGGAGAGCCTCTCCCGCAACTTCCTGTCGATCGTCTCGCACAAGCTGCGCACGCCGCTGGCGATCGCGCTGGGCAACCTCGAGCTCCTGCGCGGAGATGAGAGGAATTTTTCGCCCGACCAGCGTAAAATGCTGTCGAAAATTCAGGGCGAAGACGAGAAGCTCGCCCGCCTCGTCGAGAAGCTGATCACCTTCACCGCCGTGCAGAGCCCGGAGAACATCGTGCTCGACCGGACGGAGGCCGCGCTCGCGGACTTGGTCGACGCGGCCCTGCGCGGGCTCGAGCTCGGGCCCGCCGCCGCCGTGGCCTGGGACGCCAAGGCCGCGGGCGCTTTGCCCAAGGCGAGGATGGACGCTTTCCTCGTCAAGGAGGCCGTCGCCAACCTCGTCGAGAACGCCGTCAAGTTCAATCCCGCCGCGAAGAAGAACGTTTTGGTATCGGTCGCGCGCGAGGATGGCTTCCTGCGCGTATCGGTCAAGGACGACGGCCCCGGCATCCCCGGCGAGGAGCAGCCCAAGCTCTTCCGCAAGTTCTACCAGATCGACGCCGACTTCACCGGCCAGATCCCCGGCTTCGGCCTCGGCCTGGCCTTCGTCAAGAGCGTCGCCGAAGCCCACGGCGGCGCCGCCGGCCTGCGCTCCCTCCCCGGCGAGGGCAGCGTGTTCTTCTTCACCGTCGCGATTTAGATGGTGTCAGGCATTCCACTATTTTCACTTTCGCTCTTCGCGTAACGGGTCAATGTTGCCGGCGACGACTTCAGCCAACGCGCGATGGCGATCAGCGTGTGGCCGTTACTGACGGCCTCCCGGGCGAGTAGTCGTTTCGCGGCGACGACTGGCCTGCGGCAGGCATTGGAGCGAAGCTCCGAGACCTGGATCCCCGTTCGAGCGGAGATATCCTTCCCGAGTTCGTCGATGCCCGGGAGGTCGATGCGAGGATGTCGAATCAAACTGGGCCGCGTTTCCTCGGCCCGGGCCCAGGGATCGAATGCATCGATATCCCCGGCGGCGTCCTCCGGCATCGGTTTTCCCTCTAAACTCGACCACGGCCAATCTTCGGCTTTCGTCACGAGCCCCGCTCTGACCGGGTTCAAATGGATATAGCGGATCAGAGCGGCCAAGTACTTCTCATCTGTGCATAGATTGGCCTCATGGCGGCCCCAGAACAAATGGCCCTTCCGATCGTGGCGTTGATTTATCGCCTTCGCGTGTCGGGTAAGCAACCGCTGCATGATCGACGAGAGGGCGATCACCCCAACCTGAATCGCGAGGTGAAAGTGGTTGCCCATGAGGCAATAGGCGAGGAGGCTTGCCCCCGAATCCCGGATCAGGCGGTGGAGGTCATCCAAAAACCGCGCGCGATCCGCATCGTCGAGAAATATGTCCTGCCCCGTTACTCCGTGAGCCATCGCGTGGTACACGGCTCCGGGAAAATGAATTCGTGGTCGTCGTCCCATACCAATCATACGAATGAACCCCGGAAAAAGTTGCATGCCGAAAGTGAAAATAGTGGAATGCCTGACACCAAGTGCGTCGGTGGTGTGCTAGAATTTGCGCCTTCCGTCAGGAGGCTTTCCCATGTCCGCGACCCCCCAGTCCCGCAACCGAACCGCCCGCGCTGCCGTGATGGCCGCGGCGCTCACCGTCGCCGCGACGCCGCAGCTCCGCGGGGACGAGGGCATGTGGACGTTCGACAACCTTCCGGTCAAGCTGCTCAAGGACCGCTACGGCTTCACGCCCAAGCAGGACTGGGTTGACCACCTGCGGCTCGCCTCGGTTCGCTTCAACGACGGCGGCTCCGGGGCCTTTGTCTCCAAAAACGGGCTCGTCCTGACCAACCACCACGTCGCCCTCGGCCAGCTGCAGAAGATGTCCACGCCGAAGAAGGACTACGTGAAGGCCGGCTTCTTCGCCAAGACGCGCAAGGACGAGATCGCCTGCCCGGACCTCGAGGTCAACGTCCTCGTCGCGATGGAGAACGTCACCGAGCGCGTGCTCAAGGCCGTCGACCCCCAGGCCGCGGACAAGGACCAGAACGAGCAGCGCAAGGGGGAGATCTCGCGCATCACCAAGGAGTCGACGGATACGACGGGGCTGCGCTCCGACGTCGTCGAGTTGTACCAGGGCGGCGAGTACTGGCTGTACCGGTACAAGAAGTACACCGACATGCGCCTCGTCATGGCCCCGGAGCTGCAGGCCGCGTTCTACGGCGGCGACCCCGACAACTTCACCTACCCGCGCTTCGCCCTCGACTTCGCCTTCTTCCGCGTCTACGAGGACGGCAAGCCGGTCAAGATCAAGCACTACCTCAAGTGGTCCAAGGACGGCGCCGCCGACGGCGAGCTCGTGTTCGTGACGGGGCACCCGGGGCGCACCGACCGGCTCGACACCGTGGCCCAGCTCGAATACGCGCGCGACCTCGGCCTGCCGCTGTACCTGAAGGCCGCCGCCGAGAAGCGCGCGGACTACTACGCCTACGCCAAGTTGGGCGCCGAGCAGGAGCGGCGCGCCAAGGACCGCATCTTCGGCATCGAGAACGCGATCAAGGCCGTCACGGGCGAGCACGAGGGGCTGCAGGATCCCAAGCTGTTCGGCTCCCTGAAGGCCGCGGAGGACGCGCTGCGCGGGACCGTCGCCGAGTCCAGGGACGAGGCGACGAGGGACGCGAAGGGCTCGTGGGAGAAGATCGCGGCCGCGACCAGGAAGGCGGGCGACCGCCGCGTCCAGACGACCTACCGGCGCTTCGACGCGACGAAGGTCGCGAGCCTGGCCAACGCCATCGTCCGCTACGTCGCCGAGGTCGCCAAGCCCAACGACAAGCGCTACGAGGAGTACCGCGACTCGAGCCTCGAATCGCTGAGGTTCCGCCTGTTCTCCCCGGCGCCGATCTATCCCGACATGGAGGAGTTCTTCCTGCGCCGCGCGCTCGAGGACGCGGTCCGCGAGCTCGGCGAGAACGACGAGTTCGTCCGCGCCGCCGTCGGCGGCCGCGAGCCCGCGGACGTCGCGCGCGAGCTGATCGCGGGCACCAAGCTGTTCGATCCGGCCGAGCGCCGAAAGCTGGTCGAGGGAGGGGAGAAGGCCGTCGCCGGGTCGAAGGACGCGCTGATCGTCTGGGCGCGCCGGCTCGACCCCGTCTACCGCGCCCAGCGCAAGTGGTACGAGGACGAGATCGAGAGCGTGACCGTCGCCGAGGGCAAGCGAATCGCGAAAGCGCGATTCGCCGTGTACGGCAAATCGACCTATCCCGACGCGACTTTCACCTTGCGCATGTCCTACGGCAAGGTGGCGGGATATGAGCTGGGCACGACTCTCGTCGCCCCGTTCACGACCTTTTACGGCCTCTTCGACCGCGCGATCGGCCACTCGGAGAAGCACCCGTTCGACCTGGCGCCCCGCGTCAAGGCGGCCAAGGGCAAGCTGAACCTCGCCACGAAGGTCAACTTCGTGACGACAAACGACATCATCGGCGGCAACTCGGGCTCCCCCATCGTCAACGCGAAGGGGGAGTACGTCGGGCTCGTGTTCGACGGCAACATCCAGTCGCTGGTGGGCCGCTACGCCTACGACGACGCGCGCAACCGCACCGTCGCGGTGCACTCCTCGGGGATCATGGAGGCGCTGCGCTCCGTCTACGGCATGGGCAAGCTCGCCGACGAGGCCTCCGGCAAGTAGCGCCGCTCAGGCGGGAACTTTCTCGGCGAGGCGCCGCTGCAGGTCCGTGATGAGCAGGCCCGGAAAGGACTTGTCGTCGAGCTGGGACCAGATCCAGGTGGCGTGGCGCGAGGAGGGCTCGACGAAGCGCTGGTGCATGGGGCGCACGAACTCCTCGTAGAGGCGCAGGGTCTCGTCGAGGGCCACGCGCCGCTCGGTGCAGTCGCGGCGCACGCGGCGCATCAGGCGGATGTCGTCGGGCGTCTCGATGAACACCGAGACGTGCATCCGCTCGCGCAGCGCCTTCTCGGTGAGCACGAGTATGCCGTCGATGATGATCAGGGGCCGGGGCTCGACGCGGCGCGTCTGCTTGAGGCGGCTGTGCGTCGCGTAGTCGTAGATCGGCGCGTCGATCGCGCTTCCCGCGTTGAGCTGGTCGAGCTGGCGGCACATCAAGGGCGTGTCGAGCGCGCGCGGGTGGTCGAAGTTGAGCTTCAGCGCCTGCGCCTCGTCCAGGTCTCCGTTGTGACGGTAGTACCAGTCGTGGCACATGACCGTGGTCCGCTCGGGAAAGGCGGCGACCACCGCTTTGGCGAGCCAGGACTTGCCGGACCCGCTGCCGCCGGCGACGCCGAGGATGATGGGAGGCCGGTTCCGCGGTATTGACGCCACGCGGAGATTATAGCGAGTCTTTATCGCTCCGCGCGGCGGGGAATTTTCGCTACAATCCAACGATGAAAGCGCGCGCCGGCACCGAGATATTCCGCGTGAAGGGCGAGAAAATGCTCGTCCATTATCACCGGCCCGCGGGGCCGGAGGGCAGGCGCTTTCCGACGGTCCTGTTCCTGCACGGGTTCCCGGGCTCCGAGAAAAGCGTCGACATCCAGCGCGCCCTGATGGCCCGGGGCGTCGCGTCGGTGGCGCCCTCCTTCCTCGGCGCCTGGGGCTCGGGGGGGAAGTACCGCTTCACGACCTTGCCCGCGCAGGCGTCGGCCGCCCTGTCGGCGGCGAGAAGGCTCCCGTTCGTCGATCCGAAGCGCGTCGCGTTGTTCGGTTTCAGCATGGGCGGCTGGACGGCGCTCGACGTCGCCGCGCGCGACCCGGGGCTTCGCGCCGTGGTGGCGGTGGCCCCCGCCGGCGGCGCCGAGATGATCGGCCCGGACACGCTCGACTTCATCAAGCGGCTCTCGCGGCCGCTGAACACGTTGGCGCCGAAGGCGCTGGCCGCGGACTTCAAGAAGGCCGTGACCGCCCACGACCCGGGCCGCGCGGCGAGCCGCATCAAGGCCCCGCTGCTGCTCGTCCACGGCGACGAGGACCGGACGATCCCGCTGCTCATCTCCAAGCGCATCGCCGCGCGCGCGGGCCGCAACGCCCGGCTCGTCGTCGAGCGGGGCGCGTCCCATGATTTCCTGGACCGCCGGCCCCGCTTGGCGCGCCTGTGCGCCGGCTTCCTCAAGCGCGCGTTGGCGGCGGCGGCCTTCGCCGCCGTTCTGGGCGCCGCCCCGGCGCGGGCCCAGGCCTTCGGCGAGGCGGGCTTCGCCGCGGCCCTTCAGGCCGGCTTGGCCGAGGCCGGGCGCCTGGCGCGCGCCCAGCGTCCCGCGCCCGCGGCCGACGCCAAGACTCCCGAGCAGGTCCGCCGCGCCGTGGACGCGCGCCTGGGCGGCCGCGTGCCGGAGGCCGTCGTCGAGGCCTTCTTCGCCGATCCGCGCCTGCGCGTGATCGACGGCATCGCCGACCGCTTCGGCAAGCCCGCCGAGAGGCTGCCCTACGACGAGTACCGCAAGCTCTTCATCAACCCGCAAAGCCTCGCCGCGGGGGCGCGCTTCCTGGCCGATCATAAGGGAATTTTGAGCGCCGCCGAAACTCGCTTCGGCGTCGACGCTCACCTGCTCGCCGCGCACGCCGGGGTGGAGACCCGCTTCGGCGCCTACACCGGCAAGATGCCGGTCGGAGCGGCGCTGTGGACGATCTCCCTGAAGGTGCCCCGCCGCTCGGACTGGGCGGCGCGCGAGCTCGCCGAGTTATTGATTTTCGCCGCCGAAGGCGGCGAAAACGCCCACGCCTGGCTCGGCTCCTACGCGGGCGCCTTCGGCCTCATGCAGTTCATGCCCTCGAGCGCGAACGCCTACGCCGTCGACGCCGACGGGGACGGGCGCCGCTTCCTGTTCGGCTGGCCCGACGCGCTGGGCAGCGCGGCGAACTACCTCGCCCGCCACGGCTACCGCGCGGGAGAGCCTTTCACGCCGGGCTCCGCGATCGGACGCGCCGTGTACGCCTACAACCACTCCGAGAACTACGTCCGCGTGGTCCTCGAGCTGCGCGCCGAGCTCAAGAAGCTGCCGAGGAGTGTGTCCGAGTAATAGCGTAGTCCTCGGAGGGCCGAATCTGACCGATGGCTAGGCGCGACGAGCGAGGTTAGCTTGTAGCTAACTGAGCGAGGAGCAACAACGCCATCGGTCAGATTCGGCCCTCCCCTCCACTCATAGGTTTTCGTCGATGAAATCGACGAAAACCTTGATAGGAAGGGGTCGAACGGTGTTGCCTTTCCGCGTCGTTGCTCGTCGCTCACATACCTACTGGTATGCTCGCTCCTTGCGCCTAGCGGAAAGGCAACACCATTCGACCGAGGGCCACGCTATTACTCGGACGCACTCCTAGCGCGACAGGGAGCGCATCGACTTCAGGAAGCGCACGAACTCGTCGCGGTACTCTAGGTAGGTCGCCCGGGAAGAGACCAGGCGCACGAGGTAGTACGCTTCCCCGACCGGGATCACCGCGACGTAATGATGCAGCTCCTCCTCGAAGGACGGGCCGTCGTCGGAGGGCACGCGCCGCTTCTCCACGATCTCGAAGGTCCGCGCCAGGCCCAGCCCGACGCGCACCGGGCGCACCGGGGTGATCGAGCGGCCGGTCTCCTTGTTCTCGCGGCGCAGCGCCTCCATCGCCGGCTTGATCGGGGTGAAGTCGGGGGTGTCCTTGTCGTAGAAGCGCACGGAGAGCACGGTGCGCACCGAGCCCGAGTGGGAGTCGCCGCCGAGCAGGCGGAACACCGAGCCGGTCGCGGTCTCCTCCTCCATCGGCCACCAGCCCTCGACCGGAATCTCCCCGGAGAACAGGCGCGAGGCGGGGACGTAGGGCGTCCAGGCGCTCTTCGGCGGCTCGGGCTTGACCGAACCCGGGATCGCCGCGTCGCGCGCCGCCTTCGCGGCGTCGGCGAGCCAGTCTCCCGCGGAGGCGGAAGCGGACATTAGCAGGAGGACGGCGGCGAGCGGAATTCTCATGAGCCTCCGGGCTTGCGTTCGCGGAAGGCGCGCTCGGCGCGAGAGACCTCGGCCAGCAGGGCCGACGAGCGCCGCAGGCCGTCCTCGTCGGCGCCGAAGCGGCCGTCGCAGGCGGGCGGCGAGGCGAGCAGGGCGCTTCGCGCCGCCTCCTCGGCGGCGGCGGCCTTCGTCGCCGCGTTCTTCGCGTCGGCGCCGGAGATCATGCCGGCCTCGACGAGCCCCTCGAGGGTGCGCACCCGGGCGGCGAGGTCGCGCGCGGCCTCGGCCAGGTGGTCGGCGAGCAGCGAGCGGGTGCACGATTCGCGCGCCCGGCGCTCGTAGCGGGACTGGGACTCGGGGCCGCCCCGCCGGGGGTCGAGCACGTTTCCCCGGGACGAGGACCATGAGGCCACGAGCAGGTCGGCGGACTCGTCGCCGCGCTCGATCCATTCCCGCAGCTCCATCCGGCGGTCCGGGTCGAGAAACGAGTCTGTCCCGTGGTCTTCGGCGATCCGCGCCGAGAACAGCAGGCGCGCCGTGCGGGCCCAGACGCGGGCGGCGTAGGTCGACGCGGCGAAGCCCTCGCGCTCGAGGCCGAGAAGCAGCAGGCGCTCGAGCAGCTCGCCCGCCTGCTCCTGCGGGGAATACGTGCCGTGGCGGCTGCCGTCGCCGTAGACGCGCGTGGGGCCCCAGGGGCCGTTCTCCTGGGAGGCGGCGGCCGCGCCCTTCTTGAGCGCGTCGAGCGCGGGCGGGGACACGCCGAGCTCGGCCCACGCGCGCGGATCCTCGGGAAGCGCCACCATGGTCTTCTTGAAGAGGCCCTTGCGGCGCTCGACGAGCAGCGGTCCCGCGCTCAGGGCGATCGTGACGGCGCGCTGGGCGGGATCCGGCGCGGCGAAGCCCGCGCGGCGGTCGGAGCCGGCGCGCGCGCCGTCGAAGACGATGAGCGGCGCGCCGCGCACGACCGTGCGGCGCAGGATCGCGCGGCAGAACTCCGGCGCCTTCTCGGCGAGCAGCTTGAGCAGCGCCTGGCCCTCGCGGCCGTACGGCCCGTTGGCCACGAACGCGTCGAACTCGGCCTGCGTCGCGTCCTGGCGGACCTTCGGCGCTTCGACGGGCGCCGGGGCGGGCGCGGCCGCGGCGGGGGCCGGGGCCGGCTTGGCCGCCTCCGGCGCCGCCTCGGGCGTCCACGGCTTGAGCAGGCCGAG
>JAKFCD010000115.1:0-2498 GCA_036676805.1 Elusimicrobiota bacterium
GTACGCCAAGCGCGGCGGCGACATCGCCGACCCCTACGGCGGCGACGACAGCGCCTACCTGGCCGCGGCGACGGAGATCGGCGACGCGCTCGACGCCTTCGTGGAGCGCGTCCCGGCGGGCGCCGTAAAGGAGACCGCCCGGCCATAGGCGAGTATTTAGATATTGAAATATATGAGTTTATTGTCTATAATATTCCTATAGAAATATAATTATTTGTAATGAAATAAATGACCGCGAAATCACCGCTTTCCTCAATAGGCCCCAAGGTCCGCGCGCTCCGCCTGGAGCGGCGCTGGACGCAGGCGCGCCTGGCCGCTTTGCTCGGCGTCACGCAAGGTCACCTCTCACAGCTGGAGCATGGTCGCCGGCATTTCACGGCGGAGCAGCTTCTGACGATCCTTAAGACCTTCAACGTCGAGGTGGGGGATTTTTCCTCGGAGAAGGCCCCCGCCGGAACCCAGCTTCAAAACGCCCTGGCCCGGCAGGGCGCTTCGCATCTGGCCGAGAGCGCCGCCGTCCTGCCCTCGGAGCGGCTCAAGAACGCGGCCGCGGTCATACGCGAGACGCTCGTCTCGGCGGATTCGGCGAGGCAGATCGCGGCCGTGGCTCCGGTGTTCGTGGAGCACGCCGGGCGGCTCAACCTCACCCGCTTGCGCAACGAATTCGCGGAGCTCGGACTGGAGAACCGCTTCGGCTGGGCCGTGGAGTGCACCTTGGAGGCGGTGCGGCTCGAGTCCGCGGGGGTTCTGCCGCGGGAGTGGCGGCTCAAATACCGCCGGGCCGCCGTGATCATCGAATCTTTCATCGCCCCGTTTATCGTTCACGGACCTACTCCCAGCCCGGATCAGCCGCCGCCGTTCGAGGTGCTGGATCCGGAGATCACGAGCCCCGAGGCGCTGAGGGAGGTCGTCGCGAACCTGTCCCCTATCGCGCGCAAGTGGCGGGTCGCGACGCGCATCGAGGTCGATGATTTCGCGCGCGCGCTTCGGGGGGCCCGTGGCGCAGTTTAGGGAGCTGCTGACGGAGATTGACGCACGGTGGAATCAGGTCGGCTCGGAGCCCATCACCTTGCAGGTCATCGGCTCGGCCGCGCTCATGCTTCAGGCCGATTACGAGCGCGGCACCAAGGACGGGGACGTGCTCGAGTCGCGGGACGGCCCGCCGGCCGTCAAGGAGCAGTTGCTCGCCCTCGCCGGAAAACGGACGAAGATGCACGAACAGTTCCGCCTTTACATCGACGTGGTGCAGCGGGCGATCCTGTTCCTGCCGCAGGGGCCGGTCTTTCATCCCGTGAAGGAGCTCGTCCTCAAGAATTTCCGCGTCGAGGTACTCGACATCGTCGACGTCGCGCTGAGCAAGCTCACGCGCTACAGCAGCGACGACGCCAACGACATCCGCGCCATGGCGGACCTGGACCTGCTCGACCACGCCCGCCTGGTCGCCCGCTTCGCGGCCGCGGCGGACCGATTCTCGATCGACGCGCGCGCTCCGGACGTTCCGCGGTACTTGAAGAACCTCCACAAAGTGGAGCGCGACATTCTTGGGGTGCCTCCGTCGGAGATCGAGCTTCCGCCGGAATGCCTGTGAAAGTCTGACGGATTATCGCTCAGGCGATAAAAATATCGCTATAGCGATAATTCCGATCAATATTCGGCTTTAACCCTGACGATTGACGAGTTGGAAGGTGGCGGGTTCGGCCTCGTCGTTGTCGACGGCCTTGATGAGCCCCACGCCGGGGGCGTAGGAACGCTCGCCGGAGCCGCCGTCGCCCTCGGCGATCAAGTAGGCGACGCGCAGGCAACCCTTGAACTTTCCGGCCGGGGTCTCGATGGCCGCGTCGAGTGCCTCGATCCAGTAGCGGCGCGGGGGGCTGATCCACTCCGTGCCGGTGACGAGCGGGTTCTTGAACTCGAAGGCGTCGCCTTCATGGACGCCGGAGGCGTCCTTTGTCACGGTGAACTCGACGCTCCGCGCGGGCTCCGCGGGAAGGTTCAGCGTGCGGCGGCACTTCGCCGTCGTCGTCGTGCCTTGGGCCGAGACCTCGAGGATTTCGACGGTGAAGCCGCCGGTTCCCTGCGAGTTTTCGTACGAGTACTCGCGGACGGCGCCTTTGACGAGGGGGAAGTAGTCGGTCATGCGGGGAGTATAACAAGGATGGGGGAGTTGGCGGCGCTAGCGCCGCTTTCACACAAGGTGACGCTATCCGTGTGAAAAGTGTCGAGTATGGGAAAACACGGGCCAAGATTGGGTGGCTCGGGTGGGCGAAAAAATTAGGCTCCCGCTTAGGGGGCCTAATTTTTTCCGCTCCCCCGAGTCGGCCAGCGTGGCGACGAGGCCGGCGGGGTTGTAGGCGAGGTTGAAGAAGCGGCCGTGGATGTCGACGACATTGGTCAGCCGCCCCTGGCCGTCGCGGTTGTAGGTGAGCGTGTTGCCGTTCTTATCCGTTAGGAGCGAGAGCCTCAAAACCGAGGTCGATTCGAAGACCGCGAAGCGCCGG
>JAKFCD010000116.1:0-33924 GCA_036676805.1 Elusimicrobiota bacterium
TCGGCGAACGGCTTCCTGACGAGCTTGCCGCCTTCCTTCGACAGCGCCTCGACCTTCGTCTTGGCGTCCTCGAGCCGCTTGGTCAGCTCCTTGGAGAGGGTCACCCCTCTCTCGAAAAGCGCGAGGGACTCGTCGAGCCCCTTGTCGCCGGCCTCGAGCTCGCGCACGAGCTCCTCGAGCGATTCCAGCGCCTTCTCGAACGATTCCGCCTTGGGTTCCTTCGCCATTAAGATACCTCGCAATGAATCTCGCCTTCCGACAGGCGCACGGTCACAGGATCGCCTTTCTTCACCTGGCCGGCGCTCGTCAAGACCTTGCCGTAGCGGCTCGCGATGGCATAGCCGCGCGCGAGGACGTTGAGCGGCGAGATCGCGTCGAGCCTTCCCGCCGCCGCGCCCAGGCGCATGCGGGCGGTCTCGAGCCGGCGCCTGAGCGCCTCCGGCAGGCGCATCGAAAGCTCGTCGACGCGCTGGACGCGCTGCTCCCACAGGCGGCGCGGGTCGGACAGGAGCGGATGCGCGGCCGCGTACTTGAGGCGCCGCTCGAGGCTGGTCAGGAGCTCCCGGAGCAGCTGCGCCATCGCGGCGTCGTGATCGGCGATGCGGTCGAGGACCGCGGCCTTCTCGGGCACGGCCATCTCGGCGGCGGCCGACGGGGTCGGGGCGCGCAGGTCGGCGACGAAGTCGGCGATCGTCGTGTCCGTCTCGTGGCCGACGCAGGAGATCACGGGGATCGCCGACGCGGCGAGCGCGCGCGCGACGGGCTCCTCGTTGAACGCCCACAGGTCCTCGATGGACCCGCCGCCGCGGCCGACGAGCAGCACGTCCGTCCGCGGGGCGAGCTCGTTGAAGCCGCGTATGGCGTCGGAGATCTCGGCCGCGGCGCCGGGGCCCTGCACCTTCACCGGCCAGACGAGGATCTCGAGGCCGGGCCAGCGGCGGCTTAGGACATGGATCATGTCGCGCACGGCCGCGCCCTGGCCCGAGGTCACCAGGCCGACCGTCTTCGGGAAGGGGGGGAGCGGCTTTTTTCGCGCCTCGTCGAAGAGCCCCTCGGCCAGGAGCTTCGCCTTGAGCTGCTCGAGCGCCAGCTGCAGCGCGCCCTTCTCGCGAGGCTCGGCGGCCGAGACGATGAACTGCAGCTCGCCGCGCGTCTCGTAGGAAGTGACGCGTCCGCGGGCCAGAATCTTGAGGCCGTCCTGGAACTTGAACTTCACCCCGAAGGAGGAGCCCTTGAACAGCACGGCCTTGATCTGGGCCTTTTCGTCCTTGAGGCTGAGGTAGGTGTGCCCGGACGGGTAGGGCTTGCAGTTGGAGATCTCGCCCTCCACCCACAGCTCGGGGAAGGACGATTCGAGCAGCTCGTGGACCCGCGCGTTGAGCTCGGAGATCGTGAAGACGCGTCGGGTCGGCTCCACTTTTACTCCGCGCGCGGGTGCAGGTAGACGGCGAGCGCGGTCGCCGCGAGGGTCCAGCCGCAGACGTACCCGATCAGGCTCTGGCTCGGCAGCGCCGCGCGGGGGCCCGCCAGCCAGGCGATCCCGGCGGCGGTGAGCAAGGCGCCGACCTTCTCGACGATCGAGCGCGGGCCGAGTTGAAGCAGGAGAAAGGTCGACAAGCCCCCGGCGAGCAGGCAGGCGAGCGTACTGCGGTCGGAGAACAGGGCGAGGAGCGACCCGGCGATCAAGGTCCCGACGAGCAGGCGCTTCATTCGGCGATTATAACACTTCATCACACCCCCCTTGCGGAATGCCGCCCGGAAGCTACACTAATGACGCGATGAGCGATTGGCGGGAGCCGAAGGAGTCCGAGTCCTGGGACTGGGACGTGATCAAGAGGACGGCCCTGGCCGGCGCGGCCTGCGGCGCGCTCGTCATCGCCTGGATGCTGTTCGCCAGCCCGGGCGAGGAGGCGGCCTCCTCGCGGGGCTTCGACATGGGCTTCGCGGGAGGCTCGTCTCCATCGGGGGCCGGCCGTCCCTTCGCGGCGCGCCCGAAGACGAGCCTCGACATGGTCAGCTCCAGGATCGGCGACGGCCCCCCCGGCGTAACCTCGAGCCTCTATCGCCAAGCCGCCTCGGAGCCCGCGGCGGCGGCGAGTCCGCCCCCGGCCGCCGCTCCGGCGCCGCCGGCCGCCCCCGCCGATGACGCCGCCGCGCCCGTTTCCGCGGAGGATGAGGCCAAGGACCTCGCGAGGGCGGGCATCCCCACCGACGCCAAAGGCCTGCGCAATCTCGGCGCGAAGGAGGGCATGCTGTCCTCGCTGGCCGCCAAGCTGCTCGATCATCCGAAAATACTGGCGGCGGTGTTCAACAACAAGACGGTCGTCAACGCCTTCATGAGCCGGCCCCGCGTGAAGGAGAACTGCGGGAGCGGAGGCGCGCTCAAGAGCTATCTCTCCGATCCGGCCAGCGGCGGCATGACCAAGGTGGTCCCGGTGATCCAGCAGGCGTTGAGCAAGCCGCAGACTTCTTCGGCTCTCGTCTCCGCGCTGGCGGGCACGGAGATGGCCAAGCGCCTCGGCGCCTGTCCCTCCGTGAAGCAGGTCGCCGACGACCCGACCGCGATCGCGAGCATCGCGATGTCCAACCCCAAGGCGCTCGGACTGCTGATGGACCCGCGCAGCGCCGCCGCGCTCGGCTCCAACCCCCAGGCGGCCGCCGCGCTCTCCGTGGTGACGTCGAAGCTCGGCGGCGGGAAGTAGCGCCGCTCAGGATTTCAGGAAGGAGAGGACGGCCGCGGCGGTGTCCCTGCCCCATTGCGCGCCAACGGGCCCCAGCGCGCCCTGGTAATGCGTGCCGTCGCCGCCGGCCGCAGGATAGCGCAAAGCGGGGAAGTCCCGGCTGTTGACGAGGCGGCAGAAGCCCTTGCGCGACTCCTCGAGCGCGGCCGTCGGGGAGACGCCGTTATCGAGCAAAGTCCGATAGACCTCGTCGACCAAGGCGCTCGCGGGCTTGCGCATGTCCGGCGGCCCGATCCAGACGCAGGCGGCGCCGCTCTTGTGGATCAGCGCGAGGGTCCTGCGCACGCTCGCCCCCGAGATCGGCAGATTCGAGCCGAGCGCGACGACGACCGCGGTCGGCGCGTGATCGTCGAGCAGCTGTCCGAGCTCCGGGGTCTTCACGAACTCGATCTCGCGCGTGCCGCCCTTGCCGTCGGGGCGGGTCTTGCGGTAGACGCGCCCGCCGAGCCATTTCGCGGGCGCCTTCTTCGCGAAGTCCTGGAAGCGGCGGCCGCAGCCGTGATCGGTCTGCGAGAGGAAGGACTGGGGGCGCGCGGAGCATACGCCGTACGTCGCGACGCGGCTTCCGGGGGCGGCGCGCAGCGCGTCGTCCAGCGCGCCTCCGAAGGGGCCCGCGGTGTGCGAGTCGCCGATGACGAGGATCGTGTCCGCCGCCGAGGCGGATGAAGCGAGCGCGAGGGCGAGAGGAAGGGCCAGGAGCCGTCTCATGGGCCTAGGATAGCCCCGGATCGGCCTTTCGTCCAGGGCTCAGCCGCGGAGGGACCTCAGCCGCTCGGCGATGCGCTTCTCGTCGCCCTGCTCGGTGGGCTCATAGAAGCGCACCGGATTGGGCATGTACTCCTGCGCCGTCCAGTGGCCGGGGAAATCGTGGGGATATTTGTAGCCCAGGCCGTGGCCGCGCTCCTTGGCGTCCATGTTCGCGTCGCGCAGAGGAAGGGGGACCTCGCGGGCGGGGCCTTCGCGGACCTCGGCTGAGGCTTTGTCGATGGCCAGATAAGCCGCGTTGGATTTAGGCGCGGAGGCGACAAAGGTGACCGCTTGCGCTAAAGTGATGCGCGCCTCGGGCATCCCCAAGACCTCGACCGCGCGGAACGCCGCTTCCGCCACGAGCAGCGCGCGGAAGTCGGCATTACCCACGTCCTCGGACGCGGCGATCAGTATCCTCCGCGCGATGAACCGGGGCTCTTCCCCCGCTTCGAGCATCTTGGCCATCCAATAAAGAGCGGCGTCCGGGTCCGTCCCGCGGATGGATTTGATGAACGCGGAGATGTGATCGTAGTGATCGTCTGATTTCTTGTCGTACCGTATCTGCCGTTTTTGAATGGACTCTTCGGCGACCGCAAGAGTCACCCGTCGTTCGCCGTTCGTATCCGGCGCCGTCGTCAGCGCGGCGATCTCGAGGGCGTTAAGCAGACGCCGCGCGTCCCCGCCAGACTGCCGTACCAGGTGAGCCTTCGCCTCGGGCGTCATGATGACCCGCAGCGACGAGACCCCCCGGTCGTTGTCGTTGACGGCATTGTCGAGTATTTTTTCGAGCTCCGCTTCCGGGACGGGGAGGAACTCAAAGGCGGTCACTCTTGATCTCAGCGCCGCGTTCACGTAAAACCCCGGATTCTCCGTCGTCATGCCTATCAAGAGCACATCCCCGCGCTCGACCGACGGCAGCAGCGCATCCTGCTGCGTTTTGTTGAAGTGGTGGATCTCGTCGACGAGCAATAATGTCCTTCTGCCGAGCGTGGCGGAGTACTTCGCCTGCTCCACCGCCTTGCGGATGTCGGCCACCCCCGCCGTCACCGCGTTGAGCTCGACGACCTCCGCGTTCGAATGCTCCGCGATGTACCGTGCCAGCGCCGTTTTGCCGCAGCCGGGAGGCCCGTAAAATATGGCGGAAGTGAATCGCTTGCTTTCGACGAGGCGCCGAAGCATCTTGCCCGGCCCGAGCAAGGCGGCCTGCCCCGCGAACTCGTCGAGCGACCTCGGCGCCATCCGAGCCGCGAGCGGCAGGGCCCCGGCCCCCGCGGAGAAAAGCTCGCTCATTCGTTCGTGTCGGAGCCGGCTTGGAGGGACTCGCGCAGGGACTGCGAGAGGGATTCCGCCTTGTTCTCGAGCAGCCGCCGCGTCAGGTCGTGCGCCGAGCGCTCCCGGTCGAGCTCGGCGGCGAAGGAGAGGGCCACGAGCAGGGCGATCTTCGAGGTGTCGGCCACGTTCGTGTTGTGGCTCTGCATCTGGCCCACCCGCTCGGACACCTTCTGCGCCAGCGCGTTGATCTCGATGGGCGTCCAGCCCTCCATCTCGACGACGAGCCGGCGCGTGCCGATCTGGACCTCGACCTTCTCGTTCATCCGATCCTCTCGAGCTTGTCGGTGAGGCGGCTCAGGCGCGTCTTCAGGCGCTCATGGCGGGCCAGGGTCAGGCGCGCGGCCTTGAGCTCCTCCTTGAGGAGCTTGTTCTCCGCCTCGAGCCGGCTGAGGACGTCCTTGAACCGCCGGTTCTCGGAGCCGAGCTTCTGCAGGGACTCGGAGGCCTGCTTGACCAGGCCCTCGAGCTGCTTGAGGCTCTGGAGAGGTCCCTGCACGCTAGCCCCGCAGGCTCGCGCCGAGCTCATACGCGAGCGCGGCGACGATCTTCTCGACGGCGGCGCCCACCTCGGCGTCGGTCAAGGTGCGGTCGAAGCGCCCGAAGGTGAGGCGGATCGCGAGGCTTCTCTTTCCCTCGGGGACGTTCTTGCCCTCGTACACGTCGAAGAGGAGGACGCTCTGGAGCTCCGGCACGAGGCAGCCGCGGATGACTTCCTCGAGGCGGGCGTAAGGCGTCGCCTTGTCGAGCACGAGGGCCAGGTCGCGCCGCGAGCTGGGCAGCGCGGAGAAATCCTCGAAGCGGGCCGGCGCGCTTTCCCGGCCCGCGAGCCAGTCGAGATTCGCGTCGAAGACGATCGCGCCCTCGCGCTCGAGATCATGGGCCCGCGCCGCGCGCGGGTGCAGGCAGCCGACGGTGGCGACCGGCATCCCGTTGATGGTCGCGCGCAGGGAGTTGGCCGGGTGGAAAAGCGGGTCGGAAGGCGTTTTTCCGGCGCCCGGTTCGGTCAGCTTGGCCCACGCGATCGGCCCGGCGCCCTCCAGGAGATCCTCGACGATCGCCTTTCCGTCGTAAAAAGACGCGCGCGGGGTCCTCGCGGGCTGCCAGCGCGCGTCAAGCACCGGTCCCAGCAGGATTCCGGCGACGCGCCACGTCTCGTCGACCTCTTCACCGCGGATCGCGTATGACTTGCCCACCTCGAAGAAGCGCACGGCGTCGGCGCCGCGGCTGAGGTTGTATTGAGCATTCTTCAGAAGGCCGGGCAAAAGCGAGGATCGCATCACCGCCCAATCCTCGGATAATGGTTGGGCGACACGCGGCTGTCCCTCCGCCGTCAGGCGGCAAGCCAAAAGTGTTTTCTCGGAAACGAGGTCGTAATTATACGCCTCCCACAATCCGAGGCTCGCTAACCGGGTTCGCACGCGGCGCGATTCCGTCTCGACCGGCGTGAGCCGCGCCGCTTTGGCCGACATAGGGGCCATGCGGTACGGTATGTTCTCGTACCCGAGGAACCGTCCCACCTCCTCCGCGAGGTCGTTCGCCGTCAAGAGGTCGTGCCGCCAGGAAGGTGCGGTATACATGAACTCCACGCCGTTGCCGTCGTCGTTGACGTCGCCGATCGCCCGAAGCGCCTGTTTGACGGCGAGATCGGCAAAATCCGCCCCCAGCACCGCATTGATCTTCCCCGCGCTCACCTGAATGGGCCGCCGCGCCGGCCTCGGCGCCGCGGCCTCGACCGGCTTCGCCGCCGTCCCGCCCGCGATCTGCAAAATCAGCCCCGCCGCGCGGTCCGCCGCCGCGCGCGACGCTTCCGGGTCGGTCCCCCGCTCGAAGCGGTAGGACGAGTCGGAGCGTAATCGGGTCTTCTGCGAGGATTTCCTCGCCTCGACCGGATTGAAGAAAGCGCCTTCCAGGATGACCCGCTTCGTCGCCGTCGTGACCGCGCTGTCCTCTCCGCCCATGACCCCGGCCAGCGCGACGGGTTTCTCTCCGTCGGCGATCACGAGCAATCCTTCCGGGAGGTCGTACGTCTTGTGATCGAGGGCCGGCAGCTTCTCTCCCTTCTTCGAGCGCCTAACGATGATCCTCGATCCGTTCAGCTTGTCCGCGTCGAACGCGTGCAGGGGCTGCCCGATGTCGTGCAAAACGTAGTTCGTGATGTCCACGACGCTGTTGATCGGCCGTAGGCCGATCGACTCGAGCTTCGTTTTCAGCCACGCCGGGCTTTCCCCGACCGCGACGTTCTCGATCAGGCGCGCGCCGTAGAAGGGGCAGGCCTGCGGGTCCTCGACGGTCACGGGAAACGACGCTTCCGCCGATTCCATCATGCCGCCGCCCAAGGGCTTGAGCTCCTTGCGGAAGTAGGCGGCAAGCTCCCGAGCCAGCCCCCGATGCGAGAGGCAGTCCGGCCGATTCGTGGTGACCTCGACCTCGAGAATGTCGTCGGCGGGCCCGAGCAAGGCGCCCACGTCGGCGCCCAGCGCCGGCCCCTCGCCCATGACCCAGATCCCGTCCACGTCCTTGGGCAAGCCCAGCTCGGCGCGCGAGCAGATCATGCCCTGGCTCTCCACCCCGCGCAGCTTGCGCCCCTCGATCTTGAAGTTTCCGGGCAGGACCGCGCCGGGGCGCGCGTAGGCCACCGTCTGGCCCGCGTCCACGTTCGGCGCGCCGCAGACGACCGTGCGCTTGGCCGCCCCGTCGTCGACGACGCACACCGAGAGCTTGTCGGCGTTGGGGTGCTTCTCCTTCGAGACGACCTTGCCCACGACCACTCCGGTGAACGCCGGCCCCAGGCGCTCGCGGCCCGCGACCTCGAAGCCGATCTTGAGCAGATGCGTCGAGAGTTCCGACGCGGAGAGCTCGAGCGGCAAATGCTCCTTGAGCCAGTTATAGGAGACTTTCATCGAATTGCCTTAGGAAGCGGAGGTCGTTTGTGTAAAAGTGGCGCAGGTCGCGCACGCCGTGCAGGAGCATCGCCACGCGCTCGACGCCGATGCCGAACGCGAAGCCGGACCATTTCTCCTCGTCGTAGCCGATGGACTCGAACACGGCGGGGTTCACGACGCCCGCGCCCAGAATCTCGATCCAGCCCGTGTGCTTGCACGCCGGGCAGCCGGAGCCGGGGCAGAAGAAGCACTTCACGTCGACTTCCGTGGAGGGCTCCGTGAAGGGGAAATAGGAGGGCCGGAAGCGGGTCTTGGTGGAGGCGCCGAGGAGCTTCTGCAAAAAAGTCTGAAGATGTCCTTTCAGGTCGGCGAAGCCGACGCTCTCGTCCACGACGAGGCCTTCCACCTGGTGGAAGATGGCGGAATGGGTCGCGTCGATCTGCTCGTGGCGGAACACGCGCCCCGGGCAGACGACGCGCAGCGGCGGGCGCTGCGACTCCATCGTGCGGACCTGCACCGTTGAGGTGTGCGTGCGCAGCAGCAGAGGCAGATTCTGAAGATAGAAGGTGTCGTGGCTGTCGCGCGCGGGATGATCCTCGGGAATGTTGAGCGCGGTGAAGTTGTGCTTCTCGTCCTCGACGAACGGGCCCTCCGCCCAGGAGTAGCCCATGAGCTGGAAGATGCGCGCGATCTCGTGCAGGGTCGTCGTGAGAGGATGCAGGCGCCCCTTCGGCGGGCGGATCGAGGGCAAGGTCAGGTCGATCGCGTCTTTCTCGAGGGCGGCGGCGTCGCCGGCGTCCTCGAGCGCGGCCCTGCGCGCGTCGATCAGGTCGTCGAAGGAGGCCTTCAGGCCCTGCGCCTTCGGCCCCAACTCGCGCTTGTCCTCGATCGACAGGTCCTTCAGGCTCTTGAGCAGCTCGGTGAGCGCGCCCTTCCTCCCCAAAAATCGAACGCGGACCTCCTCGAGCTTGAGGAGGTCCGCGTTCTCGACTCCGGCTTCGCGCAGGGCGGACTCGGCTGAGACGTAGGATTTCTCCCAGTCGGCGCGAGTCATGGCCGGAGTTTTACGCGCCCTTGGTGAGGGCGATGATCTTGCCGAACGACGCGCCGTCGCGGATGGCCATTTCGGAGAGCATCTTGCGGTTGAGCGTGATGCCGGCCTTCTTCAGGCCGCTGATGAAGCGGCTGTAGGTCGTGTCGTGCTGGCGGCAGGCGGCGTTGATGCGCTCGATCCAGAGGGAGCGGAAGTCGCCCTTCTTGTCCTTGCGGCCGATGTACGACTCCGCCAGGGACGCCTCGACCTGCTGCTTGACCATCCGCCAGCGCGAGCGCTTGGCGGAGTAGTTGCCTTTCGCGAGCTTGAAGTACTTCTTCTTGTGGGCGCGGGTGGTGACGCCGGATTTGATTCTCATTGTTGTCTATGCCTCAGCCGTACGGGAGAAACCGACGCATCGTCTTCGAGTCGGTGCCGTTCAGCGTGGAAGATCCCTGCAGAAAGCGGCGGCGCTTGTTGCCGAGGGGGGCCATCAGGTGACGCTGTCCGGGATGCTCGTGCTTGAACTTCCCCGCGGCGTTGGTGCGGAAGCGCTTCTTGGCGCCGGAATGCGACTTCAACTTGGGCATACGAACCTCTACTTTATTTGAGCGGCTAGTGCGGCTTCGGTATCAGCGTCATCACGAGGCGGTTGCGGTCGGGCATGGGAGCCTGCTCGACGGCCGCCTTGTCGACCAGCTTCTGCTGGATCGACATCAAAAGCTTGAACCCGAGGTCCCGGTGCTGCATCTCGCGCCCGCGGAAGACCACCGTGATGCGCACCTTGTCGTGCGCGTCGATGAACTCCTCGATCTGCTTGACCTTGACGTCAAGGTCGTGCTGGCCGATGTTCGGGCGGAACCTCAGTTCCTTCAGGAGGCCGGCCTTCTGCTTCTTCCGGGACTCCCGTTCCTTCTTATCCTGCTCGTACTTGTACTTCGAGTACGGTAAAACCTTGCAGACCGGCGGCGTCGCCGTCGCGGCGACCTCGACGAGGTCCAATCCGCGCGTCCGAGCCAGGGCCAGCGCTTCGGCGATGGGCTTGACTCCCACCTGCGTCCCGTCTGCGTCGATGAGCCGGACCGTGGCGGCCCGAATCATGTTGTTGATCCGGGTCGTATCCCGGCTGTCCTTGAAATTCCTGTTGTAGTTGTTGATGAGGCTGGTTGCTCCTGGTTCTATGCCGAATGCGAGAAGGGCAATAGTAGCAATTCCCCGTCGGGGCCGTCAATCGCGTTTTGAGGGGTCAGACCTCCCGCTGTTGCGTTGTTTGCGGCGCCGGGAGGCCCCCGGGGCTCGATAGGCGGAGGGAGTGCTGAAAAATCCAATGCCTGTATGGGAAATCCAGGCTTGTCACTTATACAGGCGCTTGGACATCAGCTTGATCGTGTCGTCGTCTTCCCTGATGAGCTCAACGCCGATATCGTTGGCGACGCATTCGAAGATCGAGTCGTGGAAGGTGAAAACGAAGTGCTTGGGCTTCTTCGTCCGTCCGGGGAAGGAGGCGGCCCAGGATGAGTCACGGACTTCGAAGGCGCCATGGGGCTTGAGGCCGCGTTCCGCGAGCGGGTGCTTCTGAAGTGATTTGGAGTCGGAGGCGCCGAAGAGGTGGGCGGCGCAATCAGGGAATGTCGCGACGACGGTCAGCTCGCGACCGGCGACATAGGAGAGGATCACGGTGCCGTCCTTGGCGAGGACGACGGGCAGCGGGTCGGCGGTGTCGGGGGAGGGAGCAAGGTCGAGGGCGATGGCCCTGTCGTCAGGGGAGATGGAGTACATGAGATCGGTTATTCTGAATCGTCGGTTCAAAGTTATCCACAGACTTGGTACGTACCAAGTCGGCGGGCGGCGGCTCTAAGAGGTCATTTTTTCGCGGAACGCCCGCGCCCCGGCCTCCGGCCCGCCGGGATGCATCAGAAGGCGCCCGCCGACGAGCCAGATCGCGTCGGTCCCGAAATCCGCCGCCATCGCGGCCGTGTTGTCGAGGTTCATGCCTCCGCCGGGGGCGGGGAGGATCGGCGCCAGGGCGCCCAGCGGCTCGCGGCCCCGCTCGGCGATGGCCCGGCACTCGGCGGCCGTGAAGCCGAAGCGGCCGCCGGCGTTGGGGAAGACGGTGATGTCCGCTCCGGCCAGGCGCATGAGCGTTCCCAGATATAAAGAGTGCTCGATGCCGTGGGAGCGCTCGGCGTAGAAGGCGCCGGAAAAGGCGGGGTGGGCCATGAACACGGCCTTGCGCCGCCCGGCGAGGGCGCGCAGCGTGTCGAGGCCGACGATGGCGGGGCAGATCAGCACGCCCTTGAGCCCGAGTCCGAGAACGAAGCGGAGCCGGTCCTCCAATTCCTCCTGCGGGCCCGACAGGTGGGGGAAGTAGAGGCACTTGGTGCGGGAAACGGCCTCGGCGATCCGGCCGACGCGCGAACGGAATACGGCATAAGACCCGTCCACGATGTTCTGATCGTCCTTGACGATGTCCCCGCCTCCGCGCGCGAAGGCGGCGGCGGCCCCGGCGAGCTCGACCTCGGTCGAGCCCATGGGCTTGAGCGCGGTGGCGAGCAGCGGCCGGCCCTGCACGCCCAGCAGCTCCCGCAGGCCGGCCGCTCCGTAGTTCGGTCCGGAGAACGCCGACAAGAAGGACTCGGGAAAACGAATGTCGACGAGCCGAACGCCCGGCCAGATCGAGGCGTTCCCGAAGACCAGATTCATCAATGCGCCGATGCGCCCGCCCGCGAGCGCGGCGGGGAAGGATATCTCGACGCGGAAGCGCCCGCTCTCGACCGGGGTCAGACCCCCCGTCCGGCCGACGATCCCTTCCCGTATGCGCGAGGGAAGGGGGAAATCGAAGGGAACCTCGACGGTCTCCTCGAAGGCGATGGCCTTGGCGGTCTTCTCCGCCTCGGCCGCGGGACCGGGGACCTCGTAGACGGCGATCAGGCGTTCGCTCACCGGGACATCATATCAACGAACGGCGTCGAAGAGCACCTTGGCGAACAGCCCCCCGCAGACGAGGGCCACGACGGGGCGGATCAGGGCGGCGCCGCGCTTGACGCCGAGGCGGGAGCCGATCCAGTGGCCCGCGATGGAGAGCACGCTCATCGAGAGGCCGATCTTCCAGTCCAGGCGCCCAGCCCACATGAACGCGGCGAGCGCGGACATGTTCGAGACGAGGTTGAGGATTTTCGCGCGCGCCGTCGCGCCGAGCAGGTCGTGGCGGCCCCAGCGCGCGAAGGCGATGGCGAAGAAGGTCCCGGTGCCGGGGCCGAAGAAGCCGTCGTAGGCGCCGATGGGGGCGGCGACGAGGACGCCGCGGCGCGTGCGCTCGGCGGGGGAGAGGCGGTGGCTGTCGTCGACGGAGCCGAAGTCCTTCCTCGACCAGACCAGCCAGGCCACGACCGGCAAGGCGGCGAGCAGCATGGGCCGGATCCAGGAAGGGTCGACCAAAATCGCGCCGCGCGCGCCGAGCCAGGAGCCGATCGTTGAGGCGGCGATCACGGGCAGGAAATCCTTGATCGAGAACTTCAGCGCGCGGTGATAGCTCACGGTCGAGACGACCGTGCCGAGGCAGGAGGCGAGCTTGTTGGTGCCCAGCACCAGGGCCGGGTTGAGCCCGACGGCGAGATAGGCGGGCAAGGTGATCAAGCCGCCGCCGCCCGCCAGCGCGTCGACGACCCCCGCGAAGAACACGCAGGCGCCGAGAAACGCCGTCGCGCCGGGGCCGAGGTCCATCAGCCATTCTCGTCAAATCGACCCGCCGGGTCAAGCCCGGTTTTCTCTCTGGCGAGGGCCCCGAAGTCCTGTTATATTGGTTTCGTGAGCCCCTTTCCCCTCCGGGCGCTGTTGTCTTTGGCCCTTGTCCTTCCGGCGTCGGCCGGCCAGATCGAGGCGCCCGTCAACGCCCGGCGCGCGCCCGGCTCTCAGGCCGGCTCGATCGGCGCGGCCGCGGGCGCTCCTCTCCCGATCCAGCTGAGCGTGCCGTCGCTGACAGCCGTCTCCGCGCCGGGCCTGGCGCCCGTTTTGGCCGCGGCCCCGGCTCCCGTCCAGGCCGCGGCGATCCAGCCGGTCCGGACCGCGGCCGCGCCCGTCCCCGTTTTGCCGGCATCCGCCTTGGCGCCGGTTCAGCCCCGGGCGCTCGCGCAGGCGCGGATGCCCGCGGCCGCCGCGCCCGGCGCCGCCGGCCCCGGCGCGGCGATCGGCGTCGACGCCGGACGCATCCTGTTCGATCGCGGCCCGGGCAAGGTCCTCGATCCCGATCTCCTGCCCGAGGGGATTTATTCGCCGGAGATCATGTCCGCCGCCCGGGAGGCCGGCCTCGTCTACGAGCTGACGCCGGCGACGCTGCGGCGCATGAAGCCGGGCGTCGAGCACAACTACGTGATCGTCCGGAATCCCGACGGGACGATCGCGATGACCGTCGGCCGCCTCGCCGCCGGCAACGTCAAGGAGACCGGCGTCAAGCACGTGGCGCTCGGGGGCGGGCGAGCGGTGCTGTTTTCCGGCGGCGCGCGGGTCGATCCGGTCACGGGGCGTCCGAGCCTCGACTTCAACAGCGGGATGTACTCTCAGGTCGGCCTCGATCCGGCGTGGGAGCCGACCCCCGCGAACGCCCGCTCGCTCGCGGCGCACGCGCAGGCGATCCTGGGCGCGCCCGTCGACGTCGTCGATCATTTCGAGAAACGCCCGGTCGCGTTCCGCTCGCCGCGCTCCGTCGTCCGCCGCGGCGCGTCGCGCGCCGAGGGCTGGACGGTCGACGGCCTGCCCGCCCGGCGCCTGTCCGGGGGCGGGTTCAAGGAGGTGCTGATCCATCCCTTGGACTCGAGCCTCGTCATCAAGCTCTTCTCCGAGATCGGCGCCAAGGACGCGGCGGGCAGCCTCGCCGAGAAGCGCCTCGAGCTGCGCAACCTGGGGCCCCTGCTGCGCGCCGGCCGCGCCCCGCGCGTCGTTTCGGACGGCGCGCTCGAACTTCAGGCGCCTTCCCGCGGCAAGAGGACCGTGGGCTACATCCTGCAGGAGCGCGTCGACGGCCGCGAGCTCGGCGACCTGCTGCGCGACCGCGACCCCGCGGTCCGCTCCGGCGCGCTCAAGGAGGTCCGCGCCCTGTTTGACGATCTCGTCGCGGCCCGCGTCAAGCTCGAGGACCGCGTGAAGATGCGCGAGAACATCTCGATCGGCCGGACGGGGGCGGGCGGGGCGGCGAAGGCCTGGGTGCTCGACGCGGGCGAGGCGACGCTCGCCGCCCCGCGCGGCGGGCTCGACAAGCTGCTCGGCCGGCCCGACCCGCTGCGCGCCTATTACGACGGGGTTCTTTCAGACCTCGAGAAGAAATAGCCCGCGGTCCAGATTCCGCAGGAGACGAGCAGGCCCGGGTACATCGGCTCCACGCCCAGCGGGGCTTCGCCTCCTTTCATGCGCGCGGCCGCGACCCAGGCGAGCGAGATCAGCCAGCCCGAGGCCGAGGACGCCGCCGCCCAGCTCCCGGGCACGCGCAGCGCGGGCAGGTAGACGCCCAGCATCGGCAGGAGCAGGCCCGGGATCACGGCGCTGCCGACCGCGTACCAAAGGCCGACGACGGAGGGCACCGCGCGGGAGAGGACGTAGGAGAGGAGCATCGTCGCGGCGAGCCCGGCGCGCAGGCGGTTCTTGCCCAGGCAGGCCGCGGCGATCATGGCCGTGCCCTGCAGCGCCGCGAACAGCGACGCCGAGACGCCCGCGATGAACAGCCCGCGCGCGACCGGGGGCATCACCGAATCGGCGAGCAGGGGAAAGGCGAGCGTCGGATTTCCCAGCACGGGCTGGGCGACGCGGGCGTAGAGGCCCGCCGTCGTCGTCATGAGGTCGAACAGCGCCCAGAACGCGATCGAGATCAGGATGCCTTTGCGCGCGACGGCCGGGCTCTGCGCCGCGGCGCAGCGCTGGTGGAAGGACGGGTCGACGATGGTCCACACCGCGATGAGCCACCAGCCGAGCAGCTGCGGCCCGCTCAGCCCGCCGGTCCAGCTCAGGTGCCCGGCGGGAAGCTTTCGGGCCATGGCCAGAGGGCTGCCCACGGCGTGCCACGCGAAGGGGATGACCAAGGCGAAGCCGAGGAACATGACGACGAACTGCAGGCGGTTGGCGGACGCGTCGGAGCGCAGGCCGCCGCGCCAGATCAAGGCGAGCGCGAAGGCTCCCGCCAGGGCGGAGGCCGCCGCCGTCGGCAGGCCCGTCATGTGGCCGAGCAAGGTGCCCGCCATCAGGAGCTCGTCGGCCGGGCTCGCGAGCAGGAAGACGAGCAAAGCCCCCAGGAGCGCCATGCGGCGGCCGTAGGCCGACTCGAGGTGGTCGGGGATGGTGAGCCCGGGGGCCACCCGCACGCGCCCGGCGAGGAACACGGCGTAAAGCCCGGCGAACACGTAGTAGGGCAGAGCCATGACGGTCCAATTCGACAGGCCGGCGCTCCAGGTGAACTCGCCGATTCCGAGCACGCCGCCGTAGAAGGTCGGCACGAGGGTGGCGACGAACACGGGCAAGGTCAAGGTCCGCCCGGCGAGAATCCAGCCCTCGCCGCCTTCCTCGCGCCGCGCCCGCGCCCCCAAGGCGAGGCAGGCGCCGAGGAAGGCCAGGACGATCGCCGCGTCGATCACGGCGTCAAGGCGAGACGCTGACGCGCCGCCGGGAGGCGGCGCGGCGCAGGGCCAGGTCGACGAGGGTCGAGACGAGCTTCGGCGTCGGCAGGCCGGTCTCGCGCCAGAGCCGCGGATACATGCTGGCCGGCGTGAAGCCGGGCAGGGTGTTGGGCTCGTTGAAGTAGACCGCGCCCGTCTTCCTGTGCACGAAGAAGTCCATGCGCGCCAGGCCGTACAGGTCGAGGGCGCGGAACGCGGCGAGGGCCACGGCGCGCACGCGCGCGGAGGTCTTGGCCGGCAGGCGCGCGGGGATCTCGAAGCGGGCGCCGTCGGCATCGAGATATTTCGCCTTGTAGTCGTAGAACTCCGCGTTGGGCAGAATCTCGGCGCACAGCGACGCCCTGAGCGCGAAGCGGCCGCCCTCGGGCGCCCATGGATCGCCGAGCACCGCGGTCTCGATCTCGCGCGCGGGGATGCCCTTTTCGACGAGCGCCTTGTCGTCGTAGCGCAGGGCTTCGCGCAGCGCGGGGGCCACGCCGGAAGGGCCCTTGACCTTCATCACGCCCACCGAGGAGCCCATGCGCGCGGGCTTGATGAAGACCGGAAATCCCAGGCGCCGCGCGGCGGCGGCCGCCTCGCGCGGCGTGCGGGCGACCGCCCACGGCACTTGGGGCAGGCCGGCGGATTGGGCGACGCGCTTGGTCGCCTCCTTGTCCATGCCCGCCGCCGAGCCGAGCACGCCGCAGCCCACGTAGGCGACGCCGGCCAATTCGAGCAGGCCCTGCATCGAGCCGTCCTCGCCCATGGGTCCGTGCAATACGGGAAACACACAATCGCGAGGTCCCAGCGAAGTGAGCAGTTTCCAGGGATCGACGTTCCTTCCGTTCCGCCGAAGGCGAAGCACCGAAGCTCCTCCGCCATGCAGCGAGTCCGGCGTCTCGGCCAGAAGGCGCCCGGATGAGATCTCCACCCATCCGTTGTCCGTCCCGATATGAATCAGTCTGACTTTGAATCGTTTCTCGTCGAGGGATGCCACCACGCACTGCGCCGACACGAGGGAGACCAGCCGTTCCGCGGACCTCCCGCCGCACAGCACGACGACGGTCGAGCGTTTCATCGGGCCGCCATCTCAGTGGACGGCGGCGGGGGCGCCGAGCAGCTGCAGGACCTTCTTGACGAAGGCGTTCTTCTCGAAGGGCTTGAGCATGACCTCGTCGGCGCCGGCTTCCTTGGCGCGGGAGAGCGCGTCGGCGTAGCCGGTCAGCACCATCACCGGCGGGCGCTTCTCGGCGGGCAGGCGCTTGAGCCGGGAGAGCACCTCGAAGCCGTCCATGCCGGGCATCATGACGTCGAGGATGACGAGGCTGGGCAGCTCCTCCTCGATGCGCTCGAGCGCCTCGAAGCCGGAGCGCGCCGTCGCGATCGACAGGTTGCGGCTGACGCTGGAGAGGAACAGCATGAGGACCTCGACCAGGTCGGGGTTGTCCTCTACTATGAGCACGCGCTTCTTGCGCACGGCCTCGGAGCCGTCGACGACGGCCGGGGCCGCGTCCTTGGCGGAGACGGGCAGCTCCAGGCGCGCGGTGGTGCCCCGGCCGGAGCCTTCGCTCTCGATCCAGATGCGGCCGCCGTGGGACTCGACGATCTGCTTGGCCAGCGGCAGGCCGAGGCCGAGGCCCGCGTACTCCCGCGTCGGACCCTGGTTGGCGGCGGAGAAGGTGTCGAAGATGTGGGGCAGGACCTCGGGCGGCACTCCGGGGCCGGCGTCGACGACGGACAGGCGCGCGTGGCCTTTCTCCGTCGCCACGATCACGCGCAGTGGCCCTTCGACCGGGCTGAACTTGCACGCGTTGGAGAGAAGGTTGTCGATGACGTCCCCGAGCTTCTCCTCGTCGGCCAGCACCCAGATCTCGGACGCCTGCTGATCGGACATCAGCTTCAGCTTGCGGCGGCGGACCTCGCGCCCCGCGCGCTCGAGCGCGGCCTTGACGAGCGCGTTGAGCTCGACGGGCTTGAGGAGCATCTGCCTGCGGCCCTCGTGGACCTCGCGGATGCGCAGGATGTTGTTGAGGGTGGCCATCAAGCCCTCGGCGCGGTCGATCATCGAGCCCAGCGCCTTCTGCTGGGCCTCGTTGAGGGGGCCCATGCTGCCGTCGCGCATCGTGTTCGCGTAGCCTATGACGACCGTCAGCGGCGTGCGCAGCTCGTGCGAGACGTTCGCGATGAACTCGTTCTTCATCTGGTTGACCTGGCGCAGCTCCATGTTCTGGTTGACCAGGTCGCGGATCTCGATGACCCGGCGCAGCAGCTGGCCGAGGTCGGTCTGGCGCAGGTCCTTCTGCGTGATGTAGTCCATCGCGCCCTTTTTCATCGCCGCCACGGCCACCTGCTCGTTGCCGGCCGCGGTCGTCATCACGACGGCGGTCTTGGGGTGGTGCTGGCGGATCTTCTCGAGGATGTCGAGGCCGTTGGTGGGGGGCAGCCGGTAATCGAGGAAAACGAGGTCGTAGGGGGTGTCCTTGAGCTTGTTGAGGGCCTCGTCGCCCGTGCCCGCGGTGGCGACCTTCAGGGTCACCCCGGGCACCTTCTCCAGCTCGCCGCGGAGGATGACGCGGGCGTCCGGCTCGTCGTCGACGACGAGGATGGAAAAGGCCAGTTCGAGCGGGGCGGGCATCGTGCGGAATTGTAGCAGACCAATCCCCAACCGTCCACCCTCCGGTCACGCCCCGTCACAATCCGGCTCGGGTGAGGAACGCTCGGGTCGGCCCGGCGGCGGCTTCATGTCCTTCGGGGCCGCTCGGCATTGAGCCTCGCTCGGGGTCGACCGCGCTTCGAGCGCAAACAGCGCGGCGCCCCCACGCCCCTCAGGACATGAAGCCGCCGCCGGGCCTCCGCCGACGCCCCTCATGCGGCGCCGAGGTTTGCGGGGGGCGTGCCTTCGCCTTCGGCGGACGCCGACGCGGCGGGCTATCGGCGAGGGTTGCTTCCCCTCCCCGGCCCGTATCGACGTTGGTCGCGGGGCTTCCTTGATAAGAGAGAGAGGTAAAAGGTAAAATGATCGATCATGAGCAGCCAAACCGCCTTGCATCCCGCTTTGAGCCGGGTTTTGATCGATGAAGCGACCCTCCAGGCCCGGATCAAGGAGCTGGGAGCCGAGATCACGCGCGATTACGCGGGCAAGCGCCTGATGGTCGTGGGGGTGCTCAAGGGCTCGGTCATCTTTTTGGCCGACCTGTTGCGCGCGATCGGGCCCGAGGTGGACGTCGAGACGGATTTCGTCGCGGTCTCCTCCTACGCGGGCACGGCCTCGACCGGGGCGATCCGGACCTTGCTCGACCTGCGCCAGAGCCCGGAGGGCAAGCACCTGCTGCTCATCGAGGACATCGTGGACACGGGCCTGACCCTGACCTCGCTCACCGAGACCTTGCGCGCCCACCGGCCGAGCTCGCTCGAGGTCTGCACCTTGCTCGACAAGACCGATTGCCGCAAGACCCCCTTTTCGCCGAAATACGTGGGATTTCCGATCCCGAACGAGTTCGTCGTGGGCTTCGGCCTGGATTACGACGAGCGCTATCGGCAGCTGCCTTGCGTGGGAGTGTTGAAATCGAGTGGACAATAAGAATCTGAAGCAGCTCGTGATCTGGGGCATGGGCTTCGTGCTCCTGCTGACGCTGTTCAACAGCGTCAAGACCGTCCCCGTCGAGGCGGAGATCCCCTATTCCGAGTTCAAGGCGCGCCTGCGCGAGGGCACCATCACCCAGGTCCGCATGCGGCCGGACCTCATCAGCGGCGACTACCGCGACAAGAAGGGCCAGACCCAGCATTTCCGCACCCTTCCCCTGCCCGACCCGAAGCTCGTCGAGGACCTCGAGGCGCACAAGGTCTCGACCTTCGAGGGCGAGCGGGACCGCAGCGGCATGTACGCCTTCGCGCTGAACCTCGGCGGCATCCTGCTCTTCTTCTTCCTCTGGTGGTTCTTCGTCATCCGCCAGGTCCAGGTCGGCGGCAAGCAGGCGATGTCCTTCGGCCGCTCCAAGGCCAAGATGGTCGACGAGAAGAAGAAGAAGACCACCTTCGCCGACGTCGCCGGCTGCGAGGAGTCCAAGGAGGAGCTGCGCGAGGTCGTGGACTTCCTGAAGACCCCCGACAAGTATCAGAAGCTGGGCGGCAAGATGCCGCGGGGCGTCCTGCTCTTCGGGCCCCCCGGCACGGGCAAGACCTTGCTCGCGCGCGCGGTCGCCGGCGAAGCGGGCGTCCCCTTCTTCTCCGCCTCCGCCTCCGAGTTCGTCGAGATGTTCGTCGGCGTCGGCGCCTCGCGCGTGCGCGACCTGTTCGACCAGGCCAAGAAGGCCGCGCCCGCCGTCATTTTCATCGACGAGCTCGACGCGGTGGGCCGCGCGCGCTTCGCCGGGATCGGCGGCGGCCACGACGAGCGCGAGCAGACGCTCAATCAGCTGCTCATCGAGCTCGACGGCTTCGAGCAGAACCAGGGCATCATCCTCATCGCCGCGACCAATCGCCCCGACGTCATCGACACCGCTTTGCTGCGCCCCGGGCGCTTCGACCGGCAGATCAACGTCCCGGTGCCCGACGCGAAGGGGCGCGAGGAGATTCTGAAGGTCCACTCCACCCTCGTGAAGATGGCGCCCGACGCGAACCTCGCCGTCGTCGCCCGCCGCACCCCCGGCTTCGCCGGCGCGGACCTCGCCAACGTCATCAACGAGGGCGCCCTGCTCGCCGCGCGCAAGAACAAAGAGGTCGTCGAGCTCTCCGACCTCGAGGAGGCCATCGAGCGGGTCATGGCCGGCCCCCAGAAGCGCTCCAACATCATGTCCGAGCGCGAGAAGAAGATCGTCTCCTACCACGAGTGCGGCCACACCCTCGTGGCGAAGATGCTCCCGGGCACCGATCCCGTGCACAAGGTCTCCATCCTCTCGCGCGGCTTCGCGCTGGGCTACACGCTCCAGCTGCCGCTCGAGGACAAGTATCTGACCTCTCGGCTCGACATCACCAACCGCCTGGCCATCCTGCTCGGCGGGCGCGCCGCCGAGGAGCTCGCCTTCAACGAGATCACGACCGGCGCCGCCGACGACCTGTCCAAGGCCACGGCCTACGCCACGCGCATGGTCACCGAGTTCGGCATGAGCGACGCCGTCGGGCCGCTGTCGCTCAAGAAGCCCGATCAGGAGATGTTCATGGGCCGCGACCTCAACAAGGGCGGGGCCTTCTCCGAGCGGACCATGCAATTGGTCGACGAGGAAGTGAAGCGCCTCGTGACCGAGGCGCAGGCCAAGGCGCGCGACATCCTGGCGACGAATAAGAAGGTGCTCGATACCTTGGCCCAGTCGCTCTTCGACCGCGAGGTGCTCAGCGGCGACGAGGTGGATAATATTCTGGCCGCGGCGCGGGCATGACCTCGACGATGGCCACGCCGACGCCGGTGAATGAAATCGCGAAGCGATTTCATAAGCCGTTGATCATGGGCATCGTGAATTGCACTCCGGACTCGTTCCACGAGGGAAGCCGCGCGAACACATACGAGGCCGCGGTCGAGCGCGCGCTGAAGCTCGCCGGTGAAGGCGCCGACATCCTTGATTTCGGAGGCCAGTCCACGCGTCCCGGATCCGTTGCCGTTGCCGAAGACGTCGAGCGCTCGCGCGTGATCCCCGTCATCCGTGAAGTCGCGAAGCGACTTACGCTCCAGCTCTCGATCGATACCGACAAGTCCGTCATCGCCTCGGAGGCCTTGGATGCCGGGGCCGCGATCCTCAACGACGTGTCCGCGCTCCGCGCGGACAAGGATATGATCGGCGTCGCTCTGCGGGCCCAAAAAGTGATTTTGATGCACATGCTGGGCGACTCTCCCAAGACGATGCAGTCCAACCCGACCTACCAAGATTGTTTCGCCGAGGTCTCCCGGTTCCTGCAAGGTCGCCTCAATTCGTTCGTCGCGGCCGGAGGCCGCGCGGATCGCGTTTGGGTGGACCCCGGCATCGGTTTTGGGAAGACGTTGGATCATAACCTGACCCTCATCCGCCGGGCCGGCGAGCTGTCCTCGATCGCCCCCGTCCTCCTGGGCGTCTCCCGGAAATCGATGTTCGGAAAGATCTTGAATGACAACGGAGCGGAGGACCGTCTCGCGGCGTCCTTGTCCATAGCCTCCTGGTCTTGCTTCAGCAGCGTGTCGATCTTGCGCGTGCATGACGTCCTCGAGACCCGCCGCGTCGTCGAGACCCTGCGCGCCGTTTCGGAGGCCGCATGAAGACCCTGTTCGGCACCGACGGAGTGCGCGGCATCCCCGGCGAGGGGAATCTCCGCCCCGAGTCCGTCCGCGCGCTGGCCTATCATGCCGCGAAGGTCCTGCTCGCGCGTCAGGGCGTCAAGATCAACGGCCATGCCCCGCTCATCGCCGTCGGCCGCGACACGCGCGGCTCCGGCCCGGCGCTGCTGCGCTCTTTGCTCTCGGGCTTCTCCGCCGCCGGCGTGCGCGCGCTCGACCTCGGCGTCATCCCCACGCCCGCCGTGTCCTACCTGGCGCCGCGCCTGGGCTGCTTCGCCGGCGTCGTGATCTCGGCGAGCCATAACCCCGCGGAGTACAACGGGATCAAGTTCTTCGACGGGGCGGGCTTCAAGATGGCCCCCGCGCTCGAGCTCGACGTCGAGGGGCGCATGGGGCGTCCCGCGCCTCCCGCGCTCTCCAAGGCCCCGTTCGCGGCCGCCGACCGCGGCGCGATCTACCTCGATTTTCTCAAGAGCGCCTTCCCCGCGACGCTCGACCTCGACGGGGCGCGCGTCGTCGTGGACTGCGCCCACGGCGCGGCCTCGGCGTTCGCGCCGAAGCTGCTCGCCGAGCTCGGCGCGACCGTGTTCGCCATCGGCGTCAAGCCGAACGGAAGGAACATCAACGCCGGCTGCGGCGCGACCGCGACCGAGGCGCTGCGCCGCGAGGTCGTGCGACGCCGCGCCGACGCCGGCATCGCGCTCGACGGCGACGCCGACCGCGCGCTGATCTGCGACGAGCGCGGCAAGCTCCTCGACGGCGACGCGCTGATCGCCGCGGCCGCCGCGCGGCTGCTGCGGCGGGGCGCCCTCAAGGGCGGCAAGGTCGCCGTGACGGTCATGTCGAACTTCGGCCTGCTGTCCTACCTGCGCGGCCTCGGCGTCGAGGCGGTCACGACCCCGGTCGGCGACCGCTACGTGACGGAGGCCATCGAGCGCGAGGGTCTGAGCCTCGGCGGCGAGAATTCCGGCCACGTCGTTTTTCGGGACTTCGCCCCGACCGGCGACGGCATGCTGACCGGCCTGCAGACCTTGGCCGCCTGGCGCGAGTCGGGCAAGCCGATGAGCGCGCTCGGACGCCTGTATAAGGCCACGCCGCAGGTGCTGCGCGCCATCCGCGTCGAGCGCAAGCCCGCGGTCGCCTCGCTCGCGCGCACTTCGGCGGCGATCGGCGCGGCGGAGAAGAGCCTCGCGGGCCGCGGACGCGTGTTCGTGCGCTACTCGGGCACCGAGCCGGTGCTGCGCGTGCTCGTCGAGGGGCCTCGGGACGCGGAGAACCGCAGGCTCGCGGACGGGATCGCGAATATTTATCTGACGGAGACGGGAGCCGGAGAGGAGAGACACGGATGAAGACCGAGCAGAAGCTGAAGCTGGGCGTGAACATCGACCATGTCGCGACGCTGCGCCAGGCGCGCCTCGACATCGATCCCGATCCCGTGCAGGCCGCGCAGGTCGCGCGCCAGTCCGGCGCCGACATCATCGTCTGCCATCTCCGCCGCGACCGCCGCCACATCCAGGACTCCGACGTGCTCAAGCTCTGCCGCCTCAAGGGCGAGACTCACGTGGAGATCAGCGACGACGCCAAGATCATCGCCTCCGTGCTCAAGGCCCGCCCGACCTCGGTCTGCCTCGTGCCCGAGCGTCCCGGCGAGGTCTCGACCGAGGGCGGCCTCGATCTGGCGCGCAACGGCAAGAGCCTCGCCAAGACCATCGCCAAGCTCAAGAAAGCGGGCGTCGAGGTCAGCCTGTTCGTGGCCCCCGAGGCCCCGGCCGTGCGCGCGGCGCGCAACATCGGCGCCGACATCGTCGAGCTCGACACCAGCGACTACTCCAAGACGCACAGCAAGCCCAAGCAGAAGCTCGAGCTCGAGCGCCTCGAGCTCGCCGCCTACATGGCCTGGGAGATGGGCATCGTCGTGCACGCCGGCCACGGCCTCGACTACCACAACGTGGCCCCCGTCGCCCGCATCCCGCACATGTCCGCGCTCAACATAGGCTTCTCGATCGTCGCGCGCTCCGTGTTCGTGGGGCTCAAGACCGCCGTCTCCGAGATGCGCCGGGCGATCGATTGATGCCGCCTCGTCCGGGTTCCGAATAACCTATGTGCGGAATAGTCGGCTACGTCGGGCCTAAGCAAGCCGTCCCCCTGCTCATGGAGGGCCTCAAGCGCCTCGAGTACCGGGGCTACGACTCCTCCGGCCTGGCGTCCATCGTCGACGGCGTCATCGAGCGTCGCCGCGCCCAGGGCAAGCTGACCAACCTCGCCGCGGTCCTGGCCGCCAGCCCGCTGACCGGCTCGGTCGCCCTGGGCCACACCCGCTGGGCGACGCACGGCAAGCCCAACGAGGTCAACGCCCACCCTCACACCGACCCGACCGGCACGGTCGCGGTCATCCACAACGGCATCATCGAGAACTACCTCGAGATCAAGGACCGCCTGAGCGCCGCCGGCGCCAAGTTCGCCAGCGAGACCGACACCGAGGTGCTCGCGCATCTCGTCGCCGAAAAGCTCGAGCTCCTGCAGCCGCCGGGCGCGCCGCCCAAGGGCGGCGCGATTCAAGAACCGCTGCTGTTCGAGGCCGTCCGCCGAGCGCTGGCCGACGTCCGCGGCGCCTACGCGGTCGCCGTGCTCTGGTCGAAGGCCCCGGGCGTGATAATCGCGGCCAAGACCGCCTCGCCTTTGATCATCGGCCTCGGCGACGGGGAGACCTACCTCGGCTCCGACGTGCCCGCCTTCCTCGCCTACACGCGCAAGGCCGTGTTCCTCGAGGACGGCGAGATGGCCGTCCTCAAGAAGGACGGCGCGACCTTCTTCAACCTTGCCGGCAAGCGCCTGGAGAAAGCCCCGGTCAACATCACCTGGGACCGCACGATGGCGGAGAAGTCCGGCTACCGCCACTTCATGCTCAAGGAGATCCACGACCAGCCGATGTCCTGCGAGGACACGATGCGCGGCCGCCTGTTCCCGCTCAAGGGCGTCCTCGAGCGCGACTGCGGGATGAACGCCGATCTGCTCAAAAATATCCGTTCGGTCCAGATGATCGCCTGCGGCACCGCCTATCACTCGTGCCTCGTCGGCCAATACTGGTTCGAGACCTTGATCGGCGTGCCGACAAGGGTGGAAACCGCGTCGGAGTTCCGCTACCGGGAAACGACGGTCGGTCCCGACGATCTGGTCATAGCCGTTTCTCAGTCCGGCGAGACCGCCGACACCTTGGCCGCCGTCAAGATCGCCAAAGAAAGGGGCGCCAAGGTCCTCGCCGTCTGCAACACCGTCGGCTCCGCGCTCACGCGCGCGGCCGACTGGACCCTGTACACGCACTGCGGCCCCGAACTCGGGGTCGCCTCCACGAAGGCCTTCATCGGACAGCTGACCTCGCTCGCCGTGCTCACCCTCCACGCCGCCATCGGCCGGGGCTCCATGACCGAGGCCCAGGGCCGCGCGTTCGTCGACGATCTCGTCAAGGTGCCGGGCTGGATCCGCGCCGCGATCAAGCTCGACAAGCAGATCCTCGCGGTCGCGAAGAAGTTCGCGAAGAAGGAGCATTTTCTTTTTATCGGCCGATATGTGAATTACCCGATCGCCTTGGAAGCGGCCCTGAAGCTCAAAGAGATCTCGTATATACACGCCGAAGGCTATCCCGCCGGCGAGCTCAAGCACGGTCCGATCGCGCTCATCGACGCCGAGATGCCGGTCGTCGTGATCGCGACCCGGTCGCGCGTCCTCGAGAAGACCCTTTCGTCGCTCGAGGAGGTCAAGGCGCGCGGCGCGCAGGTGATCGTGGTCGCCACCGAGGGCCAGGGCGAGTTCGAGGGCTGCGAGGCCGTGCTGCGCCTGCCCCCGGTCCCCGAGATTCTCTCGCCGATCGTGAACATCATCCCGCTGCAGCTGCTGGCCTACCACGTCGCCGACCTGCGCGGCTGCGACGTCGACCAGCCCCGCAACCTGGCCAAGAGCGTCACGGTCGAGTAGATGGAGCTCGGGGTCGACCTCGTCGAAATCTCGCGGATCAAGTCGCTCGCGCGCCGCAACCCCAAGTTCCTCCCGCGCGTGTTCTCCGCGCACGAGATCGCCTACTGCCGGAGCAAGAAGAACCCCTGGCCTCATTTCGCCGTGCGCTTCGCCGCCAAGGAGGCCGTGTACAAGGCCCTGGGCAAGGCCGAGGTGCCCCTGACCGCGATCTCGGTCAAGCGCGGCAAGGACGGTCGGCCGTCGGTCAAGATCCACGGCAAGCGGGTGCGCGGCCTCAAGCTCTCGCTCTCCCACGGCCGCGACCACGCCGTCGCCTTCGCCGTGCTCTCGCGTTGATCGACGCGTCACGCTTCTTCAGCCGGGGCCCGGGTCCGCGCGTCCTCCTGCTCGGCGGCGTGCACGGCGAGGAGAAGCCGGGCGTGATCGGCCTCGAGCGGCTCGCGGCGCAGCTCCGGGACGGGAGCGTGTCGCTCGTGCGCGGGCAAGTGACCGTGATCCCTCGCGTGAACGCCGAGGCTGTCGCGCGCGGCCTTCACTTCGTCGAGGAGAACCTCAACCGCGTCGCGCGGAGGCATCCCGCGCCCGCCACCCATGAGCAAAGGCTCGCCGACGAGCTGGTCGCCTTGATGTCCGCGCACGACGCCGTCCTCGACCTGCACGGCACGCAGGCTCCGACCTCCCCGTTCGTGTTTCTCGACGACGAGTCCGTGCCCGTGAGGCGCTGGGCCGACGCGCTGGGCGCGGGCTATCTGCTCACCGGCTGGTCCGCGCTGTACGCCGGCTCCGACGCCGTCACGACGACGGAATGCGCCCAGAAGCTCGGCAAGCGCGCGCTGACGGTGGAAGCGGGCCAGAACGACGACCCCGCCGCGGCCGAGTTCGCCTTCCTCGCGGCGCTGCGCACGCTCGGCCACTTCGGCCTGATCACGGGCAAGCCCCGGCTCCCGGCGCCGCGTCCGCTGCGCCTGACGTCGGTCGTCCGGCGCGGGCGCGAGGGGGCCCTCGCGCGGCCCTGGAGGAACTTCGACGCCGTGAAGAAGGGGGAGCTCCTCGCCCGCTACACCGACGGCGCCGAGTTGAGCGCGCCCGAGGACGGCGTCGTCGTCATGCCCTACGAGGGGGCGGGCATCGGCGAGGAGTGGTATTACCTGGCCGTCTCGGCCTGACTGTTTCCGGAAACAGTCGAACTCGCGCCGGTGCGAGTCACGGCCAGGGATGCCGCGGATAGCGCCGCTGAAGCTCCTTCTTGACCGTCGGATACGCGTTGGCCCAGAATGACGACAAGTCCTTGGTCTTCTGCACGGTGCGATGATTCGGCGCGAGCACGTCGAAGGTGACGGGCAGGCGCCCCTCGCATAAGCTCAAAGTCCCCGTCATCTTGACGAAGTCGCCCAGGCGCGCGGACAGCTCCGGCGGATGGGTCTCGTGATAGGTGAAGCGCCCGGTCCTGCCGGAGGGCAGCTTCTTGGACGCCGGCAGCGCGCGGTCGAGGAAGTCCGCGAGGGCCCGGCCCAGGTAGCCCTCGATGTGCGGGATCAGGCTCACGCGCTCGATGTCCTTGAGCGAGTTCTTCCCGGCGCAGGCCTCGCCGTAGATCAGCCGCCAGTCGTCGGCGCTCATCTCGGGATAACCCATGTCGGGAAAAAGCCGGCGCGCCAGCGCGATGCGCACGACGAGCTGGAGCGCTCGGTCGTCGAGGCCGGGGTGCCGTAATTCTCCGGAGGCGAACTTCTCCGCCCATAGCTCGGCGGCGAGTTTTTTATCTTCCCTGCGAGCGGAGACCTCGCGGCGAGATACGACAAGTCCTCGAAAGAGGAGCCGGTCTTCTTTGACGACCCGCTGCTTTCGCTCGTCGAACTCGGACGACGGCGTCCAGACGCACTCTCCCGGGAAGGCGCGCTCGATCATCTCCGGCGTGAAGCCCAGAAATAAATTAATCCCGATCTGACGCGCCTGCCCCCCTCCCGCGCGCTCCCGGATGTCGAGCGCGAGCAGGAGCGGCGGGGCGTCCGGGAGGCCCGGCAACAGCGCTCCCCGCCCGTCTCCGAGCCGGTAGAAGAACCCCTCGCCCTCGCGCGCCGCGAGCCGGTCGCCGAAGGCGTCGAGCCAGGCAAGCGGCAGCGCGTCCGGAGACGGCGCGCAGGCGCCGCCGCCGTCCCGATAAAGACGTTTGAACTGGCGGAAGACCTCGGACGCTTCTCTCGACACTTCCTCGCGCGCCCCGGCGAGCAGGTCGGCGGCCAGGGCCGTAAGGTCGGCCGCCTGGCCGGGGCGCAGGTCGTGGGCGGTCTCGAAGACGGCGGCCATGGCCGAGGCGCGCTCATAGGCCTCGGGACCGAGGGCGCGGGCCGCCTCGAGCACGGCGGCCAGCCGGGGCGGCGCGGGATAGCGCAGAAGGGCGCGCCCTTTCTCCGTGACGCGGCCTTGCGCGTCGACGGCGCCGAGCGCCTCGAGCGCGCGCCCGGCCGCCGTCCAGGCCTCGGGCTTGGGCGGCGTGACCCAGTCGAGCGCGTCGGGCAAGGACGCGGCCCGCAGGCGCAGCGCGCTGAGCTCGAGGCGGACGATCTCGGGCGTCAGGCTCGGGGCCATGCCCGCCTCGTCGGCGCGCGACCACAGGCGCACGCAGCGCCCCGGCGCGGTGCGTCCGGCGCGGCCCGCGCGCTGGTCGGCGTTGCCGGGGCTGATGCGGGACAGATAAAGGGTGTTGATGCCGCGCGCGGCGTCATACGCCGCGACGCGGTGCTGGCCGCTGTCGATGACCATGGTCACCTGCGGGATGGTCAGGCCGGTCTCCGCCACGTTGGTGGCGACGATGACGCGGCGGCGGGGGGACTCCTCGAGGACGCTTTGCTGCGCGTTTAAGTCCATGCCCCCGTGCAGGCCGTGCAGCTCCAGGTCCTGCTCGCGGCAGTACGGCGCGAGCACGGTGAGCGCCCGCCGGATCTCGCGCAGGCCGGGCATGAAGATCAGCACCGAGCCGTCGAGACCCTCGCGGGCGAGATCCTTGAGCGCCGCCAAGGCGCCCTCGGCGGGGCCGGTGCGCGCTTCGAGCGGATGATGGCGTATGGCGACGGGGAACAGCCGCCCCGGCACCGACACGGCGGCCGCCTGCGGCAGGTAGCGCGCGAGCGCTTCGGCCTCCAGCGTCGCGGACATGACCGCGATCTTAAGATCGGGGCGCTTGCCCGCGCGCAGGGCCTTGAGCCGGGCGAGGGCGAGGTCGCAGTCGAGGCTGCGCTCGTGGAACTCGTCGAGGAGAACGGCCGAGACGCCCTCGAGGGAGGGGTCGCGCAGCATCTGGGCGATGAAGACGCCGTAGGTCTGGAAAACGACCTTCGTGCCGGGACCACAACGGCTGTCGAAACGGACTTGGTAGCCGATCATGGTTCCAAGACCGGTTCTCGTTTCGACGGCCACGCGTCCCGCGAGACTTCGCGCCGACAGACGCCTGGGTTCCAGAACGAGCATCTTCCCGGGACACGAATCCAGAAGATATTGCGGCGTTTGCGTGGACTTGCCGCTGCCGGTCGGCGCGGTCAGGATCAGGCTTCCGGCGCGGCCGAGTTCGGAGACGATCTTGTCGCGGAACGCCGCGATGGGCAGGGCCTGGCTCACCCCGACAGTTTAGCTGTTCAGGCCCAGCCCGCGCTCGTAGCGCGCGTTCATGCCCCGGTGGGAGGCGCCGAGCAGGTAGGCCAGCTTCATCCGCTGATTGAGCCAGGCCTGGCGCCAGGGGCCGTTGGCGCGGAAGCGCACCGCCGAGGTCGTCGCGACGAAGGGCGCGAGCGCGGGGGGGCCGCTCTCGCGCAGGATCAAGGACAGCTCGGTGTCCTCGAATATGTCCACGGGCGGGATCGGCCGGGTCAGGAGCCTGCGGTCGAAGAACACGCAATGATCCAGGTAGACGATGCCGCGCGGGGCGCGCACCCGGTTGGAGTACCAGCTCGTGAAGCGCAGCAGCGGGTGGTCCCAGTCGAAGGCGTGGGTGAAGCCGCCCCAGCCCGCCCGTCCCGCGCGCCGGGCCAGCCAGCTCAGGCCCTCGGCCGGCACGAGGCTGCGCGGGTGATGCAGCAGGATGGTGTCGTGCGAGGCCGCGTCGATGCCCGCCTGGAGCCGCGCCGCGCGCGAGGGGCCGTCCGCGCGCACGAAACGAGCGCCGCCGGCCGTCGGCGGGGGGGCGTCGCCGGCGCAGATCACCTCGAGTTCGGGGACCTCCGCCAGGCGCGCGAGTATGCGCGGCAGCCACTCGGCGCCGCGCGCGTGCACGGGCACGACGACGCTGACGCTCACGTCGAGCAGGAGCCGCCGCCCAGCACGCAGAACGACGCGCAGTGCGGGTGCTGCAGCGCGACCGGGCGCCACGACTCGCGCAAGGTCGCGCCGAGCTCGAAGCGGGGATCGTACGGTATCAAGGTGCAGGCGACGACGGCGGGCTTATCCGCGCCGCGGCGCTTGACCACCATGCGCGAGGAGGCGCACATCATCGACTCGGGCGCCCTGCCGAGCAGGCCCCAGCACTCGGTCGTGATCTCGGGCAGTTCCCCCGGGACGCCCATCTCGGGGAACACCGTCAGCTCGACGTCGCGTCCGAGCGCGCGGCGGTAGCCCTCGCGCGCCGCGCTCTCCTCCTCGTCGACGAAGGAGCGGCCCGCGACGGACACCTCGAAGCCCGAGTCGAGCAGCCAGCGCAGGCCGGCCACGGTCTTAGCGTAGGATCCCGCGCCGCGCTCCGCGTCGTGCGCCGCCGCGATGTGATGGTCGAGCGACACCCGCAGGCGCAGCCCCGGGCCGCGGCGCGTGAGCAGCTCGAGCAGCTCGCGCCGGCGATTCATCATCGGGGCCATCGCGTTGGTCAGGATCAGCGCCGAAAAGCCGCGCTCCAGGCACTCCGCGGCCATCGCGATCAGGTCGGGGTTCATGAACGGCTCCCCGCCGGTGAAGCCGATCTCGCGCGCGCCCGCGTCCCGGGCCTCCTCCAGGAAGGGCCGGATCTCGGCCAGCCTCAGGTGCTCGAGGCGGTCATTGCGCGGGGAGGACTCGATGTAGCAGTGCGCGCACTCGATGTTGCACAAGGTCCCGGTGTTGAGCCACAGCGTCTCGAGGCTCGCGGGCTCGACCTTGGCGCGGGCCTTCCCCTGCGCGGTGACGTCCGCCTCGGCCCATTTAGCAGCAGGCACCGTCGTTCCTCGTCTCGGTCGTGAACGGGATATCGGTCCCGCAGCCCGGGAAGATGCCGAAATGAGCCGTCATGTCGCCGAAGAAATCAAAGTGCCGGGCGAAGCGGCTCTTGGCGAGCATCAGCGAGGTGTTGCCGCACACCGTCATGATTCGCCCCGCCTCGAAATGGTGATGCCCGTCGAGCGTGAAGGACCTGGGCGCGTCCGCGATGGTTCCTTTGTAGCGAACGGCCTGCCCGTAGTCCTCGCAGGCGGGCTCGAGCCCCTCGAGCTTGAACAGGCGATACGTCGCCGAGTAGAACCCGATGTGCCCCGCCCGCTCCCTTATCGGTCCCGCGTCGAGCGCCAGCGGCCGGGACTCGACCAGGCGCGGGTCGGCGAAGCCGGCGGCCTTGGCCAGCCGCAGGAAGTCGTTCCAGTACAGCGCGCCGCCCAGGCACTCGCCGTACAGCACCGGGTCGTTCTTGAGCTCCTCGGGCACGCGCCGGTCGGCGTAAACGTCGGAGAAGTACAGCTCGCCGCCCTCCTTGAGCACCCGCCTCGCCTCGCGCAGCACCGCCGCCTTGTCGCGCGCCAGGTTGATGACGCAGTTGGACACGATGAGGTCGTAGGACGCGTCCTTGAGCCCGGCCTGGTCGAGGCGGGAGATATCTCCCTTTAGGAACTCCACGTTGCCGTAGCCGAAGGTCTTCGCGTGGCGCTCGCGGTTGCGCTCGGCCACCTCCAGCTGCTCCTCGGTCATGTCGACGCCGGTCACGCGCCCGGAGGCGCCGACGAGCTGCGAAAGAATATAGCAGTCCCGCCCCGAGCCGGAGCCCAGGTCGAGCACGCTCAGGCCCTTGAGCTCGCTGGGGATGGTCAAGCCGCAGCCGTAGTAGCGCGAGGTCACCTCCTCGTGGACCTTCGCGAGCGCCTCGCGCACCGGCTTGGGCAAAGACGACGGCGAGCAGCAGGCGTCGGTCTTGAGGTCGGCGCCGCTTTTCAGCGTCTTGCCGTAGTAGTCGCGCACACCGGCTTCGATATCGACGGGCATGGATCCTCCGGAATATTCAAGATTGTACAGAAGTGAGTGCCCCGGGGGCACGAATCGTTACAGGCCGAACCGTTGCGTCCCCTTCCGTACGGCTCACCGCCGGGGGGGTGCGGGTATGATCAGTCACAACGATTGCCAGAGTTGCGGGCTGCCTCTCGAGAAGGACCCGAAAGGCGGCGGCACGTATTCCGACGGGCGCAAAAGCCATTCCTACTGCAGCTACTGCTACTCGGGAGGGCGCTTCACGCACCCGGAGCTTACGGTCAGCCGCATGAAGGAGCTGTCCGCCGAGCGGCTCCACCAGCGGGGCTATCCGTTGTTCCTCGCGCGCTTCATGGTGAGAAACCTGCACAAGCTCGAGCGCTGGAACGTGAGCAAGCCGCTCGCTCAGGGCCGCCGCTCCTGAGCCGCCCAGCGCTTCAACCCCGGGATGCGCCGGCGCCGCCCCTCGGCGTCGGGCCCGCGCCCGATCATCTCCTCGAGGCCGAGCCGGGGCTCCGTGAACATCCCGCTCTGAAAGCAGAACCGGCAGTAGTCCTCGGCCATGAGCCCGTCGGCCTCCGTGCCGCGGTCCTCGGGGTTCTCCATGGGCATGCCGCAGCTTTGGCAAAACGGTCCCGGCGCCTGCGTTCCGAGCATGGCTGTCCTCCTTCGCCGTCGCTCCGATTATAACGTCGAGGCCGGCGACGGGCCATGGAGGGCGCGTGACGGTATCGTCAGCTCTTCGGGGAGAAGAAAGAGGCCTTCGCGACGCAGAACAAGGTCCCGAGCGCCCCCAGCAGGGAAAGGCCCGCCCCGGGGATCGCGACGAGCTCGAGCGCCTCCTTGGCGGCCCCGGTGCTCCCCATGCCCGGGGCCATGAACCCGGCCAGCAGCCAGAACGCAGAGTAGAGCAGCGCTCCCGAGCCGAAGGCCAAGGCGCTGAGCTGCGCGGGCAAGGTCAAAGGGCAGAGCAGGATCATGAGCGCGATCGACGCCAGCCCCGCCGTCCCCAGCGCCCCGCCGTGAAGGTGCGCCCGCTGCAGGTACGCCCAGGACTTCTTGACGACCGCGTCCATCGCCGCGGCGTCTCCCTTGTAAACCGTCTCGAGGGCGGCGGCCCCCGAGCTTTCCAGGCGGCCTTTGATCGCCGCCTCGGCGGCGCCGAAGGCCCCGCCCAGCGCGAAGCCGAAGATGACCGCGAGCAAGGACAGGACGGCGCCGGCGGCGACGGGCTTGGGAACGGTCCTCACGGGGTCAGCTCTTGGGCAGCAAGACCACGCCCGACGCCACGAAGGATACCGACTCGACGGGAGCCGTCACCTTCCTGATCTCCTCCTTCGACGCGCCCTCGTCCTTCAGGAAGTGCTTCGCCTCCTTGACCGACAAGGTCTTGCGCGAGAGCACGCCCTGCACGCGCGCGCGCCGGTCGGAAAGGCCCTTGGGCACGAAGAAGCCGTAATCCTTGAAAGTGACGCGCACCTCGCTGTCTCCGTCCTTGAGCACGAGCCAGCAGCCCTTCTTCTTGCAGGACTTGGTCACGGCCGCCTCCACGAGCACCTCCTTGCCGGCGAAGGCCTCGGGCTTGGCCAGGGCCTCGGCCAGGGGCGTCGTCTCGGCGACGGTGAGCGGCGCTCCGAACGTCGAGGGCTCCCCGGCGGCGAGGGCGGGCACGGCGAACGTCAGGGCGGCGAGAAAAGCGATCGAGCGCATGGGGCCTCCTGGGGGCGTCTTCGCGCCCATTTTAGCAGACGCAAGCTCACCGGTACACGACGATGGGGGTCATTTCCCGGGGGTTCGTGGTGCAGAAGCACGCGGTGTGGCCGGGCTCGTCGATCCATTCGCCCTTCCACTGCTTCGCGTCGGGCTCGAGCGCGACCGGCTGCAGCTCGCGCAGGAGCTTCCAATCCGATTCGGGGAATTCGTTCATGGCGTCCATGCCTCCGGCCGCGTCGGGGAGCCCGTTGGCCCAGTCGACGAACGGCTGCTTGGGCTTGATGACGGCGACGGCTCGGTTGATGATGGCCATCGGTCGGGAGATAATCTCATTTGTCGGGCGTTGGGGGGAATATCGGGGCGGCGCATTTGGGAACGGAATGTGTAACCCATGTCTCCGGACGCTTTTGTTACCTATGTCCCCGGCCCTTCA
>JAKFCD010000117.1:0-20940 GCA_036676805.1 Elusimicrobiota bacterium
CCCGCGTTTCCCGGCTGCGCCGCGACCGCGAACGTCGGCGCCGGGCAGGCCTACGCGACGATCCAGGCCGGCGTCGACTCCCTGCCTTCGACCTTGCCCGGCCCCGCCTGCGTCGTGATTCGCGACGGCGCGACCTACAACGAGCAGGTGACGGTGCAGGGCTTCGTCACCGCCGGCTCGTCGATCACGATCTTCGCCGATCCGGGGTCGGGCCTTCGGCCGGTCGTGTCTCCGCCCGCGCTTTCGACCGCGGCCTTCCTTATTGCCAATGCTTCGGTCAGCGTCAAAGGGATCGACGTGGTGGCCAGCCAAAGCGTCCCTTACGGCGTCTGGGCGACCTCGGCGTATGCCCAGCTGGCGGACGTCTCGGTCAGCACGAGCGGGAGCCTGGGCTTCACCGCGGCGGGCGTGCGCCTCGGCTCCTACAGCGCCGTCTCGTACAGCTCGGTGACGGCGTGGAACTCTCACGGGATCCAGCTCGACGGCGCTTACTCCTCGGTCGTCAACAGCACCGCGGCCGCCAAGAACATGAACTTCTACGGCCTCCACCTGGTGGGCGCCGCCAGCAACACGGTAACGGGTTCCGTGTTCGAGAACCCGGAGGGCTCCGCCGTCCGCTTGGACGCCGGCTCCGACTACAACGCCCTGAGCAACAGCTTCATGTCCTCGAACCGCTTGAGCTACTACGCGCTCTACTTCAACTCGTCCGACGGCAACACGGCGACGGGCTTGAGGATCGACAACCCGAACGGCAACGGCATCGCCTTCTACACCGGGGCCGACGGCAATACCGTCAGCCAGAGCACGGTGGTCTCCAACGGGAACGGCCAGGGGATCGCCTACGTCGACTCCGACTGGAACACGTTGACGGATTCCTACGTCCAGAACCTTTCGGCCTGGGGCGTCTACCTTCAAGGCGGGGCCGACAACAATACCGTCAGCTTCAGCACCGTGGTCGTCAACTCCGCCCTCCGCTATGCGCTCTACATCCACACCTCCGCCTCGAACACGATCGCCCAGAGCGTCCTCCGCAACCCGGCGGGGGACGCCGCGCGCCTGGAATTCGCCCACTACAACACGATCAGCCAGAGCGAGATGACGAGCCAAGCCGGAAGCAAATCCGCGCTCTATCTGACCCGCTCCTCCTTCAACTTCATCACCGGAAGCTTCGTGTCGAATATTTCCGGCTACGGCGCGCAGCTTTTGGACGCCGGCTACAACACGATCAGCCAGAGCAGCATCCAGAGCAGCACGACGACCGCCGACGCGCTCAAGATCACGGCGACGGGCCCCGGCAAGGCGGTTTTCAACCTGGTCGAGAGGTCCGACGTCTTCAATGCGGCCGGCCACGCCGGCATCATCAGCTTCGGCGCGGACAACAACGACGTTTACCGGAGCACGTTCACGAGCAATTCCGCCATTCACCGGGCCCTCGGGGTCAACAACGTGTCCTCCACGACGGTGACGCAGAGCTACATGTCCAACCCGTCGGGCTACGCACTGTCGGTCTCCTTCAGCACCGGCGTCGCGATCAACCAGAGCAAGCTGGAGAGCTCGTCCGGCTTCGGCCTATACGTGGACGTTTCCTCCGACGTCAGGAGCAACGGGTCCTCCGCCCAGGGCAATCCGGCCGCCTACGTCCGCAGTTCGACGAATACCGCGCTCTCCTCCGGTGAGCTGACCACTTTCGGGGGCGGCAAGGGCTTGTGGGTCGCCGGGGGCAACGTCGGGTTCTCCGCTTCGAATCTGTCCATCGCGGGTCCCTCCGTCTCGGAAGGAATCCTGCTCGACGGCAGCAACGGCGGCAACGCCGGCCCGCTGGACTTTTCCTCCATCACCATCACCGGCACGGATATGGGCTTCGTCATCGGTCCTCTGGCGCCCGGCGCGGCCCTGACCGTGGCCTCCGTGACCTTCCTGACTCCGGCGGCCACCGCCTTTAATTTGACGGGAGGGCTCTTGGTCTCGACCTTCTCCGGGATCAGCTTCGCCGACGGCTCGATCGCGGTCAACGTCAACGCCGTGGCGTTGTCCAGCGGCTCCCGCGTCACGATGATCGGAGCGACCGGCCCCCGGGCGGGGCCGGCGTTCGAGAACGACCCGGCCGGCTTCGTGGACTGGCCGGGCTTCACGGGCGGGTCCGTGGCCGGGGTCACCGCGCTCGGCTACACGGGCATCTCGGCGGGGGGGTTCACCGCCAACTGGAGCAGCACCTTGCCGGGCGGGACCGTATTTTACCTGAAGCTCTCGACGAACACGTTCGCGACGATCAATTCCACCCACTCGACGACCAACACCAATTTCACGTTTTCGGGGCTCGCGCCCTCCACCTCCTACAACGTCCGCCTGTCCACCGTGGCCGCGGGCGCGGAATTCCTCGGCCTCGGCTCCGTCACGACCCCGGCCGGCGGCGGCTCGGCGGTCAACTTCAACTTCTTCTCCAACGGCGCCTCGGTCATCGCCAGCGCCAACGGCCAGAACGAGACGGGCCTCAACGTCGTCGCCGACTCGATCTCGGGCGACGTCTACGTCGTCTTCGCCTCGACGCCCGGCGCGACCGCCTCGCGCAACGAGGGGCACGACACGGCGGGCGTCGTCGGCCTGGTCAAGTACGACCCCAACGGCAACATCATCTCCTCTCGGACCTTGGCCGTCGACTCCGACGGCTCGATGGCGCTCGACGCCTCGGGCAACGTCTTCGTCGCGCAGATGGACAAGAGCCTGGGCCCGAACTCCCGGTGGCTCACCAAGTACGGCCCCGGCCTCAATCCGCTGGCGTCCCGGGCGGTGTCCAGCGCCTCGACCGGAGGCTTCGGCGCGATGATCTCCGACGGCTCCACGCTCTTCGCTTTGATCGAGGATCGCAACGACCACACGGCCAAGCTCGTCGCCTACGACTCCGGACTCACGGCCCTGGCGACGGCCGCTCCTTTCGGCCTCGGGCCCGGAAATCCCATCCGGGGCCACGGCATCACGGGCGACGGCTCGGGCTTCGGCTACGTGCTCGTATCCTCCGACAGTCCGAACGCGCCCCTGCACCTGCTGAAGTATCCGGTCTCGCCCGTCGGCTCGCTCAATCTCGCGAGCCCGGCGAGCCAGGTCGTGATTCCGGACGTCACGAACAAGCAGAACGCCCGCGTCGCGATGGCGGCGGGGATGGTCTACGTGGCCTTCCCGAGCCCGGCAGGAACGAGCGTCTTCGTGCGCGAGTTCGATTCCGGCCTCAATTATACCGGCTTCTCCTCCACGATCACCAACACGGCGGCTCCGTTCGGCGCGGCGCGCGTCGCGATCCAATCCGACAACCAGACCGTCTTCGTCGCGGCGACCGCCGACGGCGGCGGCGGCGGCGACTATCTCGTCACGCGCTTCGCGGGCGACGGGCTCGCGTTCATCTCCTCGGCGACTTACAACAGCCCGACCTTCCTGCCCGACCAGCCCTTCGGTCTGGCGGTCGGATCGGGCGGCGAGGTCTACGTGACGGGCGCCTCCTCCGACACGATCTCCAACGCCAACGCCGCGACGGCCCGCCTCATGCTCGCGGGCGCGCCGGCCGGCTGCGGCCCGAGCCTGCTCTTCGCCGACCCGGTCACGGCGGTGAGCACGCACAGCATGACGTTCAACTGGACCCCCGACGGCTGCCCCTCGGGCACGCTGTACACGGCCATGATCTCCTCGGACGCGTTCACGACGATCGCGGCCAGCCTCCAGACGACCGGCGTTTTCGCCTCGTTCGCGAACCTGCAGCCCGGCACGGCCTACTCCGCCAAGGTTTCTACGACCGGCGTGTTCGCCGGGAGCGTCCTCGCCGGGTCGGCCGCGACGTTCGACACGGGAACCCTCTCGATCTCGGGGACCGTCGGCTACGCCGGCCTACAGCCCGGAGGGGTCCGGGTCGAGGCGTTCACGACGCCGGCCATGACGGGCGCGCCGTTCTTCGCCCAAAAGCTCGCAGACGGCGGCTCTCAGGCTTATTATCTTCCGACCGGGGCGGGCACCTATTACCTGAGGGCCTTCGTCGACGTCCTGGGCGGCTCCGGCTTTCAGACCTGGTCCGATCAGGGAACTTTGGGGCCGGTCGCGGTCTCCGGCTCGTCGATCACGGGCCAGAACTTCACGATCGTCGTGGACTCCATCGCGCCCGCGGCCGTCGTCGGCGTGTCCGCCTCCCCGACCGCCGGCCAGATTCAGCTGACTTGGGCCGCGCCGTCGACCAACGCGAACGGCACGGCCTTGGCCGACCTGCGCGGCTACGTCATCCAAAGGAGCACCGGCGGCGGCTTCAGCCCGCTCGCGGGCTCGCCGTCTTATCCGCTGCCGGGCGGGTCCTTGAACTTCACGGACTTCGCTCCGGTTCCGAACGTCACCAATTCCTACCGCGTCATCGCCGTCGACTACGGGCAGAACCAGGCGGCGCCTTCGGCGCCGGCTTCCGTGGCGCCGGGCGGGACCGCGTCCGGAGGCACGATCTCGGGGAACGTGCTCTCCTTCACCGTCACCGCGTCGGGAACGCGTCGCGTGCGGCTGTACAACTCGCCCAACGGCGCCTTTCTCGCCGAGAGCAACCAGAACCCCTTCAGCTTCTCGAACCTTTCCAGCGGGACCTACTACCTGAAAGGCTTCCGCGACCTCGACGAGAACGGCGAGCGGGGCGCCTTCGAGCCGGCCGGGACCGCCGGGGGCCTGCATCAGAACCCGTTCCCGATCCTCATCTCGGACGCGAACTCTCCGTTCGTGGACGTCACGCTGTGCGACCGGGCCCTGCTCCAGGTCGGCCCTTCGGTCAGCGGCTCCCTGACCCCCGGCGGCTGCCCGGCGCTCGACGCGGGACCCAACCGGCGCACCAACCTGCTCGCCTTCGAGGCCGGGACGGGCGAGCCGGGCTCGATCTCGACGGGCACGGCCTTGGCGATCTCCATGACGCGCATCAACGCGAACGGGGCGTTCCACGACAGCCGGCTCATCGTCATCGGGCCCAGCGGCCAGATCATCGCCTCCAACAGCGCCCCGGACGGCGCGTCCGTGAGCTTCACCCCCGTCGAGTTCGGCGTGTACGTCGTCGAGCCGACGTCTCAGTTCGAGCTGTCGAGCGGCGATTACTCCGTGACGATGAGCGCCGGCGCCTCCGGCGATGCCACGGAGGGCATCAGCGGCACGATCTCCTACGCCGGGACCCAAGGCGGGGTCAACGTCGTGCGCTTCTTCTCGAACTCCTCGTTCTCGGGCATACCGCTGGCCACCTTCACGGTCAGCGGCTCGGGAGGGCCCTTCGACCAGCGCTTCCTGCCGGCGGGCACCTACACGGTCGACGCGTACCGCGACACCGCGGGCGTCGGGTTCAACCCCAACGTTCAGGCCTACGGCCAGTGCAACGGCGGCTCGCCCGTCTCTCATCCCGGCGGCGCGGTCACCGCGATCGGCGGGGTCTGCACGCTCTCCGACCCCGAATCGGCCACGACCGGCACGAGCGCGCTCTCGGGGACTATCCTCTATAGCGGGGGGGTGACCGGAACGGTGCGGACCGGGCTTTACCCGTACGGCTCGAACGTCCCCGCGCGCGTCTCCTCGGCGGCGTTCGGCTCCGCCACCCCCTTCACCTTCGGCGCGATCGGCTCGGGCACCTACCTCCTCAAGTCCTTTATCGACGCCAACGACAATTTCATTCCCGACCCGAACGAGCCCGTCGTGACCTCCACCTCGACCGGCTTCTTCCTCGAGACGGGTGCCAGCCGCTCCGGAGCCAACTTCACTTTGTGCGACCGGAGCCCGATCGTCCCGGGCAGCCCGGTCACGTTCCCGCTGAGCTCGAACTGCCCGGCCCCCGACCACGCGGGATCCTACATGAAGCTGTACACCTTCAGCGGCGCGAGCGGCCAGCCCGTGACCTTGCAGGCGAACGCGGTCAACTTCTCCGACAGCTATCTGTATCTCTACGATCCCAACGGGAACCTGATCGCCTACGACGACGACGGCGGCGGTTCCTACAACGCGAAGCTCGCCGACTTCCCGCTGCCGATGAACGGGGTCTACACGGTCGGCGCGGGGCCGTACGGCTCCGACATCAGCGGGCAGATCGAGCTGTCCGTGACCTTGTCCGGCGGCGCGCTGGGCTCGATCGCCGGCGACGTCAACTACACGGGCACGCAGGGCGGCGCCATACAGGTGGGCCTGTTCGATTCGCCGGCCTTCTCCTCCTCTTCGTTCGTCGACGGGCGGATCCTGGCATCGACGCGCTCCTTCCGGTTCGAGAACCTGTTCTCGGGGACGACGTACTATCTGGGCGGCTTCGTCGACGTCAACGCCAACAACAACCCCGATTTCGGCGAGGACGGCGGAATTTTCGGGACCGGCGGGACGGCAAGCCCGATCTACCTGCTGGCCGGCCAGAACGTCTCGGGGGCCTCGATCCAGATCAGCGCGTCGACGACGGCCGCGGCCGGCTCGTCGCACGTGACCGGCAGCGTGTTCTACGGCGGCGCCCGCACGGGCGCGGTGATCCTCGAGTTCTGGGCCACCGGAGATTTCACGGGCAGCCCCGTCGCGGTGCGCAATATCCCGACCGGCGTCATCGACAGCACGGCGACCTACGACGTTTCCCTTCCCGGCGGCGCCAACTACTTCCTGCGCGCCTTCGTGGACGTCAACGGCAATTTCCTTCCCAACCCGGACGAGCCGAAAGGCATCTACGCTCCCAACGGCACGGGCGCCGAGGCCATCTTCGTGCCCGCGAGCCAGACTTTGGCCGGGATCAACGTCTCGCTGACCGACCCCGGCGTGTCGGCCTCGGGCGTGATCGCCGGCGAGGGCTCCGCGGCGCTTTCGCCCTCGACCCTGACGCCGGGCCAGCCCGCGACCTTGCTCGTGACCTACACGGCCGGTCCCAACGGCATCGCGAGCGGCGGCACCGTCGGCTTCAGCGCGCCCAACGGCTTCCCGTTCCCGGGGCCGTCATTCTCCAGCGTCACCGTGCGCAGCACCGCGACCTGGACCTTCTCGGTGAACTACGGCGGCCCCTCGGCGTTCGTGAACGTCGTCACCGGCTCGGTGCTCCCTGGCCAGCAGGTCGAGCTCGAATGGTCGAACGTGTACGTGCCCTGCGCGGTCGGGGTGCAGACCGTGACGGTCTCGGCCGTCCAGAGCGGGGGTGCTGCGCCCGCGCCGCTGTTCGGCGGCTCGCCGTCGGTGTCGATCGCCGCGGGCGCGCCGAGCTTCTTCCAGCCGCGCAATCCCTACTTCTCCCTGCGCCAAGGCGTGCTCTCCGAGGCCCAGGTCCTGGAGGCGCGCGACTTCTGCGGCAACAGGGTTTCGGTGGTCTCGGGCACGACCGTGACTTTGCGCAGCGCCATGTGGAGCCAGGGCGCGTCGAACTTCGTGACGGATCCCGACATCAACCTGGCCGCCTCGGTCGGAGCCTCGACGTCCGCGGCGCTGGACCTGCATTTCGCGGCCGGCGTCTCGACGCGCGCCTTCTTCGTGATCGGCACGAGCACCGGCTTTCACAACCTGCAGACCTTCTTCGACCTCGGCTCGCCGAACACGTACTACTACGGCCTCTCGGTCGTGCCCGCCGACGCGCTGACCGCCGTGAGCGTCTCCTCGAGCGCGTCGGGGCAGGCGCTTTCCTCGACGACGATCTCCGCGGCCGCGGCGACCGGCGCGATCAACCACGTCTTCGTCAACTTCTCCCTCGGCGACCCCAACCAGTCCTGGCGCGTTCTCTTCAGCTCCGTGCCCCTGCGTCCCGACGTCGAGCCGACGCCGGTGTGGGAGCGCTGGGGCTACGGCCGGCCTGCGCCGGGCGAGATCGTCTGGGACGGCCGCTTCAACCCGTGGATCAACGGCGGGGTGCGCGTGCCCAACGGCCTTTATTACGGGCGCGTCGAGCTCGGCGGCGGCGGGGTGCGCGACGAGTCGATCCGCGTGACCGTCTCGCTGCCCCAGTTCTCCGGGCGCGCCTACGACTCCGGCACCACCCCGAACCCGCCGCTCTCCAGCGTGCAGCTGCGGGTCTACGGCCCGTCGGGCTTCTTCAACGCGACGACCGGCTCCGACGGCCGCTACGCGATCCCGGGGCTCGGCGCCGGGAACTACCGGCTCAACCTGTCCCGCGCCGACTACGTCGAAGGCTACGTCGACATGACGCTGAACGCCGCCGGCGCCGCGACGTCGTTCGTCCCGCGCACGCCCGGCGTCCTGGTCTCGTCGAACGCGACCGGGGGCCTGGACCTGTTCCTCGGCCGCTCGCCGCGCCTGATCGTGGTCCCCTCGCTCGACGCGTCGATCCTGCCCGCCGACATCGTGAGCGAGCAGTGGGGCAACCTGCAGGTCCGCCCGTCCACCGCGACCAACCAGCAGTCCACGTTCTACGGGCCGATGCGCCTTCAGGCGAACACGACGACCTTCGACGACGGCGGACAATGGGATCCCTCCACGCAGCAGTTCGTCGCGCGAACCTTGCTCAGCTTCAACGTCCCGGTGGGGACCTACTCCGTGGTCGCCGATCTCGACGGCTTCTCCCGCTCCACGGGCTCGGTCTACGTCGGCGCCAACGGCGCGCGCCTCGACCTGGCTCCGTTCGTGCGCAAGAGCGTCGTCACCGGCCAGGTCGGCCTCGGGGTCGGCAACCCCGCGCCGGCGCCCTACGGGCTCGGCGTGGGCATCAGCGCCGTCGCGCTGACGACGGGCACCGCCACCTCCGGCCTGTCCGGCGGCACCTTCATCAGCCCCGGATCGACCTACGCCGTGTACTCGATCAGCGGCTTCGACGCGGGGACCTATCTCCTGCGCGCCAATACCCAGGGCCTCAGCGCGGTGACGACCGGGCCGATCACCGTCGCCGGGACGTCCGTGATGTCGGGCGTGGACTTCCCGAACTTCGGCGCGGGGGCCTCGATCGCGGGCGTGATCACCGCCGTCGGAGCGGCCGACGGCTCGCGCATCTGGGTCAACGCCTGGTCGCCCGGCTCGTTCAACTTCGGCTCGACGGAGGTGTTCACGAGCGGGGGGACCGCCCCGTACGAGTTCAAGGGCCTCGACGCGGGCGCGACCTACCAGATCTACGCGAACATCGACGGCGGGGGCGGGGGCGACTACGACCTGACCTTCCCCGCGGGCGGGTTCCCTATAAAGGCCTTCCCGCCGAACGCGGCCCTGAACTTCACGCTGACGCCCGCCTCGGGCGTGGTCTCCGGCCTGATCCTGCTGCCCGAGGGGAACACCGACTTCGCCAACGTCACGCTTCACGCCCTCACGATCGCGTCCTTGAAGCCCGACCAGGTCGGCAAGAACTTCGTCGAGGTCTCCACCGAGATCCCGGGCTTCCTGTGCGGCGACGGCTCCCCGGAGGCGTCCGGCTACTGTCCCGCGGGAGTCTCCTCGGCGACCTTCCTGGTCCAGGGGGTCAACACCGAGACTTTGGACGCCCGCTTCCTTTACTCGACGACGGGCCAGTCCACGCGCCAGACGCTCTCGATGCTCAACGGCTCGACCGTCTCCGTGGTCGTGGACCTGCGCGGCTCGACCTACGCGATCTCGGGCTTCCTCATCAACCAGATCACGGACACGCTGTTCAACACGAACGACAAGATCGTGGCGAACGCCCCCTTCATCCGCCCGCAGAACTACCCCGCCGGGCTCTCCTCGACCACCGCGCGCGTGACCGCCGTGCGCCAGGAGATCGACAGCTACGGCGTGGCGATCTCGACGGTCTTCAACCGCGTCACCAGCCGCGTGGGCTTCCTCGACGCCGCCGGCGCCTTCACGATCCCGAATATCCCCAACGGCGTCTATCTCGTGCGCACGACCGACCTGCGCTCGTGCGCGACCTGCGCCGTCCTGGCGCCCTCCGTGGGGCGTACCGTGACCGTCTCGGGCGCCTCGGTGTCGAGCGTCACCTTGACCGTGAGCAACGGCTTCTCGGTCTCGGGGGCCATCTCGCTCGACGGCGGCATGCTCGACGCGCGCGTCTTCGAGCTGCGCGTGCTCAACCGCCGCCAGGAGGTCGTGCGCTCGACCGTGGCCTATCTCGGCGACGCCAACCTCGGGCAGACGGCGGGCTCGGTGAGCTACTCCTTCACGAACCTGCCCGCCGGCGAGTTCTACACGCTCAGCGTGCGCGGCCAGGTCTTTCCGATCAAGTACGCCGGGCGCCCGATCCGGTTCCCGGACCCGGCGCTGTCCCCCGCGGGCCTCCAGTCGAACCTCACCGGCCAGAACGTGCTCATGCAGCGCGCGGCCTACCTGACGGGCCGCCTCAAGGACGGCGGCACCGGCGAGCTCATCAACGCGGCCAACGCGACCTTGCTCGCGCCTAATTTCGCGATCACGGCGACGGCCAACCCGTGGATCGAGGGCGGCTTCGTGGCCGCGGCCTCCTCGATCTCCGCGCGCCCGATCGAGGGCGACGGCTACTTCCGCGTCGGCCCGCTCGTGCCCGACGTCGCCTACGACCTGCGCCTGGCGCAGGCGACCTGGGACCCCAACTTCCTGGCCTCCGGCAGCCAGAACTACGCGCCCGTCACGATCGGCGGGCTCAAGCCCGCGACGGGCGAGATCCGCGACGTCGGGACGATCGCGCTGGGCCAGGGCCAGTCGGTCACGGGCGTCGTGCGCTCGACGGCGACCGGCTCGGCGCTGGGCAACATCAAGGTCACTGCGCGGCCTTCCTTCGGCGGCGACGCCCTCGTGGTGCAGACCTTCACCAACCAGCAGGGCGCCTACTCCTTGTGGGTATCGACCGCCGTCTCCAACCAGTTCACCCTCACCGCCGCGCCCCGCGACGGCAACCAGGCCAGCGACGGCCGCTACTACGGCACGGTCGCCCTCAATAACGTCAACCTGCAGACCCAGACCAGCGCCAATTTCCTTCTGACCCCCCTGTCCGTCGTCGTCACGGGCCAGATCGTCGTGGCCGACGCCGCGACGGGCGGCGCGCTGAGCTATCCCTTCGGCGACAAGCGCGGCTTCCCCGCGGCCGCGGTCAACCTTCAGCCGGTCGGCGCCGTCCCGGTCAATCCGCTCGGCGACATCGAGGCGGCCACGGATTCGGGCGGCCTGTTCAGCATCCCCGGCCTCTCGACCGGGCTCTACAAGCTGCATGCGACGAGCCTCGGCTACGCGGTGTACAACGCGACGGTCTCGGTCATCGGCTCCTCCTTCTCCATCTTCACCGGCTCGAACACCGCCGTCGGCCCGCTCACGCTCGCGCGCGGCGCCACGGCCACCGGCCGCATCCTCAAGTCCGACGGCTCCTCGCCCAACTCCAGCGAGGTGGTCGGCGTCGCGGCGGCCAACTTCGCCGCGGACGAGTTCGTCGTCGGCAGCGTCGAGACGGACGCGGTCTCCAAGACCGTGAGCGCGTACACGATCTCCGGCTTCAAGACCGGCATCGCCTACGACATCGTCCTGCTCTCAGGCTCCAACGGCAAGGAGGTCTCCTTCCCGTCGGAGGGCGCCGGCGTCGTCTTCAGCGCGGCCGAGTCGACCACGACGAAGACCGTCAACCTGACCTACCGCCCGGCGGCGCTCGACTGCCTCGGGACGGCGAAGGCGCTCGACGCGGCGCGCACGAGCTTCCTCGTGCAGGTCGACTGCCTCAAGCCCCTGCGCCAGGCTACGGCCGCCGACGACGACCTGGCCACGATCCTGACGGTGTCGACCTTCACCTCGGCGGGCGCCGCGCTCTCCGCGCCCAACGGCGCCGGCGTCCTCAACAACCCCTCGCGCTCGACGAGCCGGCGCCTGCTCACCGCGACCTATGCGCTCGCGACGAACGAGACCCGCTTCTCGATTCGCATCCGCGCCTCCGCCGCCGAGGTGGACCCGAATACCGGCTCCAATTTCGCGATCGACAAGGTCTTCGACTTCTACGCCGGCCTCGACTCCTCTGCCGACGGCCGCGCGACGAACATCAACGGCGGCTCGGTCGGCATGCTGCCCTCCGCCCAGGACGAGCTTTTCGGCCTCGATGAGCGCTCCCGCATCGACCTGCCGCCCGGGGCCTTCGCCGAGGGCTCCGACAGCCTGCCCGACTCCGCGGTCGTGGCCAACCCGACGACGACGGTCAACCTCTCGATGTCCAAGGGCCGCGACCAGGCGCTCGCCAAGGCGCTGAGCATCGCCGCGGTCGGCTACGCGCCCGCCGCCCTCGAGGTCGCCGACGTCCCCTCCGCCTTCCCCGCCGAGATGTGGGCGGCGATGAGCACGTACCGCACGCAGGCCTCGACGACCCAGGTCGGCGGCGCCAACCCGATCTCCGCCTTCTACTCCATCTTCCTGCCCGCCGGCATCCGCCACCAGCTCAAGGAGCGCGCCGACCTGACGCTCTCCTACAACCTGGCGACCTCGACCTCCACGACCGACGACAAGATCCAGGTCTACTTCTACAACGCCGTCCTCGGGCGCTTCGTGCCCGAGACCGTCAACCGCCGCCTCGACACGGTCAACAAGACTATCACGGTCAGCGTCGACCATTTCTCGACCTTCGTCGTGCTCGACTCGACGCCGGTGGCCACTTCCGACGTTTCCTTCGGCGGCGCGGATATCGCCGTGGCCAATTTCCCGAACCCGGCCGACTGCATCGTCCACTCCAACATCACCCGCAACGCCACCTTGTTCGGCGGCGGCGTGCACGCGCCCTTCACGGGCACGATGCTCCGCGCCTCGATTCCGACCAGCGGCGCGCCGGCCGACCTCAAATACAATATCTACAACGTCGCCGGCCAGAAGATCCGCACCATCGAGCAGGGCCAGGTCCCCGCGGGCAAGACTTACTACACGCCTTGGAACTGCAGAAATGATAGCGGCCAGACCGTCGCCAGCGGCGTCTACATCGGCGAGGTCATCCACGGCGGCCGCCGCAAGTTCTTCAAGATCGCCATCATCAAGGGGAGCGGCCTGTGACCTATAAAAACAGCGCCGCCGCCCTCTCGCTGCTCCTCCTGGCGGGGACCGCCTCGGCCGCGACGTCCCGGGGCACCTCCGGCGCGCAGTTCCTCAAGCTCGGCTCCGGCGCCCGCGCCGGCGCCATGGCCGACGCCTTCACCGCCGTCGCCGACGACGCCTCCGCCGCCTATTACAACCCCGCGGGCCTCATCCGCCTCCCGCGCCCGCAGCTCTCCGGCGCTCACTCGGCTCTTTTCCAGGGCGTCAGCTACCAGACCCTCACCTTCGCCGTTCCCTTCGGCCGCAGCGAGGGCCGCGAGCGCATCGAGACCGAGGGCCATAAGCACGCGCTGGCCTTCTCCATCTACTACCTCGGGGTCGGCGAGCTCGAGCGCCGCACCGGCGACTCCACCTTGCCCGTCGGCACCTTCGACGCCGCCGATTCCGCCTACGCGGCCTCCTACGCCTACGCCGCGAGCGACCGCCTGAGCCTGGGCGTCACCGGCAAGTACATCCATCAGTCCATCGACTCCTTCAAGGGCAGCGCGATGGCGGCCGACCTGGGCGTCCTCTACCGCATGAACCCGATCTCCGAGCGCCCGGTCACCTTGGGCGGCTCGGTCCGCAATATCGGCAACCGCATCGGCTTCGTGTCGAGCGAGACCGACCCCCTGCCGCTGACCGTCGTCGCCGGAGGGGCCGTCGCCGTCACCAAGGGCTTCACCGTCGACCTCGACCTCGGCAAGGCCCGCGACGCCGATCCGTACGTCGCGTTGGGCCTCGAGGGCCGTCGATCCCTCTCCGAGGGCGTGGCGGGGGCCTTGCGCGCCGGCTACACGTCCTCGCGCCGCGACAACGGCACGCTCAGCGGCGTCACGGCCGGCGGCGGGCTGTCCTTCAACAAGGCCGCCTTCGACTTCGCCTGGATCCCGTTCGGGTCGCTGGGCGACGCCTTCCGGTTCTCGCTGCTCGTCAAGTTCTAGCGCTCGCGCGGCGAGCCGCCGGGAGCCGCCCGCTCCCACCTATGCTTCCATGGTTCTTTGCTTTAAAGCAGAACGAGCCGTGAACGCCGCGTTTAATGACGTCTATTTTGGCCGGCTTTGCGTTAAAGCAAAGAACCATGGGAGAGTCATACCCCAGCGACACGGTGTTCGCCATTACATGTCAGCCTGGCGAAAGGCTGATTCTCCCTGTACAATCCAAGGGATATGGACTCAAACAAGCTTGTTCCAGAACTGACGGTTCTTGATTTTCAAAGAGCGCTCCGGTTCTACGTCGAAGTCCTCGGATTTCGCGTCATGTATCGCCGAACGGCCCCGCAGTTTGTTTGTCTCGACCTGGAGTCGGTTCAATTCATGCTCGAGGAAAATCACGATGCCGCTTGGATCACCGGCGAGCTTGCCGCCCCTCTCGGCCGCGGGGTGAATTTCCAAATCGAAGTCGCGGACCTGAAACCGATTCTTGATCGTCTGGAAGCCGCGAAGTACGCTCTTTATAGACAGCCCCGCGAGGAATGGTACCAGACCCCAAACGGACTTGAAGGGCAGAGGGAATTTCTGGTCCAAGACCACGACGGGTATCTCCTGCGTTTCGCGCAGTATCTGGGATCACGGGCCTCATGAACGAGCGTCTCTCAGCTCTGCGTGAAGCTCTAATCGCGTATCTGCCGAAGGGCCCGAACATCCGGGTCATCGATCGGCCCGGCTGGCTTCAGCTGATCAACAGCGCCGGGCGCAGCGTGTATCAAAATACGGTTTACATCGCGGAGTTCCCGGCGTCGACGAGTGAAAAGGAGTTGGAGAACTCCGTCGATGCGGCGATCGCCGAATACACGGAGCTCGGCTTGAGCTTTCGCTGGATCATCGGTCCATGGACGAGGCCGGCCAACCTGGAAGCGCTGCTGCTCAGAAAAGGATTTTCCCTGGGACGCCAGGTTTATGGGATGACGCGCGAAGCTCCGATGGACGCGAGCGCCGCGGACCCGCGTCTCGCCGTCGAGGTGGTGGATGCCTCGAACATCGAACGATGGGCGCGAACGTACTGCAAGGCCTGGGAAATGCCGGAGGGATCGCTGCCCGCGCAGCTCGCCTATGCCGAGAGCTGTCTCGCGGATCCCCGCTTCACGAATTATTTGGCGTACGTCGACGGGATTCCCGCCGCCGTCGCCAGCTCCTCATTCCTCGCGCATTCGGCTTATTTCTCGAACTCCGCGGTCGTGCCGGAATTCAGGGGAAAGGGCGTTTTCCGAAAACTCGTGGAATCTCACTGCCGGGCGGCCGTCGAGGCCGGCCGGCCGATCGCCAGTCTCTTTGCCTTCGAAGACACCTCATTCCCGATACTGAAGAAAATGGGGTTCGAAGTCGATTGCGAGAGCCCTCAGTTTTTCTACATGCAGCGGGGCGCGACCGGGAGATGAAGCTTGTCTTCGAGCAATTGATCCCCGTGGCGCCCGAGCGGCTGTTCGCCTTTCATCGCCGTCCTAAGAACCTTGTCCTGCTGCAGCGAAATTGGCCCCGGTTCAGAATGATCTCGCACGAGCCGTTCGTCCGTCTCGGAGGCACGCTGAACGTCGAGGAACGCTTCGGCCCGGTGTGGCTGAGCGTTTCCATGGTGCACAGCCGGTTCGAGCCTCCGCTGCGCTTCGTCGACCGTCAAGTCCGGGGGCCGTTCGCGACATTCGAACATCTTCACGAGTTCCTGCCGCATGCCGACGGCGCCTGTTTGAGGGACACTCTGGAGTTCCAGTTGCCCTGGGTCCTGGGCGGCGCGCTCGCGGACCGGTGGGTCGCCGCACCCCGCTTTCGCCGCTGGTTCGCCTACCGTCGCCGAGAGTTGGAGGCGCTCCGGGCGGAAGGAGCGCTGGATCGGGACGGAACGTGAGGACGATCGCAGTCTTGGGCGGCTACGGAATTTTTGGCGGACGAGTCGCCCGGGGATTGGCCGGTCATTCCGATTCAAAAGTCCGGATAGTGGGCCGGGACCCGAAGGCCGGCGCGGAGTATGCGAGCTCGATCGGCGCTGACTTCCAGGCGGCCGACCTCGCGGATTCAGAGTCGCTCGCCCGCGCGGTGGCGGGAGCGCACGTGGTGATCCACGCGGCCGGCCCTTTCCAGGGCAGCGATTATCGCGTCGCCGAGGCTTGCATCGCCGCCGGCGCCCATTACCTGGACCTGGCCGACGCGCGCGACTTCGTCGCCGGCATCGGCGCCTTGGATTCCCGGGCGCGGGCCAAGGGGCTGCTGGTCGCCTCCGGAGCGAGTTCGGTGCCTGCGGTTACTCACGCAATGGTGGCCGCGACGCTCCCGGAATTTAATCGCGTGGATGCAATCCATATCGCGCTCGCCCCGGGGAATAAGAACCCGCGGGGTTCCTCCACGATCGCCGCGATCCTGAGCTATCTCGGCAGGCCTATAAAGGTATTCGAGGAAGGGCGTTGGATCGAGCGGTTCGGCTGGGACGGCGCTCATGCCCGGAATTTTCCGCCGCCCGTGGGACGAAGGCGGGTCCATGCCTGCGACGTTCCCGATCTGGCGTTGTTCCCGGAGGTTTTCGGTGCCCGGACCGTGAGATTCTCCGCGGGATTGGAGCTGGAGATATTCAATCGCGCGCTGTCCGCCTTCGCTTGGCTGCGCCGGCGGGGCCGTCTCGAAAATCTTCCTCGCCGCGCTTCGTCGTTCCGGAGGCTTTCGCTGCTCCTCTACGCTTTCGGCTCCAGGAACGGAGCGCTCTCGGTCTGGGTCGAAGGCGCGGGCCCCGACGGAGCCGCTCGGCTGCGAAGCATCGCCTTGGTCACCGACGACGACGGACCGGCGACTCCGAGCGCTCCCGCGACGGTGCTGACGAGGAAGATTCTCGATCAGGGGCCGCCCCGCATCGGCGCCTTTCCATGCATGGGAATCTTGTCCCTCGACGAATTGACGGCTCACCTTCGGCCTCTCGGGGTATGGTGCGCGCGCGGAAATGAGAATGGCTGGCATACGGCGGGGCCCATGGCGCGATCGTAGATTTGCGCGGGATTTGGTCGCGGGCCATCCGCGCCCGGCGCCATACTATGAGCGACGCCGGAGGTCCTCATGGAGATTCAGGTCCTCATACTCGCCTATACCGCCTCCGCCCTCGTCGCCATGGGCGTGACGGCGGCCTTCTCTCCGTCGCTGGAGTCGATGCTGTTCCGCGTGCTGCCCGGAGAGGTCTCCGAGCACTGGGCCCGCTTCGTCAAGTTCGCGGTGTTCGTCGCCGCGTTCGCCGGCGGCGCGCCCTCGCGGGTGGCCGGCCTCGTCGACCGAACCTTGACCAATCCGCCGCCCCCGGGCGCCGCCGAGGGGCTGATCGTCGTTATGAGCTCGGCCATCGGCGCCCTGATGGCCGCGGCCTGGGTGCTGCTGGCCTTCTTCGTGGTCTCCTTGGCCGTGCTGGTCTCGGGACGAGCCTACGGCGCCGTACGCGCGCGCGGGGAGCCCGGGAAGCCGTCGGAGCCCGTGGAAAAGCACGTCCCCCATGCGTCCCATCGCCGCTAGCCGCATACCCGTTGTCATAGCGGGATTTTCCGTCTACAATGGGAAGGTGACCGTGTTCGAGGCTTCGAACGCCTCTCTCAAGGAATTCTACCTGTTCGTCTCGGACGCGCCCATGGGCGTCCTCATGCGCGAGCACTGCGACCGGCCCCCGGCGGCGATCGCGCATTGGAGGAAGGGGGAGGCCGTTTTCTACGCGGAGGTCGAGGCGTTTGCCGACGAGAACTCGGCGCGTGAGTTCATGACGAAGTACTTCTCCGTCCTCGCCCGCACCGGCTGGAAAATCCTGAATTAGGCGAATTTCCCTAGAAAAAATAGGACGAACCCCGTAACAAAAGCGTCTCCCGCGAAGCGGGTCCCGGGGCTAGACTAATAGGAATGCCCCCGGTCAGGGTTATCGCGTGGGCGGCGCTGCTCTGCGCCGCCGCAGGCTCCGTTCGCGCCGCCGTCCTGCGCGAGGCGACGGGCTTGGTCCAGATACGCCCCGCCGGCGCCGACGGCTGGCGCCCCGCCGGGAAGACGCCCCGCCCGATGAGCGAAGGCGACGGCCTGCGCACGGGCTTCAACGCCAAGGCGCGCGTCGAGCTTCAGGCCGGCTCGGTCCTCGAGGCCGAGGGCAACGCCCATGTGTCCATCGAGGTGGACGGCCCGGGGCACACGAGCCTCCACGCCTTGTTCGGCACGGTGCGCCTGAGCGCTTCGGCGGGCGGGGGGCGCTCGGTGTCGGTGCGCACGCCGACGTGCGTGGTGCGCGCGCGCGGCGACCGCGTCACGACGCGGATCACGGTGGGCGGCGGCGGCAGCGTCGTGATCGAGGTCGTCGACGGCGTGGCCGGCGTGGAGGATAATCGCGGAACCGCGATTATCCTGAGAGCGGGCCAGCGCGCGGCGGTGGACCTGGCCGGCGTGCACGAGCCGACGGCCGCGCCGACGCCGGTGCAGGCGCGCAAGATCGACTTCATGGCCTCGATGCGCCGGGAGCTCGGCTTCGAGCTGGGGCGCGACGCGGATTTCGCGGCGGCCGCGCGCGAGACTCGGCGCGTCGAGCGGGAGATCGGGCGGGTTCTGATCGACGCCGACGGCCGGCGCGTGCGCGTCGAGGAGTACGTCGTGCGGCCCTCGGCCTCGCGCCTGGCGCTCGTGGTGATGAACGGTCGCGAGAGCGGCCTGTCCTACTATTCGTGGGACGGGCAGTTCGACCGCTCCCTGCCGCGCGACCTGCAGCCGGTCATGGCGGGGCTGGCGGGATCCTCCGCGCCGACGGCTTGGACGGTGACGGACTTCACGGCGACGCGGGCCGGCGGCGGCGCGTCGCTGGCGGAGAGCGGCTCGGGCGGGCATCAAGTGGACCTCAACGCCAACGCCGACCCGCTTGACGACGTCCCCGGAGGAGGGGCGGCGTTTCGGACGATCTTCGACCGTTTCGGGCTGTACGCGAACGGCGTCCTCAAGCGCGGGTTCACCGGAGCGAATCTGCAGGCGTACTCCGACGCGGCGGCGAGCACGACCAACGATCCCCTGACCGGGGCGGCGCTGGGCGCGGCTCTTCCCGTCGTCGTCATCAACACGACCTTCCCGGACGCGGCGTCGGCGCGCAAAGTGACGCGGGAGTCCTACGGGGACGGGACGACGATCACGCGGGAGGAAATGGCGCTCGAGTTCGGCGGCGGCGTCGCGCCCCGGGCGTCGTTCGGCTCGCCCGACCGCCACCGCGAGGAGCGGATCACCGTCGGCGGCGCGGTGATCCGGATCGTCATGCCCTCGGGCGCCGCCGCCGCGACGAGGCAGGTGCCGTGAGGACCTTCGCGTTCTTGCTGATTCTGGCCGCCCCGGCCCGGGCGCTGGAGTGGCAGCCTATCGCAGGCATCCAGGCCTTGGGAGGCGCGCACTTCTTTCGCGGCGAGACCGGCTCGGTGTCGGGCAACGCCGACGCGGTGTTCGCCGCCGCGATCCGGCGCGGCGAGAACTGGTCCTTGCTGCCCTCCATGCGCTCCTCGTACGAGGGCACGCGACGCGTGACCGACGTGCTGGGCACGGCGACGCCGGCGCAGGCGCGCATGGAGCACAAGGCCGCGTTCCGCGCGGTGTGGGGCGACCCCGCGTCGCGCTGGCGGCTGAAGCCGGGGGCGTCCTACAAGCTGTCCTTCTTGAAGGAGACCGCCGACGAAAGCTGGGGCGGGGGCCTGTTCGACGAGCGGCTGTGGACGCTCGGCGCGGAGGCGGAGCTTCTCACGCGCGAGCCGCACTCGATCCGGGCCTCGCTCGACTGGTTCGACGCGGCCTATCCCAACTACACGAGCCTCGAGTCCCAAGCCGCCCTGCAGTTCGCGGGGCAACCGCTGGCACGCGAGCTGGTCGGCGACCGCGTCCTCGACCGCGGCGGCCTGCGCGCGGGCGTCGCCTTCGACATGCCGGCCGGGGAGCGCGTGCGCCTGGACGCGGGCCTGTCGACGGTGTGGTCGCGCTACGGGAGCCAGAAGGTCGTAAACGAGGGCGGGCAGTTCGACGACGAGGGGCGTCAGGACTTCCTGACCTCGCTGGCGCTCGCCGCGCGCATGCCGCACGAATGGAACGCGGACCTGCGCGCGCTCGGGTCGCTTATCATAGGGCTGGGAGTCCTGTCCTCGAACCAGAACGGCTATGACGCGACGCGCGGGCGGTTCCTTTCGGCTTTCTACGACTACCGCGAGCTGTCGGTCTCGCCCGCGGTGAAGCTGCTCGTCGGACCGGCCCGCGCGCCGGTGGCCGTGGACGTCTCCCTCGGCTGGCGCCGGCGGACCTACGGCGGCCGCCCGGCCCAGGACGAGTCCGGCGCTTACTCGGGCGGCCCTCTGTCGACGACGGAGTGGACCGCGGCGGGGACCTTGACGTACCCGATCGTCAGGCGCTTCAGCCTGGTGTTCACGCTCGAGCGCGCGAGCGCCCGGTCGAACCAGCGCTTCGAGCGCTTCTACCGCTACGCGTACGAGGCGACGAGCGCGCTCGCCGGCTTCCGGTGGGACTGGTGAGAGCTCTCCTGCTCGCCGCCTGCGCGTCCGTGCTCGCCGCCGGCTCCGCGCGCGCGGCCGCGGTCGCCTGGACGGGCGGCGCGTCCGGCGACTGGAACGTCGCCGCCAACTGGTCGCCGGCGGCGGTCCCGGGCGCCTTCGACGCGGTGACGATCCCCTCGGGCACCGTCGTGGCGTATTCCACCGATCCGGCGCCGGGCGTCGCCTCGCTGATTCTGGGCGAGGCGGGCGTCACGCCCGTCGCCGTGCTCCGACTGTCCACCGGGCTCGCCGTCGGCGGGATCTTCTTATTGCGCGACGGCGCCGCCCTTCAGGTTTCCACGGGTGTCGGCGTTTCCGCGGTAGATATCACGCTGATGAACGGCACAAGCGTGGCCTTCACGGCCGATCCCTCCGTCGCGGGGCCGGCGCCCTTTTTGAGGCTGTACGCGTCGGGCTCGTTCACCATGGCCGGCGGCTCGACGATCACGGTCCGCGGCCGCGGCTACGCGGCCGGAGCCCTCTCGGCCCCGGGCGAGGGCCCCGGCGCGGGCGGG
>JAKFCD010000118.1:0-2601 GCA_036676805.1 Elusimicrobiota bacterium
CGCGCTTTTCGAGAGAGGGGTGACCCTCTCCAAGGAGCTGACCAAGCGGCTCGAGGACGCCAAGACGAAGGTCGAGGCGCTGTCGAAGGAAGGCGGCAAGCTCGTCAGGAAGCCGTTCGCCGAAGACTAAGGAAGGCGGCGGGCGTCGTGCTCGCCGTTCTGATGCAGGACGAGGCGCGCCACGCGGCCCGACGCGTCGCGATGGAAAGTAAGGGAGGCGTCCGCCGCCTTGAAAAAGAAGTCCGAATCCGACGAGGCGAAGAGGAAAAACGCCGGCTGCCCGGTCGCCTGGGCCGTCAAGCCCGCTCCCGCCCGCCGGATCGTGATGATGAAATCCGGCGAAAGCTCGTAGCGTCCGGCGTACTCGTCCAGCAGCGCCGGCGCGACGATGACCTCGGGACGGAGTCGAGGCGGGACCGCCAAAGGCTGGGACGCGTCGAGGAGATGGCGACCGACGTCGTCGACAGCGGCTGACGAATTCGCGAGGATCACGACTCTTGCGCCGCTCGCGCGATCGAACCCGACGAAAGCTGAGAATCCTCCGGTCATCCCGTTGTGCCAGACGAAGCCCTCGTCGATCCAGCCTGGCGGCGCTCCGGACTTGGACGCGGTGTCCGCGACGAAGGCCAGAAGATCGTTGGCGGTCGAGCGAATCGCTCCCGCGGCCGCAAGCGCGTTCATGTTCCAGCAGGGGACGGGATCGCCGTTCAGGTCGTGCCCACGCGCCATCGGATTGGTCCAGGAGACCGCCGTCCGCGTCATGCCCAGCGGCCCCGCGATGCGGGTTTGGACGAGGTCGGCGAAGGTCGAGCCGGTTTTCTCCTCGAGCAGGCGCCCGATGAGGCCATATCCCGCGTTCGAGTATTCTTTCAAGGCCCCGGGCTCGCGGACGAGGACATGCCCGCTCAAGAAGGTCTCGAACAGAGCCCGCGTGTAGTCGGCGTACGGGTCCGAGGGATCGGCCATGGGCATGTTGTCCGGAAGGCGAGGCAGGCCGGAGCGATGCTCGGCGAGCTGTCGAAGCGTGAAGCGCGTTCCCCCGGCGGAGCGGGGAAGTTTTTTGGCGAACCAGGACTCGGCCGGAGCGTCGAGCGTTCCCGCCGCCGTCTCCGCGAGCAAGCGCGCGGCGAACACTTTGGTCACCGAGCCGATCTCGAAGACGGTGTCGCCGTCGGGAACGGGCGTGCCGGCCCCGCCTTCGCGGCCCCAGCCGAGCACGGCGCGCCGCCCGCCGCGCTCGAGCCCGATCACGATGCCGACCAAACGGGGATCGACGGCGACGCGCGAGGCGATGAGCGCACGGACCTCGGCCTCCACGGAACCCGCGCTCGCTTGCCCGGCCAGGGCCAGCGCGAACGCGAGGGCGACCATCAGACCGGCTCGCCCGTCAGGTCGTACTCCTCGGCGCCGGTGATCCTGACGTCGGCGAAGTCGCCGACTCGTAGATAGCCCGCGGCGGCCGGGATCAGCACCTCGTTGTCCACCTCGGGCGAGTCCTGCTCGGTGCGGGCGATGTAATTTTTTCCTTCCTTGCGGTCGACGAGGACCTTCACGATCTTGCCGATGCGGGAGGCGTTGATCGCCAGCGAGATCGGCTGCTGGGCGGCCATGATCGTCTCGGCGCGGCGCTTCTTCTCCATGGCGGGCACTTCGTCGGCGAGGGAGTAGGCGTGAGTGTTTTCCTCGTGCGAGTACTGGAACACCCCCAGCCGGTCAAAACGTGTTTTTTCGACCCACGCGATCGTTTCCTCGTGATCGGCCTCGGTCTCGCCGGGATAGCCCGCGATCAAGGTGGTGCGCAGGGCGATGCCGGGAACTTTTTCCCGGATCGAGGCCACGAGCGCCTCCGTCTTGGCCTTCGTGGTGCCGCGGCGCATCGAGGTCAGCATCCTGTCGGTGATGTGCTGCAGCGGCATGTCGAGGTATTTGCAGATGTTGTCGCGTTCCCTCATGACGTCGAGCACGTCCATCGGAAACCCCGCCGGGAAGGCGTAATGCAGCCGAATCCAGCCTATGCCGGGGACGTCGGAAAGGGCTCGCAAGAGGTCAGCCAAACGCCGTTTGCCGTAAAGATCCAATCCATAATACGTCGAGTCCTGAGCGATAAGTAAAAGCTCTCTCGTGCCCGCGGCCGCGAGGCGTTCGGCTTCCGTCACGAGATCCTCGATCGGCGTGGATACATGCTTTCCCCTCATCAAGGGAATGGCGCAAAACGAGCAGGGGCGATCACAACCTTCGCTTATCTTGAAGTACGCGTAATGCCGCGGCGTCGTGATCATCCGCTCGCCCACGAGCTCGTGCTTGTAGTCGGCGTTGAGGGCCTTCAGCAGCCGCGGCAGGTCCCGCGTCCCGAAGTACGCGTCCACCTCGGGGATGTCCTTCTCGAGGTCGTCCTTGTACCGCTCCGACAGGCACCCCGTGACGAACAGCTTGTCGAGCTCGCCCCGCTTCTTGGCCGCCGCGTAGTCGAGGATCGTGTCGATGGACTCCTGCTTGGCGTTGTCGATGAATCCGCAGGTGTTGATGACGACGACCGCGGCGTCGTCGCTTGCGCTCTCGTGCTCGACGTCGATCTTGTTGGCTCGCAGCTGGCCCATCAGC
>JAKFCD010000119.1:0-2109 GCA_036676805.1 Elusimicrobiota bacterium
CGCCGCGCCGGCCGCGGCCGCGAGGAAAACCGCGTTGAGCAGGGCCGACAGAAGCCAGACGGCGGGGCTCATCCAGAAATTGATCGCCCCCCAGCGCGTCCACCGGGCGAAGGCCGCGCTCACGCTCGAGCCGCTCTCCCGCACGAACACCGGCACCCGCAGCAGCTGCCGGCGCGCGCCGCAGCGGAGCGCGGCGGCGCCGAGAGCCGCGTCGTCGGCCACGCTGTCCGCGAACGCCTCGAGGCCGCCCAGGCGCTCGAGCGTCTCGCGCGTGAACCCCATGAAGATTCCGGAGCAGAAGGAGCCGCCTCCGCCGCGATGGCGGGCCGCGGCGGAGGCGGAGAAGCAGTGATTGTGCGCGATCAGGAACCACCAATCCCCCTCGCAGCGCGGCTCGGCGTGGAAGGCCGCGGCGCTGACCGCGTCGGCCCCCTCGCGGAAGGCGCGCTCCGCGTCCGCCAGCAGGGCGGCGGTCGGGAGGGCGTCGGCGTCGGAGAAGAGGATGAAGCGGTGCTTCGCGCGCGCCAGCGCGGCGATCTTGTTGTGCATGTGGCCCATCCTCGCGCCGGCCGGTCCCGTGACGAGCGGGAGGATGTCGCGGCCGGGATGGGCGGCGCGGAAGGCCTCGAGGACGGGGTAGGCGGGATCCTCGCGATCCTCCATCGCGACGATGATCTGAAGGACGCCGGCCGGATCGGCGTCCGCCAGCGCGCGCAGACCGTCCTCGAAGCCGTCGTCGAGGCCCCGGACGGGGCGGATCACGGTCATCGGCAGGCGGCACGGACCCGGCGCGCCGTCCCGGAAATGCGCCAGGGCCGCGCGCAGGCCCAGCCATTGCCCCGCGGAGACGCTGACGCTGACGAGGCTCAAGACGTAGGCGAGGACTTCCAGGCTCATGGCCCTGATGATATCTTAAGTATAATGGCCGGGCGACCCCGAATGAGATTCCACGAGTTCCAGAGCCGGACGGCCTTCAGCCCCGACGAGATTCTTTCCTTCGTCGCGGGACGCCTGCTCGAGGACGCGCCCTCCGGCCTGCCGGCGCTCCCCTCGTCCTTGCTCGCGCCCTTCCACGAGGTCACGAGCCTCTCCTGGGACGCCGCCTCCGGCACCGGCCGCATCGAGGCCGTGCGCCGCAACAAGCTCGACGACTGGTTCTACCCTTGCCACTTCCAGGGCGACCCCGTGATGCCCGGGTGCTGGGGCGTGGACGCGGCCTGGCAGTGCCTGCGCTTCTTCGCCGCCTGGCGGGGCCTGCCGAACTGCGGCCGGACCATGGGCATGGAGAATGTCTCCTTCTTCGGCCAGATCCGGCCGTACGACAAGGAGATCGTCTACGCCGTCGACGTGACGTCCGAGGAATCCTCCGACGGAGAGACCATGCTGACGGGCAAGGCGACGGTCTCCGTGGACGGGACTCTCGTTTATACGATCGGCTCGGTCTCCATCGCGACTGCCTTCTGGACCGACGAGGCGCCGGCGAAGCCGGCGAGCGTGCCGGCCGCCGAGGACGCCCCGATCCGCAGACTGACTTACGACGAGTTCTCCGCCAGGACGAAGTTCAACCACGCCGAGATCGTCGCCGTCTCGCAGGGAACGCTCATCGCCGCCGCCCCGGGCCTCGAGGTCGGGCTCCTGCCCTCCTCCCTGATGCTCGAGGTCGGCGCCATCGACCGGATCGTCTTCGACGAGGCCACGGGCGAGGGCTCGATCTCGGCCTCGCGCGGCAACGGCCCCCTCGAATGGTTCTACCCGATGACCCCGGGCTTCAAGCCGACGGTGCTGTCCATCGACGCCGTCTGGCAGCTGATGGGCTTCTTCCTCACCTGGCGGCGGAACCTGGGCACCGGCCGCGCGCTCGGATTCGAGCGCGTCGAGGTGTTCGGCGAGATTCTCCCCGAGGACCGGGACATCCGCTACGAGATCACGATCGTGCGCTATTCGCGCGCGCCCAACGGCGACGCCTTCGTGCGCGCCGACGCGAAGGTCTTCGCGGCGGGCCGGCTCATCCTCGCCGCGGCCAACCTCAACGTCGGCTGCCACAAGAACATCCGCTACTCGGGCTACCCGCTGCCCAGCGAGATGGCCCTCGGCGGCAAGCTCAAGATC
>JAKFCD010000120.1:0-41132 GCA_036676805.1 Elusimicrobiota bacterium
TCCCATTTGGCCTGCGGGCTCATCCTCGATGCCTCCGGAAAACGCGTTTATTCGCGCCCTTCGGTAACATTCTAAGTGAGTCAACGATGCGGCCTTCGGTAACATTTAAACTGATTCAATACGCCCACTTGACGAGGGACGGGGCGGGGGCTACAATCGCGTCATGCAGAGAGAGACCACCAACGTCCGGCTCCGGATCACGAGCGCGACTTTGACGGCCGCCGACATCGAGGCCAAGCTCGGGCTCAAGCCCGACGAGTCGTGGAAGATCGGCGACCGCACCGGCACCTTCGGGGCGATCCTCAAGGACCACGGCTACGCCCTCGACGCGGTCTCGCCCTACTCGCTCAAGCTGGCCGACCACATGCGCGCGATGATCAAGCGCATCGCCCCCGTCGCCGCGAAGATCGGGGAGATCTCGGCCCAGGCGAAGGTGGAGATGGTCTGCACGATGTTCTGCAAGTCCCCGCCCCCGCTGCTCTTCGAGCGGGACGACCTGCGCTGGCTCGCCGCCATCGGCGCCAGCCTCGACATCGAGGTGGCCCAGCTCATCGAGCGTGCGCAGCCCCCCGCGGAGAGGAAGCCCGGCGACAAGGAAGGCCCCGCGTCGGTTTTCTGAGGGCTACTTCGGGATCTTGACGCTCTTCAGGTCGGGCGACTCCGGGTAGGCGAGACCCATCCGGTCGAGCGTCTTGCGCAGGAGCCGGGTAAAGGCGAGGTCGCGGCGGGGCTTGTCGTCGGCCGGGATCACGTTCCAGGGCGCGTACCAGGTGCTCGTGCGCGCGAGGATGGAGCCGAACGTCCTTTGCAGGTCATCCCAGCGCTTGCGCGTCTCGAGGTCGCCCATCGCGAACTTCCAGTTCTTCTCCGGACGGTCGATGCGGGCCTGCAGGCGGGCGCGCTGCACGTCCTTGGACACGTGCAGGAAGATCTTGACCACCTTCACGCCCGACCTCGCCAGCTCCAGCTCGAAGGCATTGATGCGCGCGTAGCGCTCCTCGACGGTCTTCGCGTCGTGGGTCTTCCATACCGACGGCACGATGATGTCCTCGTAATGAGAGCGGTTGAAGACGCCGATCACGCCGGGCTTGGGCACCTCCTTCTTGATGCGCTCGAGGAAGTCCTGGGCGGCCTCCTCGGCGGTCGGCTTCTTGAAGGCGGCGACGCGCACGAAGGCGGGGTTGAGGCCGGTCATGCCGTGCTTGATGACGCCGTCCTTGCCGGCGGTGTCCATGCCCTGGATGACCACGAGCACGGCCTGGGTCTTGGCCGCAGCGAGGATATCCTCGAGCGCGTCGAGGTCCTTGACCTCCTTCTTGAGCTTCTTGGCGGCCTTCTTCTCCGATGGGCCGTCCTCGATGTCGGTCGGCACGGCCGAAAGGTCCACGGCCTCGTCCGGGGCGGCGGCCGCGCCGTCGAAGCGGGCGTTGAGGGCGGCGGCCTCGGCGGCGAGGGCCTTGCGCTCCCCGGGCTTGGCGGCGGCGAGCGCCGCCCCGATCCTCTCGAGCGAGGCGGCGGCCTTCTCCGCCTTCCTGCCCCCCGCCTCGCGCAGGGACTTCACCAGGGCGGGCAGCTCGGTCTTGGGCGCGGAGAGAGCGGCGATCACGGCCGAGCGGGCGGCGAACGCGGCGGGCGTCGCGGCGACGGCGGGCGCGGGCGCCACCCGCGCCTGGAACGCGGCGGTGAGGCCGAGCGTAGGCGTCGCGGAGGGACCGGAAAGGGCGGCGGTCAGCGGGGCGAGCTGGAGGTTGATCGCGTTGACGACGGGGCCGCGCGCGACGGGCACGACCGGGGCCGCGACGCGAACCTGAGCGAAAGACGGGGAAATGAGGAGCAGAACCGCGACGAACGCGGCCAGAGTTCTTTGCATGGCTATACTATAAGGGCCCTAGTCCGACCGCGCGTGGGCCCAGTGGGCACTATGCCAACGGAAAAGGACCTACGAATGCTGCCGGCGGGATTTTCCCGTGAAATTGGAAAAATAGCGATGGGTTAATTCACATAATCGCGCGCGATGTGAATAACCCATATACTATCACGGTTATTTTCACGAAAACGCGGGATTCGAATGGCGGGACAGTCAGCCGACGGTGACTGCGATATCCCAGCACTCGTTGGCGTGCTTGAGAAGGTCCGCCTCGGTCTGGGCGCGGCGCACGAAGTCCTGGACCTCCTTGGACTTCCAGGCGGCGCCGACCTTCGGCCACGCGGACGCGAGCGATTCCGTCTTGAGGTCGGCCACGGCGAAGGGCAAGGCGTTGAGGAGCTTCGCGCGGCCGTTGGGCACCACGAGCACCATCGATTGGGGACTTTCGGCGCGTGTGACCATCTCTTGTTGAATTCCCCAGGGATAGATCGCGAGCTTGGGGCCGCCGCGAAGGGCTGCAACGGCCTTTAGATTCATGACGACCTCTTTCCAGTCTTCGTCCGAGCAGGCGAGCGTGTCCCAGGCGTGAGCGGCGCGGCCGAGACGCATCATGGGACCGGTGACGAAGGTACGCACTCCTCGCCGCGCGGCTTGCTCATAAACCGAAACGGCGTCCTTGACGTTGATCTTCGTCGGAATAAAAACGAGCTCAGGCTCGAGCCCGCGCTCAACAAGCCTGTCGATCGCCGCCCAAGCGGGGGCGTAACCAGAGCCCGGCCTGAGCCTCTCGTGGACGTCCCCGGTGGCGCCGTCGATCGAGATCTGAACACACGCTATTTTTAAATCTTTCAGCTTGTCGCAGGCTTTGTCGTCGAGATCCAATCCGTTCGTCTCGATCTTGATCTCGACCCCGCCCTTGGTGAGCATCTCGAAAATCTCGATCGCCCAAGGCGACCCCATGGGCTCCCCGCCGCCGAAGGCGACGTAGGCGATGCCGTTCTCGACGATTTGGCGGGTCAGATTCAAAGCCTGCTCGCGCGTCATCTCGTCGGGCCAAGCCTTGTCCGGCCCCGACTCCTCGCAGCAGTGCAGGCACCTTCCCGTGCAGCGGTTGCTCAGCTGCCAGGCCAGAAAGAGAGGGGCGCCGTAGTCGCCCACGGACGCCCCTCTCCGGTCCATCAGGTGAAGCGGATGTAGGGCTGGGCCATCACGCGCTCGGAAACTTCCTCAAGAGAGGGCGTCTCCCAAGCGAGCTTCGGCTCGGCCTTGGCATCCGTCACGGTTTTCTGGTCGTTCATGTTACTCCTGTTTGCCGGTCAGACCACGACCGGCATATCTATAAATTCGTCCAGCGCGACCCACTGATTCGCCCCCGCCGAGGCCGACGGCTCCTCGGCGAGGCGCGCGAGAGCGGCTTGGACGCGGGAATCCGCCCAGGCTTTCTTGTACGCCTCCCAGGCTTCCAGGAAAGTCTGCGATTTGAGGTCGGCGCATGTAAAGGGCAGGGGGGCGGCGACCTTCACGCGCCCGTCGGGAAGTAACAATAATGTGCCCGAGGGCTGGAGGGCCCGGTGCGACATCTCCTCTTCCAGGGAAAAGGGCTTGTAGCACAGCTCCATCTTACCGGCGTACTCCCGCTCCTTGCGCTCGAGGACGCTCAGGAAGGCCGCGTACTCGGCCTTGGTGGGCTCGAGCTTGTCCCAGAGGCGGGCGGCGGTGCCCAGGCGCATCAGCTGGCCGGTGTTGAAACGGAAGGCGCCGAGCTTGGCGGCAAGGTCGATGACGGCCTCGGCCTCGAAGATATTCAATTTCGTCGGGGCAAAGGTGATCTCGAGCGGGAGGCCGGCCGCCACGACGGCGCGGCACGCCTCGACTGCTTTATCGAGCATGCCGTTGATCCGCTGGCGCCCGTATACGGCTTGTGATGCGCCGTCGATCGAGATCTGGATGGAGCGGATGCCGAAGCCTTTCACCGCATCGACGTTGAAATCGTTGCCGTTGGTCTCGATTTTAAGGAGGACGCCGCCGTCGGACAAGGTCTTGCACACGTCGGCGAAATGAGGCGCGAGGGTCGGCTCCCCGCCGACGATCATCGCGTACGGCACGCCGGCGGCGACGATCTCCCCCGCCAGCTTCAGCGCCTGCCCCCGCGTCAGCTCGCCCGGCAGGGCCTTGCCGGGCGCGGAGTCGGTGCAGCAGTGCAGGCAGGCCAGGTCGCAGTCCCGCGTGAGCTGCCAGGTGACCATGGTCGGCGACGAGAAGGCCTCGATCCTCATCCTATCGCCGCCGTGACCGCGAAGATCGCCGTCGTGACGGCGTAGCACTGAACGATGGCCCGGATGGCGGGCATGAACAGGCGCGGGGTGTCCCAGGTGGCGGCTCCCGCGCGCAGGGACATGAACCACAGGGGCGCGCCCGGCAGGACCGCGAGGATGGTCAGCTTCGGGAAGAGCCCGAGCAGGATGCCCGCGGGGATGATGAGCAGCCCCAGCGCGGACAGGGCCAGGTACAGAACTCTTCCGTTCTTTCTTCCGAGTCGAACCACCAGATTCTTCTTGCCGACGAGGCGGTCCTGGTGGAAATCGGGGATGTTATTGACGGTCGCCAGGGCGGTGATCAATAAGCCGGGGACCAAAGACGCGAGAAGCGCGCTCCACGAGAACCGATGGGTGTGCAGGTGAAGGGACCCGAGCACCATCCACGGGCCGTAGGACAGGCCGATGACCGTCTCGCCCAAGCCCCGGTACACCCAACGGATGGGCGGGCCCACGTACCAGACCGCCGCGGCGCCGCCGAGCAAGGTGTAAAGGACGATCGGCCAGCCCCCTTCCCACGCCAGGTAAAACCCGATGGCGGCGGCGACGGCGAAGGCGGTCACGCCGAGAGCGAACATCCACTCCGGAATATACTCCTCGGCGTCGGGGTTGAACACCCGGTCGGTGCCCATCTTGGCGTCGAAGTACTCGTTGAAGCTCTCCACGCCGACGACCGACAGGAAGATTCCGAGCAGCCCCAGCAAGAATACGCCGGGGTTGAATGTATCCTCGACGCCCTTCGCCCAGGCGGCTCCCAGGAAATAAGGCAGGAGGCCGGCATACAGAAAGAATCTGTATCGCACGACCGAGGCGACCTTCATGACGAAGGTCTGCTCGGACGGCGCGTGCGGGGCGGCGAAGACGTCGGTCATTTTCCGCCGACCTCCTCCCACTGGTGCAGGCGGGAGACGATGTTGGGGTCCTCGGCGAGGCGGTCGATGAACGCCTCGACGCGCGGGCTCTTCCAGGCGTTCTGGAACTGCGCCCAGACCTGGCCGAGCGTGTCGGTCTTGAGGTCGCCGCACGTGAACGGAAGCGCGTTGATGAGCTTGACCTTGCCGTTGGGCAGGATGATGAACAGCGCGGCCGGGTTCTCCAGGCGGTAGCGCAGCTCCTCGAGCAGGCCCATCTCGTGGTAGTACACGCGCATCCTGCCCGCGTACTCGTCGCACTTCGCCTTGAGCGTCGCGAAGAACGCGGGATAGTCCGCCTCGTCGGGCGCGGTGATGCCCCAGGTGCGCACGGCGTTGCCGGTGAACATCAGCTTGCCGGTGTAGAACGAGTAGGCGCCGATGGAGTGCGCGAGATCGACGGCCGCCCCGATCTCCTTGATGTTGAACTTGGCGGGCACGAAGTTGATCTCTATGGCAACCTGCGCTTCGCGCAGGTTTTTAATACCGTCGAGCGCCGACTCCAGGCGCCCGTGCACGCGCATCTTGTTGAATGAGGCGGGGGTCGCGCCGTCGAGGGACACCTGCACCGCCTTCACGCCGAGGTCCTTGAGCTTTTTGCAGTTCTCGGGCGTCAGGTAATGGCCGTTGGTCTCGATCTTGAGCCCGACGCCGCCTTTGGTGATGCGCTCGACCATGCCGAAGAAGTCCGGGCGCACCATCGGCTCGCCGCCCGAGAAGGAGACGTACGGAACCTCGGATTTGACCAGCTGGTCGATGATGCCGTAGGCCTGCTCGGTGGTCAGCTCGTCCTTGAACGCCTTGCCGGGGCCGCTTTCCTCGATGCAATGCAGGCAGGCCAGGTTGCATTCGTTCGTGATCTGCCAGGCCACGTAAAGGGGCGCGGCGAGGTCGGACGTCTGCTGCTGCTCGGCCGGGGCGGTTTGGGTCGCCATGGCTATTCGACGATCAAGCCCTTTTCTTTGAGCTGGACCAGGAAGGTCTCCGCCTCCGCCGCCATCTTCCCGGTCGGGTCCTCGAACTTCTCCTTGAGCTTGGACACGAGGTTGGCCGACTCGGCGCCCGCGATGACCTCGCGCACGACGGCCGCGCCGGTGGGGCTGAGCGTGTACACCTTCTCGGAGCGCGTCTCGAACAGCACCGCGCCGAACTTCTCTTCCCGGAACTTCACGAATGGAGCAAGCTTCATGATTCCCTCTCTATGGGCGACGAGGCAGGAGTTGGCGTCCCAGCTCTCGCGCGCCGCGATCTCTTCCATCTCGAGGCGCACCTTGCGCCAGCTCGCCGCGTCGGCCGGGTCGGCTTGCGCCGCTTCGGCTTCCCCGACGACGAAGTCCCCGCTTTTCCACGCCTTGCGCAGCAGGGCTTCGTACGACACTAAAATTCCCTCTTGGCCATGACCTCGACGAAGAACCCGAGCTCCGTCGCCTCGGCTCCGCAGGGCAGCTTCTTGATCATGGCCAGCATGGAGTCCGTGATCTCGCGTCCTTTCTCCCGCGTCTTCCGGATATGTCCGCGGTCCTTCAAGAGCTTGGCGATCCTCGCCGCGTCGGGCTTCGGCTCGTTCCACAAGGCCAGAAAGTCCTCGCGCGTGCCCTTGTCGTTGATCGCGTAGATGCACGGCAAGGTCAGCTTCCGGTTGGCCAGATCCTGGCCCTCGTCCTTTCCGGAGACCCTTTCCGTCAAAGTGTAATCATGGATGTCGTCGACGATCTGGAGCAGGATGCCGGCGGCGCAGGCCAGGCGGGGCGGGTCGCTTTGCTCGTGCGGGAAAGGGGACAGCTCGGAGAGGACCGCCCCGGCCCACTCGAACAGGGCGCCGGTCTTGCGCGAGGCGACGCCCATATAGGCGTCGACGCTCACGTCGAGGGAGCCCTTCAGGAACTCCTCCTGAAGCTCGCCGACCGTCATCTCGCGCACGGTCGTGACGAGGAGCTTGGGCGCGTTCGGGGAGATGTCGATGGCCTCCTCGAGGCCCTGCGCGAAGGCCAAATCTCCCAGCAGCAGTCCCACGGTGGTGCCGAACACCTTGTTCGGGGTCGGGTGGCCGCGGCGCAGCTCCGCCTCGTCCACGCAGTCGTCGTGGAGGAGGCTGGCGTTGTGCACCAGCTCCATGGCCCGGGCCACGCCCTCGGCCTTCTCCAGGTCGACCCCCAGGGCTCCCGAGAGCAGCAGCGCGAAGCGGGAGCGGAGCATCTTGCCCGGCCGGGCGATGTGGCTGGCCAGCTCCTGTCCCACCCGGCCCTCGATGCGCCGGGCGCGGCTTTCGAGGCCGGACCGGACCCGGGTCAACGAATCTTCCACCTTCAAAAGGGAAATCGGCATGGGGGCCTCAATTATACCACGGCTAAGCCATCGCCTTGAGTAAGGTCAGTACTTTCGGCAGAACGGCGGCTTTTTCCTGATTTCCGACCTTTCCGAGCACGAAATCGAGCAGGCGGACGAGCTCCAGGAGCTCGTTGAGCTTTTTGCGGAAGGCGGCGGCCTCCTTGTCGCCGCCGGCCTCCTTGAGGCACTCGTCTATCGCGCCGATCACGGGCTCGATCTCGCGCTTCTTGCGCTCCCGGGCGATCCGGCAGCATATCGTCCAGATGTCCTTCTCGCTGGCGAAGTACTCCTTGCGGTCCCGCGGCAAAGACGTCCGCCGGACCAATCCCCAATCCACGAGGGCGCGCAGGTTCATGCTGGCGTTTCCCCGGCTGACGGCCAGCTCCGCCATGATGTCGTCGGCCGTCAGCGGCTTGTCGGAGATCATGAGCAAGGCGTGCATGCGCGCCATCGTCCTATTGATGCCCCAGGCGCCGCCCATCTGCCCCCAGGACTCGACGAACTTCTCCTTCGCGGACTTCAGCTCGGCTCCCATTCGGTCCTCCCCCCCTCGAAATGCCGCTTGACCTCGTTGCGGTACTCGCGTCCTATCTCCCCGCCCTCGCGATCGAGCCACTCCCTGAAGGAGCGGCTGCCGGTCGGCGGCGCCTTCGACTTAAGCAGGCCGCGGGTGAGTCCGTCGATCTCCTCCTGCGTGAGCAGGACGTCGCCCATGAGGGCTCCGAGGACCTTCGCCAGCGCCAGGCCCGCGCCCGGGCCGACCCGGAAGAGCAAGGCCTTCGAGCCGACACGCTCGGCGATGAGGCGGACGAGGTCCCCGTAGGCGTAGACCTCGGGCCCGACCGCGTCCGCCTTCGTGTTCGCCTCTTCGGCCCCGGCGGCGACGCAGAGGTCGGCCAGGTCCTCGACGGCGACGGGCTGGATCGGATAGCGACCGTCCCCGATCACCGCGAACGCCGGGAACCGGCGCAGCAGCCAGGCGATGTTGTTGATGAGAACGTCATGGCCGCCGAAGAGGACCGTCGGGCCGAGGATCGCGTACGAGGGACCGGCCGCCTTCAGCGCCTGCTCGACGAGCCCCTTGCCGCGATAGTAGGGAAGGTCCGACGCTGGATCGGCGTTGGCGATGCTCACGTGCACGATGCGCCGCACCCCGGCCTTCGCGGCCGCCTCGAAGAGGATCTCGCTGTTGCGCACCGCCCGCTCGTGCGTCATCTCGCCGCGCGCGAAGCGGACCCAGTAGTTGTTGTAGAGCGTGTCCGCCCCCCGCAGGGCCTCGGCGAGGCGGTCCGGCCGGGAGAAGTCGAGCGGATGGGCCGTCACGCGCCCCCGCAGTGGGGACGCGCGGTCGGGATGGCCGGTCAAGGTGACCACGCGGCGCCCCGCGGCGAGCAGGCGTTCGGCCACGTAGCCTCCGGAGTAGCTGTAGGCCCCCGTGACGACGTCGAGCGGCGCGTTCATAAAGCCCCCTTCCGTATTTTCAATTATTTCTGAAAGTACTATACAATGAAAAATAAGATCCGTCAAGCCCCCAGGCCGGTGTCAGGCTTGTCGTTCTTTGCACAACTCGCCGAAGTTATGCAAAGAACGACAAGCCTGACACCATATTCGGCGCCATTGACGGCGGGGCGCTCCCCCTTTATACTCCAGAAGATGCATTCCGAGCGGATACTGGTGGTCGAGGACGACGCAGGCTGGATCCAGCTGCTGCAGCTGTGGTTCCCCGCCGCCGGCTACGCCTCGGTGGAATACGCGGTGACGGGGGCCCAGGCCCTGGAGGCGGCGGTCCAGCGCAAGCCGGACTGCGTCCTGCTCGACTTCGGCCTCCCCGACCAGAACGGCTGCGAGGTCTGCGCCAAGCTGCGCGCCATCCCCGCGTTGGCCCGCGTGCCGGTGGTCATGTTCACGGCCCACGGCCGGGAGAAGGTCCTCGGCCTCGAGAACGGGGCGGACTACTTCGTCGGCAAGACCGACAGCGCGCGGGAGCTGATGGCCACCCTCGGCGCCCTATTCAAGCGCGCCAAGCAGGAGCCGGGAGTTCTCACCCACGGCGACCTGGCCCTGCACCGCGAGGACCGGCGGGTCTTCTGGAAGGACGCCGCCGTCGCGGAGCTGACGCCGAAGGCCTTCGCGCTGTTTCATATCCTCGTCGAGCGCGGCCCTCAGCCCGTCTCGCGCGAGGACCTTTACCGGATGGTCGAGGGCGTCGAGGACCCCGGGCTGTCCCGCGCGCTCGACGTGCTGCTCAACCGCCTGAAGAAATCCCTGCCCAAGGACCTGGCCGAACGCATCGTCAACGTGAAGAATTTCGGCTACTGTTTCCTTGAGGATCGGCGAGTAACACGGCCGTAACCCCGCGTAACACGATGGTGAATTTACAGTAAACATTCCGGCTGTTAGACTCCTAGCGTTGTCGATTGGCCGAGAAGGGCACACCCGGGGAAACCCGGGGCCGCAAAGCCGACGGGGCTGACGGCGCGAGAGCGCCAAGCCGGCCGGGCCGCCGAAACGAACGACTCCACCGATCATGGGAGTCTTCCGAGCATCAGTCCTCGCGGCGCTGCTGGCCGCCTTCGCCCTCGCCTCCACGGCGCGGGCCTCGGAGGATATCAAGGGCATGGCCAAGGCCGTCGCGGCCGCGGCGGCCGCCCGCCAGGTCAAGCGCGTGGCCGTCGTCCCCTTCACCGCCCCGCGCGGAGCCGGCTCCTTCTCCGGGGCCGTCGTCTCCGAGCGCCTCGTCATCCAGCTCCTCGCGCGCGGCGAGCTCGACCTCGTCGAGCGCCGCTTCCTCGACAAGATCCTCGAGGAGCAGCGCCTGGGCGTGTTCGGCATCATGGACCAGGACACGGTCAAGGCGCTGGGCAAGGTGCTCGGCGTCGACGCGATCCTGACCGGGACCATCGTCGAGCTCAAGGGCGAGCGCGTCGAGATCAACGCGCGCCTGATCCACGCCGAGACCGCCCAGGTGCTGGCCGCGGACACGGTGAACGCCGCCAAGGACTGGGAGGAGCGCTCGATCGGAGAAGACGCGTCGACCTGGATAGTCCCCGTGCCCGACCTGGGCGACGACCTGTTCAAAACCGGAGCCTCCTGCCACACGAGCGTCGACGAGGTCGAGCGGCGCATCGTCGACTTCAAGGCCCGCTACTGGGCCGAGCGCCTCAAGGACCCGGCCTTCACCATGCGCTCGCTCAAGCGCAACCCGGGCTCCGAGATCCGCAACGCGGAGATCAAGAAGCAGTTCTTCCTCAAGCTGCAGGAGCGCTACGATTCGCCGGCGCGCACCCCGCTGACGCCGCCGGAGCAGGCGGCCCTGGCGCGGGGCCTGGCTGAGATCAAGGTTCTGTCGGGGCTGTGCGAAGGATGACGAACACGGAGGTCGCATGAAGATCAGAGCGGTCGGATGGCTGGCGGTCGCGGTCCTGGCGGGCTGCGGGGGCGTGACGCGGCGGGTGCACGACGGGAGCGTCGACCGGGTCATCGACCAGAAGCCCGTGCGCGGCGCCTACCTGGAGGCGATCGGCATCGGCGCCTCCGACCCGGAGCTGAAGACGAACACGCAGCGCATGGCCCTGGCCCGCGACGCGGCCATCGTCAAGGCGCAGTACGAGCTGCTGTCGATGATCAAGGGCGTGAGGCTCGAGGGCGGCGTCAGCGTGGCCCGCGCGCTCGAGACCGACTCGGTCCTGTCGGCGCGCGTCGACGACGTGATCCGCGGCGCGGAGATCCACAAGTCTGAGTTCACCTCGGACAACGGCTGCGTGGTCACCCTGCGCCTACCGCGGACGGCGCTCGAGAAGTCGCTGGGGAGCCGCCTCCAGTGAGGCGGCTGGCGCTCGCGGCGGCGCTGGCCCTCGGGGCCTGCGCTCACGCCGGTCCGCGGTCCAAGGTCGTCGAGGCCGAGGGCTTCGCGCCGGTCGACGCGCGCGGCCTGGCCGACGCGCGCGACCGGGCGGTCACCGACGCGCGGCGGCGGGCGGTCGAGCAGGTCGCGGGCGCCTCGGTCGAGTCGATCTCGCGAGTCGAGGGCGCGGTCACGACGCAGCAGAGGACGACGTCGCGCAGCCGGGGCTTCGTCGAGTCCTCCACCTCGGTCGAGGAGGACACCCGGGACGGCATGGTGCGCGTGCGCGTGCGCGCGAAGGTGCGGGAAGGCGCCCCGCCGTGGAGCACGGTCGCCCTGAACATACCCGACGGCCCGCTCGCCGCGGGCGTGGCGCGGGCCTTGCGCGAGAAGAAGATCGACACCGGCGGCGGACGCGGCTCCGCCGCTCTCACCGGCACCGGCCGGACCGCCGAACTGCCGACGAGCATGATCGCGGGCACCATCGCCGTGCGCGCAAACGCCTCGCTCGTTCTTAAAGGAGAGGGCTCCCCCCTCCGGGCCTCGGGCGCCGCCTCCGGCCTCGACCCCGACCGCGACGGCGCCGCCGACAAGGCCCTCGAGTCGGCCGGCTACCGCGCCGGCCTAGAGCTCGCCGCCGCGATGAGCGTCCGATGAACCTCATCCTCGTCCTTTTGCCTTTCCTCGCCCTGACGGCCCGGGCCGAAGACGAGTCGCTGATGACGATCCATCGCATCGAGACCGAAACGGCGGAGCGCATACAGGCCCGCGTGCTCGATCCGATCTTGGGAGCCGGTCAAACCTCCATTTTCGTGAGGATGAAGCTCGAAGTGAAGCGAACTCATGAACTGAGTGACCGCTTCGGCGATGGACAGGCGTCGAAAATCACGACCAAGACCGAATTGAGCATCTCGACTACCGCGAAGTCGACGGACCTAAAAAACGATCTATTTGGTGGTTTTGGGTTTCCCGACACCGTTAAACCACCGTATCAAACAATTAGGAGGCAGAAACAGACGCAGGAATCCCGTCAGACCAAGGATGTGACAGAAGACCGCACCACGCTGGCGAGCGCGAGCACGGGATTGCGCCTCGTCATACTTCATGACGCAAAAATAGCGCCCAGCAGGATCGCCGCCGTTCGCGGCGCCCTCCTCGCCGTCTACAGATCCGAGAACGCGGACATTAAATTCCACCCCGTGGAATTCAGCGCTCTCAAATAATACGCGGAGCAAGGACGCGACTATCCTTGAGGATAGTCGACGCGCGGCTGTTTCCGGAAACAGTCGGGCCCGGGGCTCGCACCGGTGCGAGTCCGCTCGGCTTGCGCGCATTCGCAGAACGACTTATACTGCCCGAGTGCTGAGCGCTCTATTCATCGCCTTCTGCTGCGCGTCTACACCCGTTCACGCCGGCCCGGCCGAGGTTGTCGCCAAGGCACGAGCGCTGCTCGGGCAGGACGAAAGCTACAAGGCTTATCTCCTCTTATGGTCCGCCGCCGAGAAATATCCTTCGGACATCGCGGTGCAGAAGGCCTACCAACTGGTGCTCCGGAACCGGGGAGACTATACCGAGGTCCTTTCCAGGTATTATTGGCGCTGGGAGGAGAAGCGAACTCCGCTCGACGCCTACCTTTTCGCGAGGATCGACAACGATCGGGCCCGAACCGCCGACACGGTGCGGCAGGGGCTGGCGTCGGGCTCGAAGCACCCGGGGCTGCTCGCGATCCAGGCCTTTCTGCGGGTGGAAGACCTCGCCGCGGCGGGTAAATATGAAGCCGCGATCAAGCTCCTCGACGCATCCCCGAATATCCAAGCCATGGAGCCCGCCGCCTACCGGCAGGCGCGCGCCACCATCCTGCAAAGTCAGGGTCGCCTCGATGAGGCCTGGATCGAGTCCGTGCTCGCGCTGGCCGCTGATCCCTACGACCCCGCCTCCCGCGCGGTGCGCTTCGGCATTCTGCAGGCCCGCGGCGACCTGGAGGGGCTCTTGAAGGAGGCCGCCAGGACCTCCGACCTCGGAGACTTCGCGATGACGCACGTCATGCACGCCGAACGGAATAAAACCTTCGGAGCGACAGCGGGAGCAAAGGAGAACTACCGGCAGGCGTTGAAAGCCAAGGAGGACAACCTCGGCTGGCACGACGCCCGCATGACCGCTTTTCATGGGCTCGACGATTGGGACAGCGCCGTCGCGGAGGCTGAGGCGGCACTCGCCCTGAACCCTTACGATGTCGGCGCCGCTCATCTGCTCGCGGCCGACCTTCAGCGCCGCGGCGAAACGGACGAATACGAGAAGAAGGTCGAAGCGCTTTACGAGCGCAATCCCCGCCATGTCGGGAACATCGCCTCCATCGCGTATCTCCATCACGGGCGCGGACGATACCGCGAGGCTGAGAAGCACTACACGGAGGCGCTGCGGCTCGCGCCGGGCTACTTCGACCTGAGGATCGCGCGCGGCGCCGTCCGCACCCATTTGAACGACGTCGCCGGAGCGGAGGAGGATTACCTCGCCGCCGCCGAGTATGTCTTCACATATGAGCCTCTCGACCGCAACTACGGAAGGCTGCTGATGAACGCGGGCAGATGGTCAGAGTGCCGTCACCGCTTCTCGAAGGTCGTCGATAACGGTCACGACGATTTCGACGCCTTGCTGGGCTACGCGCGCTGCAGCATCGGTGACAACCGCTTCGAAGGCGGCCTCGCGCAGTACTTGCGGGCCCGAAAAAAGGCGGAGAACCCGGAACAAAAACGCCAGGCCGACGCCGCGATCGACCGGGCCCGCGCCGCGCTCGCCAAGCATGAGGAGAAATATCGCGCGGACGGCTGGGCGGAGGTCGTGAAGGTCTCGAGAACGGACACCCTCGACGCGCCCGAGGCCGTCTTCTACGACGGGAAAATCCGGGTCGGCACCGCCTGGAACGACGAGCCCCTCATCGAATTGCCGGAAAGCTCCCGCTGGCCTTCCTTCTTGATATGGACGCAGGGCGGACGCATGCTGCTGGCCTCGACTTCCGACGAAATAAGGGAGATCGATCCCTCGACCGGAACGAGCCGCGTCATTCGGCGCATCGAAAAGCCGGAGCCGGGACCGAATCCCCTGTGGCGGAGGATCAGCCGGGTCGCGACCGCGCGAGGCTCGGGCAAGATCTACGACGTGGAATCCGTCAGGGATTCCTCCTACCGCGCGCACTACGCCGTCAACGAGATCGACGCGGCCTCGGGGAAATCGAGGGAGATACACCGCCGGGCCCGCCGGGTCGGAGCGCTCTGGGCGGACCCCGACAAACCCCGGCTCCTGCTCTTCGGCGACGGCAACGAGGAGCTCGACCTGACGACCCGCAAGGCGAGGCCGTTGGCTACGATCGGATGCCGGCTCGACCTCCAATTCCGCCCCGGCGCCGGGGACGAACTGGCTTGCGTCTCCTCAGACGCGAACGACGCCGGCCATGGGGAGCTCGTCCATTACAACCTTCGGACGAACAAGAAAACCTACCTCGGCAACGTCGGCGACGAGCCCGCCTGGTCGCCCGACGGGAAGCGGCTGGCTTATGTCTGGCGCGACCGGGAGCTCCGATTGCGCGATCACGACACCGGCGCGATCCACGCCTATCGGCTCCCGTTCGACGCGGATCTTACCTGGGATTCGGGAGAGGCCTCCTCGCCCACGGTCTGGTCCCCCGACGGCCGTTACATCTACTACACGATCGCCAAGCCCGACCTGCCCGGCGTCGAGGGGCGGCGCCACTCCGTGATCCTGGACCTCCAGGAGAAAAAGGCGTGGGTCCAGGCCGTCGCGCTGCCGAATTTCGCCTGGCGGCCGCCCCCCCCGCGTTGAGCGATCCGGGCTATATCAGCCCGAGTTCGCGGCCGACCTTCGCGAACTTCTCGAGCGCGAAGTCGAGATCTTGAGCCGTGTGCCCGGAGGAGACGATGGTGCGCAGGCGGTCCTTGCCGCGGGCGACGATCGGGAAGCAGATCGCGAGCGCGAAGACGCCTTCCTCGAACAGGCGCGCGGAGAACTCCTGCGCCTTCTTGGTGTCCCCGACGAGCACGGGCGTGATGGGGGTCTCGGAGGCGCCGGTGTCGAAGCCCAGCTTCTTCAGGCCTTCCTTGAAGTGGGCCGCGTTCCTCCAGAGCTTCCGGATGCGCTCCGGCTCGTCGAGCATCACGTCGATGGCGGCCGCGCAGGTGGCGATCACCGACGGCGGGTGCGAGCTCGAAAACGTGAAGGGCCGCGCGGTCGAGGTCAGGTAGTCGATCAGGCGCCGCTGGCCGGCGACGTAGCCGCCGACGGAGCCGACGGCCTTGGAGAGCGTGCCGATGGAGACCTGGACGCGCTCGGAGACCTTGAAATGGCTCGGGGTGCCGCGGCCGTTCTCGCCCATGACTCCCGAGGCGTGAGCGTCGTCCACCATGACGAACGCCTCGTATTTTTCGGCAAGATCGCAGATCTCCGGCAAGGGGGCCAGATCTCCGTCCATCGAGAAGACCCCGTCCGTCACGATCATGCGCCTTCGGCTTCCGGCCGACTCCTTGAGGATCGCCTCGAGCGCCTTCATGTCCTTGTGCGGGTAAACCTTGCGCGCGGCCTTGGCCAATCGAGCTCCGTCTATGATGGACGCGTGGTTGAGCTCGTCGCTGATCAGCAGGTCCTTGGGGTCGCTCATCAGGCTCTGGCAGCAGGCGACGTTGACGGTGAAGCCGGACTGGAAGACCAAGGCGGCCTCGGTGCCCTTGAACTTCGCGAGCTTTTCCTCCAGGGCCATATGGAGATCCTGGGTGCCGATGATCGGGCGCACGGCGGCGGTGCCGACGCCGTGGCTGTCGATGGCGGCCTTGGCGGCGGCCTTGAGCTTCGGGTGCTCGGTGAGGTCGAGGTAGTTGTTGGAGGTCAGGTTCACGACCTTCCTGCCGTCTACGACGGAGACGGGAGCCTGGTGGCCGGTCAGCACGCGCAGCCTCACGAAGCGGCCCTCGCTCTTGAGCTGGGCGATCTCGGCGTCGAGGAAATCCATGAGTGAGTCGGTCTTAGTCGTCATGCGCCGATTATATAGAATACGGCCATGAAGCGCACGGACGCGGCGTCGGCCCTCCTCCTCGGCCTGTGCCTCTTCGCGCTGCTCGCGCGGCTGTCCGTCGTGCCCGCCCTGTCCCTCGACGAGTCCTGGATCGGCCTTTTCGCCCAACGCCTGGGAACCAGCGGCGCCTACACGGTCCACGAGATGAACAATTACACCGGGGCGCTGTACGGCTGGCTCATCGCCGCCGTCTACGAGGCGCGGGGGCTGTCGCTTGAGAGCCTGCGCCTGCCGGGCGCCCTGCTCAACGCCGCGGCCCTCCTCGGGATCTGGCTGCACCTGAGGCGGCGGGTCTCCCCGGAGGCCGCCGCCTCCTGGGCCCTGCTGTGCGCCGGCTCGGCCTACTTCCTGATGAAGTCGCGCCTGGCGTGGGAGGTGTACGCGCTGCACCCGATCCTGATCCTGGGCACCCTCGCGGTCCTGGCGCGCCCCGGCGGCGCGGCGGCGCTGACGGCGCTCACGATGATCGGCGCGCAGAACCATTTCATCTACCTCTCGATCCCCGCCTCGCTCGTCGTGCTCTTCGGCGCCCGCGCGGCCTGGCGCGGCGAGGCGGAGGCGGAGGGGCGCCTGCGGGACGCGGCGGCGGCGCTCGCCGCCGGCGTCGTCCTGGCGCTGGTCAAGTTCCGCATCACCGACGGGCTGTGGAGCGGGCACCGTCTCGCGCTGCTCGCCGCGCTGATCCTGCTGCCGGCCGCCGCCGCCGCGGCCGTCTGGAGGGCGCCGTCCGGCTTCCTGCTCATGCCGTTCATGGGGCGGTCCCGCCGGCCGCTGGCCGTCCTGCTCGGCCTGACGATCGCCGCCTTCGCCGGCTGGCACCTGCTCCCGATGGTGCAGGTGTTCGCGGGGCCCGTCGTGTTCAAGCGCCTGTTCTCGCTCGACCTCCACGCCGCGCTGGACGCGCCGCTCCTCGCCTGGGGGCTGTTCCTGACGGTCCTGCTCGCCTGGAACAGCGCGCGCGCGTGGCACGACGAATCCATCGGCTTCCACGAGCGCACCTTGCTCCTGTGGCCGGCGGCGTTCGCCGCGGTGTTCATCGTTTTCCGCCACACCAGCTCCCTGAGGTACTATTCCCTGCCCGCGCTGCTCGGCACCGTCGCCCTCGCCGCCGCCCTGCCCCGGCTCGCGCGCGCCGACAAGCGCTTCGTCTATCTCTGCGCCCTCGCGGCGGCGTTGACGACGCAGGCGCTGCTGCTGCGCGAGATCGCCGCTCCCGCCGACCGGCCGCCGCTGAAATTCCGCGTGGGCTGGCGCAAGGAGAACTCCAAGGATTTCGCGCGCAAGGAGGGGCTGTTCGCCGCCTTCGACGCCTCGGGCGCGTGCTCGGTGGCCCATGCCGAGCGCAGCTTCACCGCGATCCCTCTCTTCTTTTATGGAGCGGGGAGGAAAGCTCCCGCCTGCGACCCCGCCCTGGCCTTCGACTCCGACCAGTGCCCCGAATGCGCGTCCTCGCCCTTCTACCGCTGGACGGTCGTTCCCGTCCGCTGAGGAGCAAGCGGGCGGCCTCGCGGCCGGTCTCGAGCGCTCCTCCGACCGTGCCCCCTCCCTCGCCCCGAGCGCAGGCCTCGCCCGCGAAGTAAAGCGTCCGGGCGACCGGCCTCGCCAGCTCGGCGCGCGCCGGCTGGCCGCCGGGCCGCGCGTAGGCGTAGGCGCCGCGAGCGAACGGGTCGGCGAGCCAGTCGTGGAAGAAGGCGCGCGCGACCCCGCGCCGGACGAAGGCCTCGCCGAGCCCGGCGGCCCGGGCGAAGCCGGCGATCGCGGCGTCGACGGCGGCGCGCCGTCCCCGGGCGCACAGCCGCCGAGCCGGAGGGCCTCCGGACCAGGCCGTGATCAACGGCGTCGCCAAGGGACGCGCGGTCCAGTACACCGCGAATGGTCCGGTCTCGTCGCGCAGAAATCCTTCCCCGACGGCCGCGGCCGCCCGGCGCCAGGCGGCCGGCTTGAACAGGAGGCCGACCTTGGCCACGACGCCCATCTCCAAAGCCGTCAGCGCGCGCCTCTTCGCGGCCGGCAGAGCCGGCTCGAACAGGACCGCCCCCGAGCGCAGGACGCCGAGCGGCAAGGCGACGACGGCCGCCGCGGCCGTGAACTCCCCGCGGCTCGAGCGGACCGACGCGAGGCCCGGGGACCAACGGATCCGATCGACGACCGCGTCGAGGAAAAGGCCTTCCCGCGGAAGGCGGCCCGCGAGCGCGGTGATCAAAGCGCCGTAGCCCTCGGGAATGCGGTAAGAGTCGGCCGCTCCCTGGGTGGACTCCCCCGCCGCCTCCAGCGCTCCGATCCGGTCCGGGTCGGCGGCATGGAAGCCGCGCACGAAGGAGATCGCCTCCTCGCGCCGCCGGGGCTCCAGCCCGGGAACCCGCTCCAGGGCCTCGCGGAAGGGGGCATCCCGGCGGCGGCCCGACAAGCTCCCCAGCGTCTTCTCGAGGGCTTCCCAGTAGCCGTCGTCCCCCGCTCGCACCGGCCGGCGGTGCAGCCCGGCGCGCCGCAGCTCGCGCAGGACCGGCTCGGGAAGGCCGTGAACGAACTCGGCGCCGAGCTCGACGGGATGCCTGCCCGAGCGGATCGTCCACGCGCGCCCGCCGAGACGGCCGCGGGCCTCGAGCAGGACGAAGGAGGCTCCGGCGCGGGCCAGCTCGGCCGCGGCCGCCAGGCCGGCCGCGCCTCCTCCTATGACGATCGCGTCGAGCATTCGCCGAGGATACCGCGCCCCGCGGGCCGCGTCAATCCCGGACGTGTGCCGGAATGTGGAACGACGGCGGGCCTTCGACGGGCAGAAGCTCCCAAAGGTCCTCGAGGGCGACTGCGCGCGGCCCCTCGCGGCGGGCGAGCACGCGGACGGTCAATTCCAGGGACCAGCGCTCCTTGAAGAGCGCCGCCAGCTCCCGCGCGGCGTCGCCGAGCGCGCGGCGGCCGCCGGGGAGCTCCACGGCGACCAGCTCGAGCGGCTGCCCCGGCTCGAGGCGGCCCTTCGCCGCCGGACCGCCGATGAGCACGGCGGCCGCCTTGCCCCGCAAGGTCATCTTTACCGCGCCGGCGACGGCGTCGGCGAGCGCGGCCTCGCGCTCGAACAGCGGCAGCAGGAGCTCGGCCATGATCCAGCGCCGGCGGTCGAGGCGCCACTGGTCCGAGCGGCCCGCGGGGCGCCGCGCGACGAGGCCGAGCCTCTCGAGCCCGGCGAGGGCCGTCGCCGCTCCCTGATGATTGATGCCCGCCAGCCGCGCGAGCGCGCGCCCCGACAGGGGCGCCCGGGCCCGGAACAGCGCCCGCAGCACGGCGAGGCGGCTCGGGGCGCTCAGCACGGCGTCGAGCGGCCGGGAGAGATGGCCTTTCTGGTAGATCACGGGGCTTTCCCGGGCATATCATGGCCTCCCATAGTATGTCTACTATTATAGACATACTATGAGACCCGGTAAAGGGGGCCGCTAGGGGATGAAGACGACCTTGCCGCAGTCGCGCGCGGGAGAGGTCATCGCCGCGAAGCCCGCCTCGAAGTCCTTGAGGGGGAAGGTGTGCGTCACGACGGGCTTGAGGTCGATCGCGCCGGAGCGCAGGAGCCGGTCGGCCTTGTACCAGGTCTCGAAGATCTCGCGCCCGACGATGCCGTGCACGCGCACCCCTTTAAAAATAAGGTCGTTCGCCCAGTCCAGCTCGACCTTCCCCGAGGGTATGCCGAACGCGGTGATGCGCCCGCCGCTGCGCACGCACTTGAAGGCCTGGGTGATCGCCGCCTGGGCGCCCGACATCTCGCAGACGACGTCGTAGCCGTCCTTGACCTTGCCGGCCTTGACCGGGTCCTCGCCGGGGGCGACGACCGTCGTGGCTCCCATGCGGATCGCGAGCTCCGCGCGGTACTTCGAGCCCTCGACCGCGACGATGCGCTCGGCGCCCGAGGCCTTGGCGACCGCGATCGAGAACAGCCCCTGCGGGCCGCAGCCCATGACGAGCACGGACTTGGCGGCGACGGGCTCGACGAGCACGGAGTACACGGCGTTGCCGAACGGCTCGAACAGCGAGCCCATGTCTTGCAATGAATCATCGCTGTGCTTCCAGGCGCAGCGCGCGGGCACGGCCGCGTACTCCCCGAAGCCGCCGGGGCCGTCCACGCCGATGATCCGCATCTCGCGGCAGACGTGGCGCTGGCCGTTCTGGCATTGGTAGCAGAGGCCGCAGAAGATGTGGCTCTCGACGGAGACGAAGTCCCCCTTCTTGAAGTCGCGCGCCGAGGCGCCGACCTCGGCGATGGTGCCGCAGAACTCGTGGCCGAAGGTGCTCGGGGTCTTAAAGCGCTCGGGCGCCCAGGAATTCCAGCCGTAGATGGGGAGGTCCGAGCCGCAAATAGAAGCGCGGTGGACTTTGACCAATACCTCGTCGGGCTTGATCTTGAGGTCGGCGGTGGACTCGAAGGCCGCGCCGGGGCCGGGCGTCTTTTTCAGCAGGGCTTTCATTCGAAGAAATTCCTCACGATGAACAGCAGGTTCTCCTTGCGCTCGCGCAGGCGCCGGTAGAAGTACGGGAACCAGTGCGTCCCGTAGGGGACATAGATGCGCACGACGTGGCCCTTCTCGCGCAGCTCCTTGGCGCGCTTGGTCCGGATGCCGTAGAGCATCTGCAGCTCGTACTCGGACTTGACCAGGCCGGCGGCGTCGAAGGCCTTCAGGGCGGCCTCGATGCGCGCGTCGTCGTGCGTCGCCATGGCCGGGAGGGGCGCCTTGGCGAGTATGGCCGCGCAGCGGTCGTAGCTCTCGTCGACCTCGCGCTTGTCCTGGAAGGCGATGGAGGCGGGCTCCTTGTAGGCGCCCTTGCACAATCGCACGCGGACCTTGCGCGCGACGGCGTCCCGGCAGTCCTGCTCCGTGCGCCGCAGCATCGACTGGAGCACGATCCCGACGCCGGGGTGCTTATCATGCATGGAGTAGAAAAGATCGAGCGTCTTCTGCGTCCACCGCGAACCCTCCATGTCGATGCGCACGAAGGTGTTCAGGCGCTCGGCCTCGGTGACGATGCGCAGGAGGCTGTCGGCGGCGAGCTTCTCGTCGAAGGCGAGCCCGAGCTGGGTGAGCTTCAGCGAGATGTTGGCGTCGACGCCGGACTCGTGGAGGCGGCGCAGCATCGCCAGGTTCTCCTCGGCGGCGGCGAGCGCCTGGGCCTGGTCGAGGCTGTCCTCGCCCAGGTTGTCGAGCGTGGCCTTGAGGCCGTCGGCGTTGAGCGCGCGCACGGCCTCGATCGCGTCGGAGAGGTCGTCGCCCGCGACGAACCGCCGGGCCAGGAAGGTGAGCGCTCTCATGCGCCCGATTCTACTAGATGTTGAGCCGGTCGAGCACGGACCCGGAGGAGCGGCTGAACAGAAGGATCAGCCAGCCGATGAGAAACAGGAGCCCGCCGATCGGCGTAACGGCCCCCCACTTGCGCGCGCCCGTCAGCGCCAGCAGGTACAGGCTGCCCGAGAACAAGGCGATGCCGGCGGTGAAGCACCAGGCGGCCTTGGACGGGCCGCGCAGGGACGCCAGGAGCAGCAAGGCGAGCGCGTGATAGACCTGGTAGCGCACGCCCGTCTCAAAGACCGCGAGCATGTCCGGCGTCAGCCGCGACTTGAGGGCGTGAGCGCCGAAGGCGCCCAGGCCGACGGCGAGGAACATCAGGCCCGCCCCGAGGCGGGTCATCACGGCGGCGGTCATCGCCTACTCCGCGTCGAGCGGGTCGGAGACCATGACGCCGTTCTGGTCGCGGCGCACGAGGTGGAAGTACGTCCAGATATCCTCGGCGCGCGGGCTGCCCAGCGCGATGATCGCGGCGCGGCGCATCACCGGGTCGGCGTCCCGGGCGGCGATGTCGAGCAGGAGGTCCTTCTGGCTCGAGGTCACGCGGTTGGAGTGCAGCAGGATCGCCGTCCGCCGCACGGCGGCCGGCGTGCGCGCGTCGCGCGCGAAGTCGTAGGCCACGTCGCGCACGTCGTTGTGGCCCATCATGCCCCACAGGCTCTTCAGAGCCTCGACGCGGGCCGCCTCGCTCGAGTCGCGGCGGGCGATGTCGAGCAGCTGGTCCTTGACCCGGTTGTCGTTGACGCCGAACAGCGCCCAGATCGCGGCGAGGCGGACGGCCGGGTCGCTCTCGCGGCGGGCGGCGTCGAGGACGTCGTCGCGCACGTCGGAGCGCTGCGCCGCCATCCAATACAGGGACTTGTACGAGATCGCCCGCAGGCCGCGGTCGCTTCCGCGCCGGGCGTAGTCGAGCAGGGACTGATAGACCTCGCTGTAGCCGGAGACGACGGAGAGGGTCTTGGCGGCCTCGCGGCGGACGGCGACGTCCTCGGAGGAGCTCTCGTACACGTCGAGGACGCGATCGCGCGTGCTCGAGCGCTGGGCGACCCAGGCCTTCAGCGAGCGCACGGCCTGCAGGCGCACCTGGGGGTCCCGGTCGCGCAGCAGGTCGATCAAGGTGTCGACCTCGTTCCACGCGGCGGCCTTGAAGCCGGCGCTCATCGAGTCGCGGGCGCCGGCGACGGCGGAGAAGAAGGAGGCGTCGGAGGACGGGGCGGCGGACGCGGGCGCGGCGAGGAGGGCGGCGGCCAGCAGGGAGGTCGTTATCATAATTGGGATTTTGGCAAAGCCCCGCCCCGGGGTCAAGACCTGCGGAGGCCTATTTTCAGCGGAGAGTTTTCCAGAACTTCTGGAAGTCCGCGGGCGGCGGCGCCTCGAAGCGGGCGGGACGCCCGGTGAAGGGATGCTCGAAGGCGATGCGGTAGGCGTGCAGCATCAGGCGGGGCGCGGCGGGCACTCCCTTGCGGTCGAACTCGCTGTCGCCCATCACGGGATGACCGATGTGCGCGAGGTGCGCGCGGATCTGGTGGGTGCGGCCGGTCAGGGGCTTGGCCTCGACGAGGCAGGCGACCTTCTTCTTCGTGACGACCCGGAAGTTGGTCTCGGCGGGCTTGCCCAGCGGGGTCACGACGATCTGGCGCTGGCCGGGCTCGCGGCCGATCGGCGCGTGGACGCGGGAGGTCGGCGGCGGCACGCCGCGCACGATCGCCCGGTAGGTCTTGTCCATGAACCGCTCCTTGAACATGTCGGTGATCGCGCCGTAGGTTTCGGGGTCCTTCGCGACGAGCAGGACGCCGCTCGTCGGGCGGTCGAGGCGGTGGACGATGCCGCAGCGGGGCGTGCCGGCCTTCAGGATGGCGGGGCGGTGCACCTGGAGCTCGGCGGCGACGTTGGTCTCGCGTCCGGCCCGCGCCGCCTCGGGACTCTTGAGCCAGGAGTCGCCGAGCGGGTGCATGAGCAGGCCGGTGGGCTTGTTGAGCACGAGCAGGCGCTTGTCCTCGTAAAGCACCCAGGACTCGAAGTCGTCGGAGGAGGCGGCGGCCGTTTCCGGCAGCTCGACGTCGATGATCTGGCCTTCCAGGATCGGCTCGTCGGCGTCGACGACCTCGCCGTCGACCTTGACCACGCCGCGCTCGATCATGTCCTTCAGAAAGGTCCGGCTGTAGCCGGTCAGGTTCTTCGAAAGAAACGCGTCCAGGCGGGGCAGGTCGTTCTCGACGATCAGGCGCTTCTTCATTTCGATTTTCTCCGGAAAGCGAGGACGGCGAAGGTCGCCGCGGCGGCCGCGAGGGCGACCCACTGCGACGGCGAAAGGCCGAGGACGAAGGCGCCGCGGTCGTCGCCGCGCAGGAACTCGACGGCGAAGCGCAAGGCGGCGTAGCCCAGGACGTAGCCCGCCAGGCCGCTGCCGCGGGGCAGGCGCCCGTCCGCCACGCGGGGCAGGACCGCGCGCGCGAGCACGGCGAACAGGATGAGGTTAAGCAGGGCCTCGTAGACCTGGGTGGGGTGGCGCGAGAGGTCGCCCGCCATCTCGATGCCCCAGGGCAGGTCGGTGTGGCGTCCATAGCAGCAGCCCGCGGCGAGGCAGCCGAAGCGCCCGATGCCGTGGCCCAGCGCGAGCGCCGCCATGCACCAGTCGGCGAGCTTCAGGAACGGGAGCTTGGCGCGGTAGGCGTGCCACAGCCCGGCGGCGAGCCCGCCGATCAGGCCGCCGTAGAAGACGAAGCCGTAGCGCAGGGCCTCGAACGTGAACGCGAAGGAGCCCGGCGTCACGATGAAGTACATGAGCTTGCCGCCGACGAAGGCGCCGCCGAACACCCAGTACACGATGTCCCAGATCGCGTTCTCGCTGACGCCCATGTCGGCGCGCCGGGAGACGAGCCAGCGCACGCCCGCGTACCACCCCAGCGCCACGAGCACGCCGTAGGTCGAGATCTCGAGCGGGCCGATCGTCAGCAGGACGGGGAGCAACGGCGCCTCCAGGCCATGACGGCGGCCGACGCCAGAAGCAGGCCCGCGCCCAGCGCCTGGCCCTGGGTCAGCGGCCCGAGGAAGGGCAAGGTGTCGGCGCGCAGCAGCTCGAGCGAGGCGCGCAGGACGCCGTACGCGGCGAGATGCGCGGCCACGACGAGCCCCGGCTTGAATCTCCCCGCCTCGGTCGCGAGCAGGACGCGGTACAGCCCGTAGGCGACGAGCAGGTCCGCCCCCGCCTCATAGAGCTGCACCGGATGCAGGTGCACGCCGAGCAGCTCCTTCGGGACCATCGAGCGCGGGTCGCGGAACGCGACGCCCCAGGGCAGCCCGGTCGGCTTGCCGTAGCAGCACCCGGCCAGGAAGCAGCCCAGGCGCCCGAACGCGTGCCAGAAGGCGGCGGTCAGGAACATGTAGTCGGCGAGCTTGAGGAACGGGAGTTTTTTCCAATAAGCGAAACTCATGATCGCCAGCGGCACGCTGACGAAGCCGCCGAAGGCCGAGTAGCCGTTCATCAGGTTGAAGCCCGTCCACCCGTACTGCAGGATGAACAAGAGCTTGCCCCCCAGGAAACCCGCCATCACCGCGATGTTGATCAGCGCCCAGAAGGACTCGTCGTCGCGCAGGCCCATCCGCGCCCGGCGCAGCCAGAGGAACCGCGCGCCGAGGACGCCGCCGAGCGTGATCGCGGCCCCGTAGCCGTACAGGCGGAAGGGTCCGAGCGCGACGAGGATGGGAAGCACGGAGATATTGTAGCGCTATTCGAGCGCGCGCAGCGCGGACGCGGCCGCGGGATAAGCCGCCGACAGCCGCTTGGCGCCGCGCGCGAGACGAGAGAGCCAGCCGCGCGCGCGCAGCGCGTCGTGCGCGAGGCGCAGGTCGCCGGGGCGCGCCTCGGCGAGCGCCTCCAACAGCTGCGCCGCCTGCGCGAGGTCCTTGCCGGCCTTCGACTCCTGGGAGACCGGCCGCTGGGGGGCGATGAGCACCTTGTGCAGCGCGAAGCGCGCGGGGGACGGCACGCTGACCAGGAAGCCGCCCGCGTCGAGCACGGCCGCCTTCTCCGGGTTCTCGATCAGGTAGTCCAAGAACGGCAGCGGCTGCGCGCTCGTCTTGAGCCGCGGCAGCGCGACCGGCGCCCCGGGCTTGCCCGGCGTCAGGAAGTCGACGCGCAGGGACTCACCGCGCACCTTGAACGACGTCGATGAGTGCCGCGAGTCGAGACCGGGAACCGGCAGGAAGCCCATCTGCAGGCGCTCGAGCGCGCCCTCGGCGTCGGCGCTGGAGCCGGAGGCGGCGAGCAAGGAGACGGCCGCGAGATCGAGGTCGTCGGTGCGCAGGGAGGCGCCGGTCAGGCGCATGCCGAGCAGGTTGCCGATGACGCCGAACGCGTGCGTGCCGACGAGGACGGCTCCGGCCTCGAAGACGCCGGCGTCGGCGAACGCCTTGAGCACGCGCGCGGCGCGCACGCCCATGGACCAGCCGCCTCCGGCGCGCGTCTGGGCGCAGAGGCGCTCGAGGCCGGCGCGCTCCTTCTCGAACTCGGGCTTTTCGCCCTTGAAGCGCGCGACGAGCTGCTCCAGCGCCGGGCCGGCGCGGCCGAGGTAGAGCTGGCGGACCTTGCCCCCCGGCTCGGAATACTGGAAGTAGGCGTACTCCTCGCCCTTGACCGTCTTCGTCGTGAAGGTGCCCGGCGCCTTTCCGACGCCGCGGCGCGCGGATTCGGCGAGGAGCCGCTCGAGCAGCTCCGCGTAGAGGGTTTGGGTCTCGGCGGGAAGCAGGGAAGGCATAGTTATACGCAGGTTTAGTGTAACATGCGTATAACTCCGCGTCAAGCGGCTCAGCGCTTCTTTTCGGGCGGCGGGAACCGGTACTCGATCTCGCCCTTCTTGATGTAGCCGAGCTCGCGGCGGGCGAGGCGCTCGACGGGGCCGTCCCCGGCGCGCAGGGCCTTGAGCTTCTCGTTGAGCTCCTTTTCCTCGGCCTCGAGCGCGACGATCTCGTGGTTGAGGCGGCGCAGCTCGAGCCAGTTGCGCGTCAGCGAGCGGAACCCGCCGTTGCCGAAGAACACGGCGAGCAGCGCCGCGCCGGTCAGCAGCCGGCCCCAGTGCTCGCGGACGAATTGCTTCGCGAGACGGGCCCGGTCCTTCACCGCGCTCCGGCCATGGCGGAGAACGCCGCTCCGCCCGCGTAGGAGGCCTTGGGGCCTAGGGCCGCCTCGATCTGCAGGAGGCGGTTGTACTTGGCCAAGCGCTCGGAGCGGCACGGCGCGCCGGTCTTGATGGCGCCCGCGTTGAGGGCGACGGCGAGGTCGGCGATGAACGCGTCCTCGGTCTCGCCCGAGCGGTGGGAAATCACCGTAGAGAACCCCGCCTTCTGGGCGTCGGTGACCGCCTTGACGGTCTCCGTAAGGGTGCCGATCTGGTTGAGCTTGATGAGGATGGCGTTGGCCGACTTCTCCTGGATGCCGCGCGCCAGGCGCGCGGGGTTGGTGACGAACAGGTCGTCGCCGATCAGGCGCAGGCGGTCGCCGAGCGCGGCCGTCATGTCCTTCCAGCCGGACCAGTCGTCCTCCCACAGCGGATCCTCGATGGAGACGATGCCGTGCTTGGAGGCCCACGACGCGTACACCTGGGCGATCTCGGCGCTGGTCAGGGCCTTGCCCTCGAGCACGTACTTGCCGTCCTTGTAGTACTCGCTGGCGGCGCAGTCGAGCGCGAGGCGGACCTTGCCCTCGTAGCCGGCCTCCTTGATCGACGCCGCGAGGATCTCGAGGACCTCGAGGTGGGTCTTGAGCCGGGGCGCGAAGCCGCCCTCGTCGCCGACCGCGGTGGTCATCTTGAGCGCGGTGAGCTTCTTCTTGAGGACCTGGTAGACCTCGGCGCCGGCGCGCAGGCCCTCGGCGAAGGTCGGCAGCTCGGTCGGGACGATCATGAACTCCTGCACGTCGAGGCCGCTGTCGGCGTGCTTGCCGCCGTTGACGACGTTGAGCATCGGCGCGGGCAGCAGCCACTTGTCGGACTTGAGGCCGTAGGCCGAGCGCAGGAAAGCGTAAAGCGGCGTCTTCGCCGACGCGGCGGCGGCGCGGGCCGTCGCCATCGAGATCGCCAGAATGGCGTTGGCGCCGAGACGACCCTTGTTGGGGGTGCCGTCGAGGGCGATCATCTTGGCGTCGAGGCCGGCCAGGTCGGACGCCTCGAGGCCCTTCACGGCCGCGGCGAGCTCGCCGTTGGCGTTCCCGGCGGCCTTGAGCACGCCCTTGCCGAAGTAGCGGGACTTGTCGCCGTCGCGCAGCTCGACGGCCTCGTGCTCGCCCGTCGACGCCCCGCTGGGGACCCCGGCGGAGCCCTCGGAGCCGTCCGACAGGACGACGCTGGCGGCGATGGTCGGGTAGCCCCGGCTGTCGAGAATCTCCTGCGCGCGAACCGTTTCGATCTTGGCCATTAGAATTTCCCCTGGAGCAGCTTCTTGCCCGCGTCGACCATCTCGGCCAGGCGCTTGGGCGTGTGCGCCTCGGCGTACACGCGGAACACCGGCTCGGTGCCCGAGCTGCGCACGCCGAGCCAGGCGCCGTCGCGCAGGATGAACTTGAAGCCGTCGGACTGGTCGATGCGCCACACGGCGGCGCCGGCCAGCTCGAGCGGAGGCTTCAGCTTCAGGCGACCCTCGAGCTCGATGATGTCCCGCAGGCGCTCCATTTTATAATTCAAGCGCGCCCCGTGAAAGGCCCCGAGCTTCTTGAACAGGCGGTCGCGCACGGCCGACAAGGGCTTTTTCTCGAAGGCGACGAGCTCGAGCATCAGCACGCAGGCGAGTATTCCGTCCTTTTCGGGAACATGCCCGCGAATGGAAAGGCCGCCGGACTCCTCGCCGGCGAGCAGGAACGGCCCCGAGCGCAGCAGCTCGCCCAGGTACTTGAAGCCGACCGGCGTCTCGCGCGTCTCCGAGCCGTGAGACTTGGCCACGGCGTCGACGAAGTGGGAGGTCATGACGGAGCGGGCGGCCTTGCCCTTGAGGCCGCGGTTGACGGCGAGGTGCTCGTAGGCCAGCGCGATGACCTCGTTGGGCTGGATCCAGACGCCGCCCGCGTCGATGATGCCGAAGCGGTCGCCGTCGCCGTCGCAGGAGAGGCCGAGGTGGAGCTTCTGCTTCTTGACCTGCTCGGCGAGGCCCGCCGTGGACTCCGGCGTCGGCTCGGGAGAGATGCCGCCCAGGAGGACGTCGCGGTCCTCGTTGCGCGCGAAGACTTCCACCCCCAAGCGCTCCTCGAGGAAGGAGCGCAGGTACAGGCGCGCGGAGCCGTGCATCGCGTCCACTCCGACCTTGAGCTTCGCCTTCCTGATCGCCTTGACGTCGAGCAGGCGCTCGAGCTGGTCGAAGTAGGACTTGCGGAAGTCCACCTTGTCGATCCAGGCCTCGCGGGTCGAGCGCTCGTCGGTCATGGTCTTGACCGCGTGGTCGCCGAGGAGCTCGATGCGGCGCTCCAGGTCGTTGGTCACGTTCGGCGAGGCCGAGCCGCCCCAGTAGGGCAGCCACTTGAAGCCGTTGTACTGGGCGGGGTTGTGCGAGGCGGTGATCATTGCACCCCCGACGGCCTTATGGGCGAGCACGGCCCAGGCCACCGCGGGCGTGGGCAGGTCGGAGGAGGCGAGCAAGGTGCGGATGCCGTCGTTGGCGAACACGGCGGCGACCTCATGGGCGAACTCCTCGGACTGGAAGCGGGTGTCGTAGCCGACGACGACGGTGGGCACGCGGCTGGGGGCGGCGCCCGCCAGGAACTGGCGGTAATCGTCGCTGTTGTAGCCGACCTCGGTGCTTTCCTTGACGCAGCCCGCGACGCTGTGCGCGACCTTGCGTACGTTCTGAAACGTGAAGTCGTCGGAGACGACCCCGCGCCAACCGGAAGTGCCGAATCTGATCATTGAGCCCCTTGAGCCTGTTGAATGGTGGGCGCCATATTAGGATAAGCGCGGCCAAAGGTCAATGCTCCTGATGACGGCGCCTGGACTAGGTCTTTGGGCCTATTGACGCATAGGCCCTTGGGCCTATGGCGCGAGAGAGGCTCCGGGGCTATGCTGTGGGGGTCGCAAGAAGGAACGGAGAATCCGTATGAAAACGCCACCCCCCCTCGCCGCCGCCCTGCTTCTGATCGCCGCCTCCGCCTCGGCCCAGCCCCTCGCCGGCGGCTATAATTTCAGCGGCGGACAGAACACGACCCCGTTCTCCTTCGGCGGCGCGTCCGGTCCCGTCGACGATATCGTCTTCAAGTGCGGCACCGTTCCTTATATCGCCTGCACCGACGTGCATCTCAACAAGCGCGAGGCCATCCGCATCGCCGGGACCTGCCCCGCGCCGGCGAGCGCGGCCTGCACCGCGTACCTCATGAGCACCCGCGGCGCGACCAACCCGGCCGAGACGATCGCCGCCTATGACCCGCCCCCCGACATGGAATGGGCCGACCCGCGCTGCCAGCAAATTCCCTGCAGGGTAGTGCCCCGTACGGACGAAATCGTCGTCACGGGCCGCCGCAACCCCACCGCCTACGACCAGGAGCCGGGCTTCATCGGACCTCCCGCTCCCCCCAAGGCCAAATCGAACCTTCCGCCGGCGTTCAGCCCCGCCGAGTTCCAGCGCGAGCTCGCGGACGCCCGCGCCCAAAACGAGGACTCGGGCAGCGGCTACACGGTCGTGGATATGGGCGACAACCGCTACGGCGTCGTTCTCGACGACGGCAGCGTGTCGGTGTGCGGCCTGGGACAGTGCACCATGCCCCGCCCGGCCAGCGAGTTCCCCAATCTGGCCGACCAGATCCAGGCCGCGAGGAGCCTGAACAACGGCGATTCGATCAACAAGGAGAACCCCAACGGATTCACCATGGCCAGCAACAAGCAGAACCCGCCCGGCGCCGCCCCCGGCGGCGGCGGCCGGCAAACTCCCCCGCCCCCCGGCGGCGGCGGCCGGCAAACTCCCCCGCCCCCCGGCGGCGGCCCGGTCGCGGCCAACAACGAGGCGCGCGGCAGCGGCAACGACGCCGGCGAGTTCTTCAAGAGCGGCGGCGGCGCCGCGGGCATGGGCGCGGGCGGCTCGCAAGGCGGCGGCTACGCCGCGGCGGCCGCGAACGGCAAAGAGGAGGCCATCGCGGCGCATGCCGCCGAGCTTGACGGCGTCTTCACCTACATCAAGACCCAGGAGATCAAGGCCGAGATCGACAGGACGGCGGGATCGGTCATGAGCGGCGGGGACGGCACCTTCGTCACACCCGCCACCACCCCCGACGCGAACGCCGGCGACCTGCAGTTCAAGGGCACGCAGTCCGGGGCCAACCGCTAGCCTAGGTCCATGGTCCTAGGGCCACCCAGGCCCTAGGACACTGCTCGGCGCGGGCCTTTCCCGCTATCCTCTTAGCAGGAAAGGACATGAGAACCAAGCTCACGACGGCGATGTTCGCGGTGACGGCGCTGCTGGCCGCGCTCCCTTCCGCCGCCGAGGTCACCTCCCCGATGGTCGCGCAGGATCCGCTGATGCGCCAGATCATGAGCCGTCAGCTCACCTTGCCCTCCGGCGGCGTCACCGGCTCCGCGCGCCTCGGTTCCGGCCAGTCGATCGCGATCAAAGTGACCGATCCCCTCGCCCCCCTCAAGCCCGTCGCAGGCCTCGCCCCGAAGGCCGTCAAGAAGGACGCCCCCCGCAAGATCCGGCGCGCCGACGCCCAGCTCAAGAAGATGTCGGGCGAGAAGCGCGCCGCCGACTGGTCCGGCCGCAAATAACCCGCGCCTAGGGCTTCGCGCCGAACAACGCCCGCGAGACGCTCTCCGGGCATTCCTGCTGGGGCAGATGGCCGCAGCCCGGGATCAGCTCCACGCGCGAGCCCCGCACGCCCCGGCGGAAGCGCCCCGCGAACCCCGCCGGCAGGACGCCGTCCGCCGCGCCCCAGACGATCACGGTCTCGGCCTTGACGTCCTCGAGCCGCGCGTCTAGGACGTCCTCGAGCCGGAGCGCCGCCAGGATCGCCCGGGTGGGCCGCGCACGGATGGACGCGACGGCCGCGGGCCAGGCCCGCTCGGGCACCGGGCGCGGCTTGCCGTAGGCCTTGGCGTTGAAGGCCTTCATCTCGGGGATCGTCGGCTCGGCGAGGAGCCGCGCGGCCTTGAGCGCGAGCTCGCTCGGGTCGCTGAGCCCCGCCGCGTTGACGAGAACCAGGCGCGCGACGCCCTCGGGCCAGTCCACGGCGAGCCAGGCGGAGATCCAGCCGCCCAGGCTGTTGCCCGCGACGGTCCACTCCGGGCACCTAGCCTCGAGCGCGGCGCGAAGCACGCGCGCTTGGGCTCGAATGCCGTAATCGGCCGCGGGCGCGGACCCGTCCGTGCCGGGCATGTCCACGGCGAGCAGCAAGGTCCCCTCGGGCGGCCGCGCGGCGCCGCCCCGCCCGAGCATGGTCTTGTCCCAGGTCATCGCCGAATCGCCCATGCCGTGGACGAGCGCCACGCACCGGCATGCCGACCCCGGCCGGCAGCCGTTGAGCTCAAAAGCGAGCAGCGGGCCCGCGGCCACGCGCCGCGCGCCTCCGGCGCGCAGGGCCAGGCCGCGCAGGGCCATGTGCGTCTGGAACGGGGCGAAGAAGAACGCCGCCGCCCCGGCGAAAACCACGGCCAGGACGGCGGCGAGCGCGCGTTTCACCGGCCCATGATAACAAATGGTGTCAGTCCTACCGGTATTTTCAGTTTGTCAGGTCCATTAAAGTGAAATTCGAGAGGACTGACACCAACATCCAACCTTGATAGAATGGACGCGATGACTAAGAGCGCCGAACTGGTGAGCCGCTGCGCGCTGGCCAAGCCCGGGGCCGGGGCATGCTCGTGGTGCGCCAAGCCGCTGCCGAAAGGGCGGCGCATGTGGTGCGGCGGCCGCTGCGCGACGGCGTTCTGGAAGAACCATTGGTGGCCGCGGGCGCGCAGGGCCGCCAAGCGCCGGGATAAGCACGCGTGCGTGCGCTGCGGCGGCGGACGCCCCCTCGAGGTCAATCACATAGCGCCCTGCCTCGGCGCCCACGGCGACATCAGCTGCGCGCATCACCTCGTCAACCTCGAGACCTTGTGCGTGCCGTGCCACCGGACCTGCACTTATGCCTCGGCTCGATAAGCACGCGCTGTACGCGGCCGCCGTCCAGCAGCCCGACGTCGACGTCAAGTTCTTCCGGGAGCTCTACCGCGAGCTGAAGGGCCGCGCGCCCAGGCTCCTGCGGGAGGACTTCTGCGGCAGCTTCGGCGTGTGCTGCGAGTGGGTCAAGCTCGGCCCCGGCTACCGCGCCTACGGACGCGATCTCGGCGCGCACCCGCTCGCGTACGGGACGAGGCGGCATCTGTCGAAGCTCGCGCCTGACCAGCGCCGCCGCGTCGTCGTCGAGCGCAAGGACGTCCTCGCCCCCGGAGGGCCGAAGAGCGACCTGATCATGGCGATGAACTTCTCGTATTTCATCTTCAAGGAACGGGCCGCGCTCAAGGCCTACTTCACGCGCTGCTTCCGGAACCTCCGCCCCGACGGCGTGCTCGCGCTGGACTGCTTCGGCGGCGGAGGCACGCACCGGCCGAACCGCGAGAGCACCGTCCATCCCCGCTTCACCTACTATTGGGAGCAGTACGACTACGATCCCGTCCTCAACACGGCCCGCTGCGCGATGCACTTCAAGCCCAAGGGCGGCCGGAAGGTCCTGGACGTCTTCACCTACGACTGGCGCCTTTGGACGATCGCCGAGCTCAAGGAGCTCCTGGCCGAGGCGGGCTTCGCCCGCGCGCACGTCTACTGGGAAGGCGACGACGGGCGCCGGGGCAACGGCAAGTTCGCCCGCGACGAGAACGGCGGTCGCGAGGATATCTGGATCGCGATGGTCCTCGCCGAGAAGCGGGCTAGCCGGGCGTAAGACGCTTCACGGCTTCCTCGAGCGCCGCCACCCGCTTCTCGAGCTCTCCCAAGCGATCGACGGCCGGCACGGCCGCGGCCTGCGCGGGCGCGGAGGCCGGGCTCGCGGGGCCGGAGGTGAACAGCTGGCGCCAGCGGCTTTCCTTCTGGCCGGCCTGGCGCGGGAGCTTGACGACCCAGGGTTCGGCGCGCAGGGACAGGTCTTGGAGAAGGGACTCCACCTCGGCGCTGCTCGCGAACTCGCACATGCGGTCGGCGCGCGTCTTGATCTCGCCGGCGGTCTGCGGGCCGCGAAGCAGCAGCACGCAGATGGTCGCGATCGCCCGGGCGTCGGCGCCGTCGAGCAGGATCTCGGCGTGATGCATGAACTTGGGCACGCGGCTGCCGGGCTCGTGGAGGCGCCCCGCCAGGCTGCGCTCGATGAGCGCGTGCAGGGCCTGGGCGACGACGGGCTCCTCGTAAGCCGTCACCGGGTCTCGGCTCGTTTTTTGGTTGCACGCCGCCACCAGGCTGTTGAGCGACAGCGGGTAGGACTCCGGGGTGGTCAGGGATTTTTCCACGAGCGCGCCCAGCACGCGCGCCTCGATCTCGTTGAGCTCGATCATCATGCGGGGATTCTAGCTGATTAGCGGCGGTCCACGGCCAGGCGCGCCTCCTTGCCGACGTGCCGGGCGAAGGCCGCGCGCGCCTCGGGCGTGTCGATGCGGGAGAGCGCCAGGGCGGCGGCGTAGCGCACGTCCTCGCTGCGGTCCTTCAGGGCCTTCGTCAGCAGCGGCACCACGCTCGCGTGCGCCGTCCCGATGTTGCCCAGGGCGAGCCCCGCGCTGGCGCGCACGCGCGCGCCGCGGTCGCCCAGCGCGTCCATCAGCGCCGGGATCGCGGGGGCGGCCTTCGCGCCGAGGTGGCCGAGGTCGTCGGCGGCGCGCGCCCGCGTGCGGGCGTCGCCCCGCTTGAGGGCGCGCAGCAGACCCGGCAGCGCGTCGTGCGCGGCTTTTCCCCCCGCGTCCTTCATGATCAGGCCGGGTGCTGTGACCTCGTGCGCGCGCGGGATGAGGCCGACGGCCAGGGGCAGCTGCTCCGGCGCGGCCGTGCTCTTCGAGCGCAGCGCGAGAGCGACGCCGGGGCGCGGCGCCGCGGCGGGCGGCTCGTCGAGGATGGCGTCGAGCTCGGCATGCCGCTGAAACTTCGTCGGGGCGGGAAGCTCCTCCTCCCGGCGCGGGACCTTCGCGACCGGCGCGGGCGGCTCGGGATCGCGCGTGACGACTTCCTCGTCCGGCTCCTCCGGGACGGGCTCGGAAGCGGAAGCGCGAGGCTCGACGGGCTCGGCCCGGCGGACGGGCGCGGGAGGAGGCGCCGCCGCCGGGGCGGCCTTCGCGGGACGCCCGCCCCGCGCCCACGCGGCGCGGCCGGGGCCGGCCTGGTCGAGGCAGTTGACCGCCTTGTTGTCCGCGTCGTAGATCCAGCTCATCGCCTTCGCCTGCTCGCCCTCGGGGCCGAGGCTGCCGAGGCTGTGCAAGGTCATCAGGCGCACGACGGGGCACGGCTCGTGCTTGAGCAGCCGGTTCAGGATCGGCGCCCCCTCGCCGCCGCGCGACGAGAGGGCGTGCACGGCGGTCAGGCGCACCTGCCAGTCGCCGTCCTCCGTCGCCAACGCCAGGCCGGGGATGCCCTCCGACTGCATATAATCGAACTCGTGCACGGCGGCGATGCGCGCGTTCCAGTCGCCGGTCTCGAGCTGGACGATCAGCGCCTTGAAGTTGCGGCCGGCGACCGAGGGCTCCTCGAAGGCGCGCGCGCTTGCGGCGAGAAGGAGCAGCAGCGAGAGGGCGAGAGGCACACTCCAGTTTAGCCCGTTTTCAGGGAAGTTCAAGGGCTCCCGGACTCGCACCGGCGCGAGTCCTCAGCGCCAGCCGGGCTTGTCGCGCGCGATTCCCGGCTGTCCCTCGCCGAAGCGGAACAGCAGCGAGTACTTGAACACGTCCCCGAGCGCGCCCGACGGCGACCACGCGAAGTCGAACTCCATGGCGCGCCAAGAGACGCCGAAGCCGAGCGCCGCCCCGGCGAGGCCGCCCGCGTCGGACCCGGCGGTGTTGTAGCCGCCCCGCGCGGAGGCGGCGAGCCCGGGGGAAACGGCCCACCTACGCTCCACGCCGAAGCCCAGGGAGAGCGCGTCGCGTTTGGGCGCGTCGACCTGCGCGGCGAGCAGCCAGGCCTCGCGGGGACGCCAGGCCGCGCCCGCGTAGTACACCGTCGGCAGCGGATCGGCGGCCTCCGCGTATTTCAGGCTGCCGCCGAAGCCGCGCACGCCCGCGCCGAACGAGCGGTCCCCCCTCTTGTAAAGGACCCCCCCGTCCCACGTGAGGGCCGAGGCGCGGCGTGAGTCGAGCGCGGAGTCCACGAGCTTCGCCGTCCCGCCGAAGGCCAGGTTCGTCCCCGCCGGGTTGAAGCCGTAGGACAGGGCGTAGGCGCGGTCGGAGGCGCCGAAGGTTCCGCTCGGGGCGTCGGTCTCGACGAGGCCGCGCCGCTCGAGGCCGGAGGCCGAGAGGCTGTACACCGACAGCGCGGTCACGCCGTAGGCGTTGGACCGCAGCGGCGAGTCGCGCCAGGCGAGGACGGGGACCGACAGGACGGCCGCGTCGTAGGCGACGCCCTCGAAGCGGGACTCGCGCGCCGCGGCCGCCTCGACGCGCTCGAGGAAGGCCAGGCCCGCGGGGTTATGCCAGGCGGCATAGGCGTCGTCGGCGGCGCCGCCGAGCGCCGAGCCCAGCGCCGCGCCGCGCGCGCCCGGAGCCAGGCTCAGGAAGGCGCCGGCGGACGCGCCCTTGCCGCCGGAGCCCGCGAGCGCGGTCCCGGCGAGGACGAGTAGCAGGAGGGCGGCGGGCAGCGCGCGTCTCATTTGAGCACCGCCATCTTAAAACTGCGGCGCTTGGAGCCGACCTCGACGAGGCCGATGTACAGGCCGCTGGCGACGTCCCGGCCGGCGTCGTTGCGGCCGTCCCAGCCCTGGTAATGCGATCGGCCGGCGGCGAGCTGGCCCATGTCGATGGAGCGGATCAATCGGCCCGTCGCGTCGAACACGCGCAGGCGGCCCTGGCCGGAGAGATTCGACGGCACGCCGACGCGGACCATGGTGCCCCGCACGCTTTGCACGCCGGCGCCGTGGATCGTCGTGACGGACTTGATCTGAAGGTCGAACGGGTTGGGGAAGTTGTAGGCCTCGAGCTCGCCGGCGTGGACGTCGCCGCCGATCGCGCCCGCCGAGGAGTCGAGCAGGACGAAGGTCGAGAAATGACCGACGTTGATGGTAAAGGACCGGACCGACGGGTCGAGCGCGGCGGAGCCGCCGAGGGCGTCGGGCTGCAGCACGTACTCGCCCGAGCCGGGGTTGTACCAATAGAGGTTCAGCGCCGACGGATCGGCGGCCGCGCTGGAGTAGACGAGGGTCAGCTGTGCGGGGCGGGCCAAGGTCGCGGGCACGCCGGGCGGCAGCACGATCTCGTAGAAGTCGCTGCGCGCGGGCAGGCTCGCGGGCAGGGCCGCCGCCGCCGCGCGCAGGGACGCGGGCAAGGACGCGGCCGAGACGCCCGCGGATGTCGCCGCGCGGCGGAAGGTCACGGCCACGCTCGAGGACGCGTCGAGGCTGAACGCGCCGCGCGGCAGCACGAGGCGTCCCGCGTCGTCTCCGACGAGCACCCCGCCGGCCGCGTTGGCCACGACCGCGCGATGGGCGCCCGTCTCACCCGTGAAGAACGCGGCCGTCGCCGTCGCGACGAGCTCGCGGGCGGCGGAGGGATCGACGGCGTCGTAGTCGAGCGACGAGGTCGGCGCCGAGGCGCGCAGGGTGAAGCTCGACTCGCCGACGCCCGCGTCGTAGTCGACGCTCAGGCGGCGGCGGTCGCTCGAGAGGCGCGCGCCCGACAGGACGCCGGCGGCGGCGACCGTGGAGACGACGCGGGAGGCGTCGTCGTCCTCGGGCGTTCGCGCGCGCAGCGGCCGGGAGAAGATGAACTCCACCGTCGTGCGCGCCCCGGCGCGGCGGGAGCGCGCCGAGACCGTCGGCGCGGGCGGGCGCACGATGAGGTCGATGACGCGGGCCTCGGCCGTGCTCGTGAGCACGACGGCGGAGGCCTCCGCGGGCGACGAGGACTCTTCGCTGGCGCTCAGAGTCAATAGGCGGTAGGTCCGGCCCGCGCGCAGGCCGCCGATCTTATAGGCGACCGCGGCGCGCGCCCCCGCGTCCCGCGTGACGGAGCCGTAGATGAACTCGGAGAGGTCCGGGGTGACCGCGGCGACCGCGCGCAGCTCGTCGTCGGGCACGGGCGAGCCGTCGGGCAGGCGCAAGTTTCCCGAGATCATGCCGCCGCCGCCGAGCGCGAGCACGCCGAGGTCGGCGAGCGCGCCCGTCACGAGCACCGAGCGCGCCAGGCTCGCCTGCCCGGAGGCGGTCACGGTGAGGCGGTAGGCGCCGGTCGCCAGAGAGGGGATCGAGAAGGAGCCGTCGGGCTCGGTGCGCAGGGCGAGGTCGGCGAGCGGGTCGTCGGCGGGAGGCACGCCGGCGCGCTGCAGGAACAAGGCCGCGCCCGGAGCCTCGGCGGCGGCGCCGCCCAGGGCCGAGTAGAGCGGGCGGCCGTCGGAGGAGATCACGCGGCCGATCGCCGTGGAGACCGCCGGGCTGAGCGCGAAATCGCGCGCCGCCCCGCTCGACACGTCGAGCGAGGAGGCTCGGGCCGCGGCGTGGCCGAGGGCGGAGGCCGTCAGGTCGTACCAGCGCACCGCCGGGCTCAGGCCGCGCAGCACGAAGCGCCCCGAGGCGTCGGCCGTCGTCGCGGGGCCGTCGCGGCGCAGCTCGGGGACGCCGGAACGCAGGGAGGCCCGCGCGGAAACGCGGGCGCCCGCGACCGGCAGGCCGGTCGCCGCGTCGGAGACCACGCCGGAGACCGCGGCGCCCGAGAAAAGCGGAACGACGCCGAGGTCGACGGCCTGGCCGGAGCCGACCGTCACGCCGGACACCCGCGCGGGCGCGAAGGCCACCGCGCCGGCCGTCCCGTCGTCGGGGCCGGTGAACTCCACGTCGTACGTCCCGGGCAGGAGCCCGGCGATGACGACCCGGCCCTCGGCGTCCACGACGGAGCCGTCCGCGGCCGGCAGGGCCGAGACCGAGCCGCCGGCCGCGTACGGCACGGCCGTCGCGCGCGCGGCGAAGCCGCGAGGCAGGAGAAAGGAGTTTTCCGCGGACACGAGCACGTGCTCCTCGGTGCCGTCGGTCAGCGGCCGGGCCAAAGCCAGCCTCGCGCGCAAGGTCCCGGCCGGCACGAGCGCGGTATCGCGTCCTTCCAGGTCGGAGCCGGCGACGACGACGACCACCGGGCGCGAGGTCCAGATCGACGGCGAGCCGGGGTCGGAGGCGTCGAGCCGGTAGCGCCCGTCGGGCACGCCGTCGAGCGCGTAGGACACCCCGTCGTAGCCGCAGGAGACGTCCGCGGAGCGGACGGCCCGGCCTTCGGCGTCGCTCAAGGTCACGCGCACGGTCCTTCCGGCGGCGAGGCCCGCCGGCGCGGCCACGCGGCCGGCGACGCGCCGCCCGCGGGACAGGCGCAGCGAGACGGCGACGGGCCCGGTCGTCACGGCGACGATGGCCTCGGCGTCGGACGCCTCCGGGCCGTTGGAAAGATCCTCGTCGAGCTCGCCCGGCACGCGCAGGCGGTACAGGCCGGGGGACACGCCCCCGAACGTGAATCGTCCGTCTCCGCCGATGGACGCCAGGATCGCGGCGCTCGCGGCCGGAGCCGTCGAGACGGAGGGCGCGGCGCACGCGTTCGACGCGGAGCCGGAGGCGCGGCGCAGCGGCGGGACGGCCGGATCGTACGGAAGCAGCTCCGCTCTCAGCGCGGAGGCGCTCCTCGGGCCGCCGAAGCCGAGCAGGCAGAACGGCACGCTCGGCGCGTGGTTGAGCACGCCCGGAATAGAGCTGACGGCCACGGTCAGCGGCGCGCCCCCCGCCGTGGTCGTGGCGAAGGCCGTGACGCCCGAGAAGGACAGGCTGCCGCTGACCGTGAAGGTGGCGCCCGACACGTCGAGGCTCAAGGCGGCGGTCGTCGCGTGCGCGAGGGAGGCGCGGGCGCGCGCGAAGCCTCCGGTCGTCGAGAACAGCGCCGAGGCGCGCACCCCGCCCGGCGGCAGCGCGGGGGCGAAGGCGGTGGCGCTCGAGCAATGCAGCAGCATGAAGGCCCCGGTGACGGTCGAGACCTGGGCGCGCGCGGAGACGACGAGCGGCGCCATCGCCGTCGCGTCGCCGAAGACGAGGGGTGCGGCGCCGTCGGGCTCGAGCAGCAGGCCGAGGGAGCGGTACGAGCCCGTCGAGCGGCAGGCGCCGCCCGGCAGCGGCGGGACCGCGATGTCGACGCGCAGGCGGGCGTCGAGCGGGGCGAGCGCGATGGACGCGCCTGCGGCCCCCCCCGCCGCGACCGCCACGCTCACGCCCTCCGCGGGAGCGAGCCCGAAGCCGGGCAGCGAGGCGCGCACGGTGTAGGTCCCGGCGTCGAGCCCGGCGAGGTCGAAGGCGGCGGAGGAGAAGGAGACGTGGGAGCCCAGCCGCAGGCGCGCCGCGCCGCGCGCGAGGCGTCCGACGCCGATGGCCTCGACCTCGACGTCGAAGCTTCCCGCGGGGCACGCGGCGGCGGCGCCGCCCGCCGGCGGGAAGCACTGCGTCGCCGCGCGCGAATCGCCGGTCACCGTCAAGGAGCCGGAAATGCGCGCGCCGAGGCCGGGCGCCAGGTTGACGCCGGCGACGTCGTCTCCGCCGGCGATCAGAATCGTCGCCGAGGAGGCGGTGAAGCCCGGCGCGCGGGCGAGCACGGTCCAGGTGCCCGGCGCCAGGCCGTAGAGGGCGTAGGCGCCGCTCGACGGCCCCGAGACCGACGGGATCGAGGAGATGAAGACGCCGCCGTATGCCTCCGGCTCGGCCCGGCCCGAGGGGGTCGCCTGCACCGTGACGAAGGCCCCGTGCGAGGCGGTCGAGGGGAGAACGGCCCAGCCGAACACGTTGGCCTTCTTGACGAGCGAAACCGCGAGGTCCGCCCCGCCCCAGGCGGGCACCGAGATCGCGGCGGCCCGGGTCGAGAGGCCCAGGTCGGGGATTGCGATGTCCACGTCGTAGAGCCCGGGTGCCATGGCGAGCACGCTCCAGGTGCTCGCCGAGCGTCCGAACAGCGGGCCGCCGTCGTCGGAGCTGGCGGCGCCGGAGGAGAGGCGCAGAGAACCCGAGTAGGCGGCCGTGCCGTCGGGCAGCCGCGCGGTGATGCTTCCCAAGGCCTCGCGCGGGGACGGCGTCGGGACGAGCAAAGCCACGCGCAGGTAGGACGAGGCGGGCAGCGCCAGAACGCCGAGGTCGAGCGGCGGCGACGACGCGGCGCCCGCCGCCAGCGCCGTCGACAGCGTGACCGCGCGCCCCTGCACGACCACGGAGGTGGCGGCGCTGAGCGCGTAAGGCAGTCCCGGCTTGAGGCCGCGCAGCTCGAAATAGCCCGTCGAGGACGCGACCGCCCAGCGGCCCTCGCCCGCCCCCGGCCCGCTCGCGCGCACGC
>JAKFCD010000121.1:0-8240 GCA_036676805.1 Elusimicrobiota bacterium
AGCGGTCGTAACCAAAAATCCTTTGTGTCTTGGTGTCTTTGTGGTTTATCCATTATTATTCATACGATCCACCCCACCAAAAAATTCCCTCGCCCCTGCCTCAAAACTCCATGAACTGGGAGAGGGGGCCTATAAACTAGGAAGGCCGGCCCGAGAGGGCCGGCCTTCCTGCGTGATATCGGGTGAGGCTACTTCGCGAGCAGCTTCGACAGGAAGAACCCGCCGAGGCCTCCCAAGAGGCCGCCGATGAGGGCGCCGACCGGTCCGCCGACGAGGAAGCCGATGCCGGCTCCGGCCGCGGCGCCGCCGAGGCCGTACATCAGGCCTTTGCCGCTCAGAAGGTTCTTGAAGAAACCGGGCTTGTCCTTGGCGCCTTCCTTATCTTCGCCCAGCGCGGGGGCGGGGACCTCGGCGATCATGGCCGGCCGGGCGCCGTTGTCCGCGGCCACGACCAGGCCGCCCGTCTTGAGAGCGTTCTGGGAGGTCGCGTTGATCCTGCAGGCCTCGCCCTCGCAGGGCGTCACCGAAGCGCCGCACGAGCCGCCGGTGCAGCCTCCGTCGTAAGCGCCGAGGCTGCGGGCCGCCCCGCGGGCGTCCTGGAGGGCCGGGTTCGCCCAACCGGGAGCCGCCAGAGCCAGGAGCAGGGCCGTCAGACCTATTCGATTCGCCATAAAACCAGTATAGTCGCTCCGGCTCGGCTCGACCTGATGCATATGACCCGAGTCGGTCTGGGCCCAAAGACCTAGGTGACAAAAACGCCCCCCGCCCTGCTCCTGACCGGCGCCACCGGCTATATCGGAAGGCGCCTGGCCCCGGCTTTCGCGGGGGCCTGGCGCGTGTTCCGGGCCTCCCGGACCGCCGCGGGGGAGGGGGCGCTCGACCTGGACCTCGGCGACCCCGGCTCCATACGCCGCGCCTTCGACGCCGCCGCCCCGGCCGCCGTCATACATGCCGGGGGAGAGTCCGATCCCGACGCCTGCGAGAAGGACCCCGAGCGCGCCCGGCGCGTCAACGTGGACGCGGTGAAGGCCCTGGCCGCCCTGTGCGGCGCCTCAGAGACCCGCCTGATCCACTTCTCGACCGACCTCGTCTTCGGCGGCGAGCGCGGCTGGTACTCCGAGGGCGACGCCCCCGCCCCGCGCGGCGTCTACGCGCGCGGCAAGCTCGACAGCGAGGAGGCCGCCCTCGCGCGCGCCCCCGGCGCCGCCGTCCTGCGCATCTCCTCCGCCTATGGAAGGCCCATGGGCGGCCGCCCCGGCTTCATCGACCATATCCGCGCGAGGCTCTCCCGGGGCGAGCCCGTCTCCGCGTTCACCGACCAATGGCGCACCTCGACCGCCGCCGATCAGCTGCCCGAGGTCCTCTCCAAGATGCTCGCCGACCCCGACCTCGCCGGCGTCTTCCACTGGGGCGGCGCCGAGCGCGCCACGCGCTTCGAGACCGCGATCACCTTCGCCCGCGTGCTGGGTTTTGAGGAACGGCTCGTCCATCCGTCCCGCGCCGTGGACGCGAAGTTCGCGTCTCCGCGTCCGCGCGACAGCTCATTGGACTCGTCGCGATTGGCCGCGGCCATCGGGATGGCTCCGCTCACCAACGAGGCGGGATTCAAGGCGCTCCGGGGCGCATGGTAAGAACAGGCCGAGGACGGGTAATTATTGCCCTCGCTTTTTTTGCCTTATCTTTCCTCGCCGTATTCCGAGCCCCCACCTATCACTTATGGATGTTATCGATTATCGTGACCGAATGGGGTCATTATCTAGCTGTTTTGTCGTTATTGCCCTTAGCTCCAGGTTGGAGTAAAACACGCGGCGGCCCATACGCCGCCGTCATATCCATAGCCGCGTCATTTTTATTCCTAACCCCATTACTCCGTTCTTTACCCATAGCTTCAAGCCTGCCGCAAAGCATGGAGGCCGCTTTCGGTCCGTCAGATTCATCCTCCAAGCCGTTGTCGTTCAAAAGCCTGTTCATGGGCGTGCCGTTGGCGCCGGTCCGCGTCTCCACCGAGCAATACGCCCGTTCCTGCGGCGAGGTCCTCTCGCTCGAGCTCTACCGCCCCGCATCGGCGCTCGTTCCCTCGCCCGTCATCCTCGTCGTCCACGGCGGCTCCTGGCAAAGCGGCTCCCGCCTCGAGCTCGACCCCCTCTCCCGCCGTCTCGCCGCCCTCGGCTACGCCGTCGCCTCCGTCGACTACGGCCTCGCCCCGCGCACCATCTTCCCCGGCCCCGTCGAGGACCTCCGCGACGCGCTCTCGTATCTCAAGAAAAATTCCGCCTCCCTTCACCTCGACCCTTCCCGCGTGATCCTCCTCGGCCGCTCCGCCGGCGCCCAGATCGCCCTCGCCGCCGCGCACGACGCCGAGCCGTTCCCCGGCCTCAAGGGCGTCGTATCGTTCTACGGCCCCAACGACCTCTTCCTCGCCTGGCGCGTCCCCGGCCCCAAGCGCATGATCGACTCGCGCAGGCTCCTGCGCCAGTACCTCGGCGGCTCGCCCGCCGAGCAGCCCGAGCGCTACGCCCAGGCCTCCCCGCTCCTGCGCGCCGGAAAAAAATCCCCGCCTGTCTTGATGATCCACGGCGGCCGCGACGAGATGGTCTGGCCCCTGCACGACCACCGCCTGGCGGAGAAGCTGTCGGCCGCGGGCGTGCCGCATTACTTCCTGAATCTTCCCTGGGCCACCCACGGCTGCGACTACAACTTCAACGGCCCGTGCGGCCAGCTCTCGACCTACGCCGTCGAGCGCTTCCTCGGCTTCGCGCTCGCGCGCTAAGGGCCGAGCTCGGCGAAGTAGGCGCGGATGCGCTCCGCGTTGGCCCCGAAGTCGGCGCGTCCGACGCGCGACTTCGAGCGAACGTGCACCGCGGAGCCGCCGCCGTCGGGGCGCACCTCGATGACGACGTCGTCCTTGAAGCGCAGCAGCCCCGTCGTCGCGACGGCCTCGATGACGCGCGCGGCCGCGTCGGCGGCGAGGACGCTCCAGCGCGGCATGCGCCGGGCGGCGGCGAGCGCCGCCTCGTAGGCGCTCTCGGGCGAGTCGGAGCGGGCGAGCGGCTTGAGGTCGGGGTAGGCCTTGCGCTGGCGGGAGATGTTGGCGTTCGAGTAGGTCATGTCCCGGCCGCGGTTCTCGGGCAGCAGGGCCGCGCGCCGGAAGCTGGGAGGGTCGTCGGGCGTGGTCGTGATGTCGTTGATCCGGGGCGCGCAGGCCGCGGAGCACAGCGCGAGGGCGGCGAGAAGCTTCTTCATGGAGCCATCTTATATAATCACCCGATGCTCCGCCGAGCCATTCTCGCCGTGCTGGCCCTCGCCGCCTTCGCCTCCGCGGCGCCGTCGGGCCTGACCCTCGGGGAGCGGGCGGAGAAGCACGTGCGCGAGAGCCATTTCGCCGAGGGCCGCCGCAGCCGGGGGAAAAGCCTGTTCCTGCCGGGCACGGACCTTCGCGCGCTGCTCGCGCTCGCCGGTAAGGCGAAGCCCGTCCGCCAGAAGAACGGCCGCGATAAACGCGTGGCCGCGGGGAAGCGGCCGGTGGGGACCGACGGGCGCACGGGCAAGCCGGTGAAGACCTGCGTCGTGATCTCCGAGCCGGACGGGCGGGTCGTGACGATGTATCCGGGGAGGTAGAATGGGGCTCGACGCGTATCTCGAAGACGAATTCGGCGGGGAGCTGGACCTGTTCATCGACGACGGCGGCGTCCTGGCCGCGGCGATCCCCGGCGGCAATCCCGATTACCCGATGCTGCGCTACGTGGACGTCGAGGGCGTGACCGCCTTCAACCGGCTTCAGCTCGCCGTCGTCATCCCCGAGCTCGAGAAGCTCTCGCAGAACGCCCCCCCCGAGACGAAGCAGGCGCTCTCCCGCGTGCTGAAGATGGCGCGCAAGGCCGTCGCCGAGCCCCATCTCTACCTGAGCCTGCTGGGCGACTAGCGCCGCGCGGCGACCGCGGCTGTTTCCGGAAACAGTTGATGGGAACTCGCACCGGCGCGAGTGGGACTATCCTTGAGGATAGTCCGTCATGCGGCGCTTAGGCGGGCACCACGGTCGCGCGCCGGGCCTCGTCGACGCGCTCCCCGTCGGTCGTCAGCGTGACCGAGAGCTCGAACGAGGTGAAGACCAGGCCCTCCTTATGGTGGGGGAAGGGCTGGGGCTGGGCCAAGTTTACCTCAATGACTCGGTCCAGGACCGAGTTTGTCGGAGAAGAACGCGACGGTGCGCTCGTAGTAGTCGGCCAGGTTCTTGCGCCGGGTGAAGCCGTGGCCCTCGTCGGGATACACGACGAGCCCGACGTCGCGCCCGAGCGCCTGGAGCCGGTCGCGGACGAGCTCCGCCTCGGCCAGGGGCACGTTGGTGTCGTTGGCGCCCTGGAAGAGGAGCAGCGGGGCCTTGAGGTCGTCGAGGTAGGTGATCGCCGAGCGTTCCTTGAACAAGGCGGCGTCGTCCGCGGGGTTGCCCATCTGCGTCTCGTACCAGGTCGCGAAGCGGCTCTTGGACAGCTCGTAGTCGAGCGCGAGGTCGGGCATCCCGTAGGAGGCGACGCCCGCGGCCCAGTCGCCCTCGTTGCGCGCGAGCGCGTACAAAGTCGAGTAGCCGCCGTAGCTGCCGCCGGTGATGCCGGCGCGCTTGGCGTCGGCCTCGCCGCGCGCGGCGAGGAATTTCACGCCCGCGATCATGTCCTTGCGGTCGCCGCCGCCCCAGTCCTTGCGGTTGGCGTCGAGGAAGGCGCGGCCGAAGCCGGTCGAGCCTCGGTAATTGGGGGCGAGCACGGCGAAGCCCGCCTCGGCGAGCGCCTGGCGCATGGGGTGGAAGTCGTCGAAGCTCTGCCAGTCCGGGCCGCCGTGGACCATGACGACGACGGGCGGGGGCGTCCCGAGGCGCGCGACGGGGGGCTTGAGATAAATCGCGCTGATGTCCTTGCCGTCGAAAGACTTGTAGGTGATGATCTCGCCCTGCGCGAGCTCCGAAGCCTTCACGCCGCCGAGCATCGAATGCGTGAGCTGGACGCGCTTGCCCGTCGCGAGCTCGATTTTCCAAGCGTCGGGCGCGCGCGAGGAGTCGCTCCAGTCGTAGAACGCGAAGCGGCCCGCGCGGTCGAGGGCGAAGCCCTCGATGCGGCCCTTCGTCGGCGTCAGCCGCTCGAGCTTGGCGTCCGGGGAGCGCAGGCGGTACAGCGCGGACGCCCCGCCTTCGTTGCGCGTGAAGACGATGCCCGCGGCCTTATGCCACTCGGCGTGCTCGACGTCCCACCCCGAGGGGCCGATGAAGCGGCCCTTGCCGCCGTCGCCTATGAGGTAGAGGCGGTGGAAGCCCCGCTCGTCCTCGGCCACGCTCAGCAGCGACTTTCCGTCCGGGGACCAGGACTGCGGGATCACGATGCCGCCCTTGAACGGGGGCTCGCCGTACTCGATCATGCGGCCGTCGGCGGAGACCAGGACGAGGTCGCCGGCGCGGTCGTCGCCGGTGCGCGTGGCGGCGAGCATCCTGCCGTCGGGCGACCAGACGGGGAAGAACACGTTGACCGCCTCGTGCGTGAGCCGCGTCTCCCGGCGCGTGGCCAGGTCCATGACGAAGAGCTGGAAGACGAAGGGCTCCCCGGGATCGGCGAGGAAGGCTAAGCGCTTGCCGTCCGGCGAGAACACCGGCGAGGTCTCCGCGCGCGTGGACTTGGTGATGTTCTCGGCCGGGCCGCCGGCCGCGGGAACCAGAAAAAGATCCGGGCGCTCGTCGCCGCCGTAGTCGGATGCAAGTATGACATCGCCGCCGTCGGGCGATATGTCGACCGACACCACTTGCTCCGCGAGGTCGGTCAGCTGCGTCGGCCACCCTCCGTTCGCGGGCACCTTCCATAATTCCATGGCGCCCGTGATGTCCGTCACGAAGAACGCCTCCTTGCCGCTCGGCGCGGCGTCGACGTTCGTCACCTGCCGCACGAGCGCCAGACGCTTGGGCGCATACGCGGGACGGTCGACCGCGAGCGCGGGGCCGGCCAGCAGCAGAGCGATCAATCCGATGGCCATGTTATTTCCCCGCGGTTTTAACGACGATATCCCGAAGATAAAGCGCGAACCAGTCCAGAGCGGCCAGCGGCACGCGCTCGTCCTCGCCGTGCGCGCGGCGCTGGTCGTCCTCGGTCCCGGGCGGGTCGATTCCATACATGATCGTCCCGCGCGCGCGCATGTCCTGCGAATCGGTGGTCCAGGCCGCCATGTAGGGCATGACCCGTATGCCGGGGGCGGAGTCGACGGCGGCGCGGTACAGCGGCGTGTCGATGGGCATGGGGCCCACCGGCGCGCGCGTCGGCGGCTCGAAGGCGAACTCGATATTCGAATCGCCGACGATTCGGTGGATGTCGGAGATCAGGCTGGCCGCCCTGCGTCCGGGGAGAATGCGCGCGTTGAAGGTCGCCGACGCGTCGGCGGGGATCACGTTGCTTTTGTAGCCCGCCTTGAGCATGGTCGGAGTCACGGTGTCTCGCAGCATCGCGCCGTACTCCGGCGACAGGGCGGCGAGCGCCGCGCCGGCCTCGTCGCGCTTGCGGCCTTCCGGCGCGTTGAGTACGGCTCGAATCGCCAAGGCGATCCGGGACGGGCTCGTCTCGGCCTGACGCTCAAGAAAACCCCGCGAGACCGGATTGAGGACCACGGGGAAGCGGTGAGCCGACAGGCGCGCGATCGCCCGCGCCAGGCGCGCGATGGCGTTGTCCTCGGTGGGCACCGAGGAGTGGCCGGGCTTGCCCTTGGCCGTCATCGTGAAATCCATGTACTCCTTTTCGGCGGCCTCGACGCGCACCTCGACGACCCTGCCGTCCTTCCAGAGCGAGACCCCCCCTTCGTTGATGCCGAGCTCCGCGTCGACAAGCCGGGGCTTTTCGCGCAGAAGCGAGTCGATGTGGCGCGCGGGCGCCCCGCTTTCCTCATCGGCTTCGGCGAAGAAGATCACGTCCCGGGCCAGCGGGGTGTTGGATCGTTTGAGGTAAGACATCACCGCCATCTGCGCGGCGCACAGGCTCTTGATGTCGATAGCGCCCCGGCCGTACAGATAGCCGTCCTTCTCGAGCGCCGCGAACGGCGGCACGGTCCAGCCCTTCGGGTCGGCGGGGACCACGTCGGTGTGGCACATGAGCAGGAGCGGGCGCTTGGAGCCGTCGCCCTTGAGCCGGGCGATCAGGCTCGTGCGCGTGCCGGTCGAGGTGTACAGCTCGGAGGCGATCCCGTCCTTATCGAGCTCGGCCTCGATGTAGCGCGCGGCGATGATTTCGTTGCCGGGCGGATTAGAGGTGTCGAGAGCGATCAAGGCCTTCGTGCGGGCGAGCGTGTCGGCCTTGAGGCGCGCGTCGGCGTCGGCGGCGAGGGCGGGCGAGGCGAGGAGCAGAAGCAGAGGAAGGATCATGTCGAATTCTACCTTTCGAACTCGCACCGGTGCGAGTCGATCTCCGACTGTTTCCGAAAACAGTCGGACGAGGGACTTCCGTGAAAGTTGAAGGCCCGCGCGATTCGTCGTCGCGCGGGCCTTCGGGGGTCCGAAATCCTTACTTCTTGGCGGAGGCGAGGCGGGCGATGCCGCGCCAGGCGAAGAAGAAGCCCGTGAGGCCGAGCGCCACCGCCGTCAGGCCGCCGAGCGCGCCGAAGACGCCCGCCGCGGCGAGCATGGTCGCCGTGCCGGCCCCGACCATGATCATGGAGCGCAGGGTCGCGTCGTAGCGGCCCTTCTCGATGATGTCCATGGCGGCCCAGATCGAGACCACGCCGAGTATGCGCAGCGCGAGGTCGAGGTTGCCCGCGGGCGCGAAGCCCGGGATGAAGCCCATGACCGCCGCGATGAAGGCGGCGCCGAGGGCGTAGACGGCGAGGCCCTTGCCGATGTTCCCGCCGGCGACCAGGCCGCCGGCGGCGCCCTTGGCCTTGCGCGCGGCCTCGATGGCCTCCTTGCGCTTGGCGATCTCGTCCTGGACCTCCTGGTTCTTGAGGGAGTCTTTGGCCTTCTTGAGGATCTGATCGGGGTTGCTCTCGACGGAGTCGGCCGTGCCCTTGGCGTCGGCCACCTTGTCGTTGACCGCGTCCTCGAAGCGGTCCATGTTGTCCTTGAGATCCCCGACCTGGAAGCCGCCCTTGAGCTCGGCGATCTGCTTCTGGATCTCCGCGGCCTTGGACTTGGTCAGCCCGGCCTGGATCTTGGCCAGCATCTCCTCGCGCTCGGAGAAGAACGACGCGCGCTCCTCTTTAATGGAAACCAGCGTCTTTTCGGAGAT
>JAKFCD010000122.1:0-6653 GCA_036676805.1 Elusimicrobiota bacterium
GATGAACCAGCTGTTCGATCCGTTGAAACACGAAGCCGTCTCAACAGTCCCCGCCCCGTCACCCGAACCCGTCCCCGCCGGCCCCACGGCGGCTCAACGCCTGCTCGAGCTCGACGGCCGCATCGTCGCCGCGCAGGGGGACATCGACCGCCTGCAGGGCGAGCTCGACCGCGAGCGCCTTGGCGCGGAGGCCACCTTGCTCGACGCCGAGGGCCGCAAGACCGACCAGGTCCTCGCCCGCCTGTACCGGGCCATCTCCGAGGTCGCCCGGCGCGAGGGCGTCAGCGTCGTCGTCGACAAGTCCGCCACCCTATACGGCCATCCCGCCGTCGATCTGACCGACAAGGTCTTAAGACAGCTCCGAGGAGTCGTCCCGGCCCAATGAAAACCCTTCCCAAGCCCCTGACCATCGCCGACGTGGCCTTCATCGTCGGCGGCGAGGCCCTCGGCGACCTCGCCCATGAGGTGACCGGCGTCGCCGACCTGGCCGACGCGGGACTCTCCGACGCCGTTTTCCTCGAGAACCGCAAGTACACGGCGCTCGCGGCGTCCGCCCCGGCGGGCTGCCTGTTCCTCGCCCCGGACCTCAAGGACACGCCCTGCGCGGCGAAAGGCAAGGTGATCGTAGCCGAGCCGCGCGCCGCCTTCGCCAAGCTCGTGCGCATGATCGACGAGCACGGCCGGGTCAAGATCCTGCCCACCCACAGCGCCAAAGCCTCGATCCACGGCAAGGCCGTCCTCGGCCCCAACGTCTCCGTCGGCGACTTCGTCGTCATCGAGCGCGGCGCGGCGGTGGGCGAGAACACCGTCATCATGCCCCAGGTATTTGTCGGCGTGAATGCTAAAATCGGTCGCAACTGCCTGATCTACCCGCAGGTCGTCATCCGCGAGGACTGCGTGATCGGCGACGGCGTGATCATCCATCCCGGCGCCGTCATCGGCGCCGACGGCTTCGGCTTCTTGACCGACAAGAAGACCGGCAAGCACACCAAGATCCCCCAGATCGGCAACGTGGTCATCGAAGCGGGCTGCGAGATCGGCGCCAACGTGACCATCGACCGCGGCGCCGTCGGCTCGACCGTGGTCAAGACCGGCACCCAGATCGACAACCTCGTCCAGATCGGCCACAACGCCAAGCTCGGACGGGACTGCGTCGTCGTCTCGCAGACCGGGATCGCCGGATCCACTCACGTCGGCAACAACGTCGTCCTCGCGGGCCAGGCGGGCGTCGCGGGCCACTTGACGATCGGCGACGGCGCGATCATCACCGCCCAGACCGGCGTGATGAGCGACGTCCCCGCGAAGACCGTCCTGTTCGGCTCTCCCGGCCGTCCGCACCGCGAGGCCTTCAAGCTCCAGGCGCTGTTCAGCCGCCTGCCGGAGCTCTTCGAAAAGGTCAAGGAGCTCGAGAAGAAGCTCGGCGCGTCCGCTAAAGCATGAGGTCAACCCTATGATGAACAACGAATACCCGCTGCAGATCACGATCGCAAGGGAAGTCGAGCTCGAAGGCGCGGGCCTGCACACCGGCAACAAGTCCAAGATCTCCTTCCGCCCCGCCCCCGCCAACACCGGCATCCGCTTCTTCCGCTCCGACCTCGCCGGCACGCCGATGATCCCCGCCCGCCTCGACTTCGTGATCACGACCGTGCGCGGCACCAACCTGGGGCTCGGGGACGCCAAGGTCCACACCGTCGAGCACGTCCTGTCGGCCTGCACGGGCCTCGGCATCGACAACATCGACATTCTGGTGACGGCCAACGAGCCTCCCATCATGGACGGCTCGGCTCTTCCCTTCCTTGAGGCGCTCCTGCGGGCCGGCCTGAAGACCCTGGACGCCCCGAAGCGCTGGCTGCACCTGCCGCACGAGGTGACCTACACGGCCAAGGACGGCGCGCGCTACCGCGCGACCCCCTCCGACAAGTTCGAGATCGTCGCGACCTTGATCCACGATCATCCGCTCATGCCGAAGATGACCTTGTCGATGAGCGTCGAGCGCGAGAGCTACCTCGCCGAGGTCGCGCGCGCGCGCACCTTCTGCTTCGAGCACGAGGTCGCCTACCTCAAGAGCCAGGGCCTGGCCCAGGGCGGCACCCTCGAGAACGCCATCGTCATCGGCCGGGACCGCTTCCACACTAACGCCGAGGGGCTGCGCTTCCCCGACGAGTTCGTCCGCCACAAGATGCTCGATCTCATCGGCGACCTGACCTTGATCGGCCGGCCGCTGTTCAAGATGAAAGTCGAGGCCGAGCGCCTCGGCCACGCGCACAACGTCGAGTTCGCCAAGCTGCTCGACGCCGCGGCGCGCAAGCTGCGCAAACCGAAGACGCCCGCCCTGGAGGCTAAATAACATGACCGCCGAAACCGCTCCCGCCGCGAACCCTTTTGCCGCCGCGCCCGTCCGCTCCCTCGACACCATGGGCGTCAAGAAGGCCATTCCGCATCGCTATCCATTTCTTCTCGTAGACAAGATCGACGTCGTCCAGGAGGATAAATACTGCATCGGCACGAAAATGGTGACGGCGAACGAGCATTTTTTTGAGGGGCACTTTCCGGGCCAGCCCGTCATGCCGGGAGTGCTGATCATCGAGTCCATGGCGCAGACCGCCTGCGCGATGCTCCTCTCCAAGGGCGGCTTCGAGAACAAGATCGCCTTCTTCATGGGCATCGACGAGGCCAAGTTCCGCGCCCCCGTCCTTCCCGGCTGCGTGCTCAAGCACCATATCGAGATCCTGCGCCTCGGCCGCGCCGGCAAGTTCAAGGGCGAGGCCTACGTGGACGGCAAGCTCGCCGCGGAAGCGACCATGACCTTCGCCCTCGTCGACAAGGCGGCCTGATGCCATGGCCATGCACCCGACGGCCGTAGTCGACCCTTCCGCGCAGATCGACCCGAGCGCCGAGATCGGGCCATACGCCGTCATCGGCCCGGAGACCGCGATCGGCCCGCGCACCAGGATCGGCGCGCACGCGGTGGTCGAGCACGCGACGCTCGGCGCCGACAACATCCTGCATCCGGGCTGCTACGTCGGCACGCCGCCGCAGGACCTCAAGTACGCGGGCGAGAAGACGCGCCTGGTCATGGGCGACAGGAACGTCGTGCGGGAATGCGTGACGATCAACCGCGGGACCGCCCAGGGCGGGGGCCTGACCAGGATCGGCTCGAACTGCCTGTTCATGGCCTGCTCTCACGTCGCGCACGACTGCGTCGTCGGCGACGGGGTCATCGTCGTCAACGCGGTCCTGCTCGCCGGCCACGTCCATGTCGGCGACATGGCCGTCCTCGGCGGGAGCTGCGCGGTCCACCAGTACCTGCGCATCGGGCGCCTGGCGATGCTCGGCGGCGGCTCGATGAACGGCCAGGATATTCTGCCCTTCGCCAACACGCAAGGCGACCGCGCGACGATGCGCGGCATCAACATGCTCGGCCTCAAGCGCGCGGGCGTGCCGCCCGAGTCCCGGACCGCGCTCAAGAACGCCTACAAGACGCTCTTCCTCTCCGGCCTGACGCAGGCGGAGGCGCTCGAGCGGCTCAAGGCCGGCGGCAAGCCCGATCCGATCGTCCAGGAGTGGATCGACTTCATCGAGTCAGCGGGCAAGCGCGGCTACATGCGCCCCGCGGTGGGCGCCACCGAGCTCGAAGAGGTCGCCCTCTAACGCATGGCAACGGAGCCGCTCGGACTCATCGCCGGCTCCGGGCGCTTCCCCTTCCTCGTCGCCGAGGAGGCGAAGCGCCGCGGCGTGCCCGTCGCGGCGCTGGGCATACCGGGGGTCACCGACCCCGCTCTCGAGGCCGTCGCGGGGGGCCTGACGTGGTTCAAGCTCGGCCAGCTCGACGCGCCGATCAAGGCGCTCAAGGAGCGGGGCGCGCGCAAGGTCGTCATGGCGGGGAAGGTGCAGCACGTCTCCCTGTTCGGCGGGGTGCTGCCGGACTGGCGCGCGGCGAAGGTGCTGCTCGGGCTCAAGGACAAGCGCACGGACACGATACTCAACGCCGTGGTCGACGAGTTCGCCAAGGACGGGCTGGAATTCGTCTCGTCGGCCGTCTATCTGGAACATCTGCTGGCGCCCAACGGCTCTCTCACGAGAAAAGTTTTCTCGAAGGACGAGCTGAACGACGCGAGGCTGGGCTGGCTTGCGGCGAAGGCGGTGGCGGGCTTCGATATAGGCCAGACGGTGGTCGTACAGGACGGGGCCGTCGTCGCCGTCGAGGGCATGGAGGGCACCGACGCCTGCGTCGAGCGGGCCGCGGCCCTGGCGCGCAGCTCGGGCCGCGAGCCTTCTCTCGTCGTCGTCAAGGTCGCCAAGCCGAAGCAGGATTTCCGATTCGACCTGCCCGTCGTCGGGCTCGAGTCCCTCGACAGGTTCAAGGCCGCGGGCGTGAAGGCGCTGGCGCTGGAGAGCGGCTCGACGCTCGTGTTCGACCGCGACCGATTCGCGACGCTGGCCGACGCCGCCGGCATCGCCGCGGCGGGCTTTCCCCCGGAGGGACCGATTTCATGACCGAATCATCCAAGATGCGCGTCGCCGTCGTCGGCGCCGGCAAGATGGGCACCCATCACGCGCGCGCGCTCTCGAAGCTGCCCGACGTCGAGCTCGTCGGCGTCTGCGACACCAACGTCTGGAAGGCCCAGCTCGCGGCCTGGCAGTCGAACACCGTCGCCGTGCGCGACTACAAGGACGTGCTGGGCCGCGTGGACGCGGTGATCATCGCCGTGCCCACCCCCCTGCACTACGAGGTCGGCAAGGCCGTGCTCGAGGCCGACGCCCACTGCCTCATCGAGAAGCCGCTGGCGTCCTCGGTCGACGAGGCCAAGGAGCTGCTGGCCCTCTCCGAGGACAAGCAGCTGATACTGCAGGTCGGCCACATCGAGCGCTTCAACCCCGCCGTGCTCGAGGCCGTCCGGCACATCCGCGACCCGCGCTACATCACCGTCGAGCGCCTGGGCCCCTACGACCCGCGCATGAGCCATATCGGCGTCGTCATGGACCTGATGATCCACGACCTCGACATCCTCCTGACCTTGGTCGGCTCCGAGGTCGAGTCGATCGAGGCCCTGGGCGCCAGCCTCCTGTCGGGGCACCACGAGGACATCGCCAACGTCCGCGTGCGCTTCAAGACCGGCTGCGTGGCCGACCTGACCGCCAGCCGCATCTCCTTGACCAAGAGCCGGAAGTTGAGGGCGTTCCAAAAAGATTCGTACATCTCGCTCGACTACGGCAACACCGCCCTCAAGGTCTACCGCAAGAAGACGGCGGTGATCAAGAGCCTCAAGGACGTCGACTACCTGAGCCCGAAGCTGTCCTCGACCGACCCGCTGCGCAACGAGCATCAGCACTTCCTCGACTGCATCCGCCACAACCGCAAGCCCTGGCCCAGCGGCGAGCGCGGCGTCGAGGCCCTGAAGCTCGCGCTGCAGATTTCCGAGGAGCTCGAGCGCTACGAGCTCTCCGGCCACGCGGGCTCGCGCTCGCTCATCCCGAGCTGGGCCCAGGACCTGGGAAAGATCGCGAAGAACGTCGGGAAGGATATCTTGCGCAGCTGACTCACGGGGTTGTCCCCAATTTTCCACCGGTGGAATTTTGGGGATATCTCTAAAATTTTAAATGGAACCCAAACTGCTCCTCATTATCGCGGGCGACCCCTCCGGGGACCTCCACGCCTCGAACCTGATCTCGGCGCTCAAGCGCCGGGACCCGTCGGCGCGCGTCGCCGCGGTCGGGGGTCCGTTGTGCCGCGCCGTCGCCGACGAGTTCCTCGAGGATCTCGCCTCCCGGGGCGTCACCGGCTTCATCGAGCCGGCCCTGAAGATCCCCTTTCTCTTCCGGCTCGGCTCGCGCCTGCGCGGGTTCATCCGGACGCGCCGGCCGTCGGCGTTGATCTGCGTGGATTACTACGGGTTCAACCGCCGCGTGCTCCCGTTCGCCAAGGAAGCCGGCATCCCCGCCTTCTATTTCATCAGCCCGCAGGTGTGGGCCAGCCGTCCCAGCCGCGTCAAGGTGCTCGCCCGCTACGTCAAGAAGATGCTGGTCATCTTCCCCTTCGAGGAGAAGCTGTACCGGGACGCCGGCGTCCCGGCGGAGTTCGTCGGGCATCCCCTGCTCGATATGATTCCCGAGCCGAAGGCGAGGGGTGCCGTCACCTCCGGGACCATTGGGCTCTTGCCGGGAAGCCGGTCTTCCGAAGTGAAGCGGCACTTGCCGGTCTTCCTCGAGGCGTTCCGGATGCTTCGCGCCGGCCGGCCCGCGCTCAAGGGCCTCCTTTTCGCGTCGGCCAATCAGGAGGACTCCGTCTACGGCAAGCTCCCCGACGGCGTCGAGCTCGTGCGCGAGCGGGATTACTCCCGGCGAGGAGGTCTTGACCTCGCCGTCTGCTCCTCCGGCACCGCGACCCTCGAGAACGCCCTGCTCGGCGTGCCCATGGTCGTGGTCTACAAGCTGTCCTGGCCGACCTACGCGATCGCCCGCGCCCTGGTCAACGTCAAGCACATCGCGATGGCGAACCTGCTCGCGGGCAAGACCGTGGTGCCCGAGCTGATCCAGCGCGACGCGACCGCCGCGCGCGTGGCCGCCGAGGCCGCCGCCGTCCTCGACGATCCCGCCCGCGCCGCCGCCGTGCGCGCCGAGCTGCTCACGGTGCGCCGCTCGCTCGGCGCGCC
>JAKFCD010000123.1:0-8077 GCA_036676805.1 Elusimicrobiota bacterium
GCTGATGGGCCAGCTGCGAGCCAACAAGATCGACGTCGAGCACGAGAGCGCAAGCGACGACGCCGCGGTCGTCGTCATCAACACCTGCGGATTCATCGACAACGCCAAGCAGGAGTCCATCGATACGATCCTCGATTACGCGGCGGCCAAGAAGCGGGGGGAGCTCGACAAGCTGTTCGTCACGGGGTGCCTGTCCGAGAGGTACAAAGACGAGCTCGAGAAGGACATTCCCGAGGTGGACGCGTACTTCGGGACGCGGGACCTGCCGCGGCTGCTGAAGGCGCTCAACGCGGATTACAAGCACGAGCTCGTGGGCGAGCGGATGATCACGACGCCCCGGCACTACGCGTACTTCAAGATCAGCGAAGGTTGTGATCGCCCCTGCTCGTTTTGCGCCATACCGCTGATGCGGGGAAAACATATTTCGACGCCCATCGAGGATCTCGTGACGGAGGCCAAACGCCTCGCGGCCGCGGGCACGAGAGAGCTTTTACTTATCGCTCAGGACTCGACTTATTATGGTCTGGATCTTTACGGCAAACGGCGTCTGGCGGACCTCTTACGAGCCCTTTCCGACGTCCCCGGCATAGGCTGGATCCGATTGCATTACGCCTTCCCGGCGGGGTTTCCGATGGACGTGCTTGACGTCATGCGGGAGCGCGACAACATCTGTAAATACCTCGACATGCCCTTGCAGCACATCACCGATCGGATGCTTGCCTCCATGCGCCGCGGAACGACGAAGGCCAAAACCGGCGAATTGATCGAGATGATCCGCGAGAAGGTTCCGGGCATCGCCTTGCGCACGACCTTGATCGCGGGGTATCCCGGCGAAACCGTCGATGATCATGAAGAAACGCTCGCGTGGGTCGAAAAAACGAAGTTTGACCGGCTCGGCGTCTTCCAGTACTCGCACGAGGAGAACACTCACGCGTACTCCCTGGCGGATAATCTTCCCGCTAACGAGAAGAAGCGCCGCGCCGAGGCGATCATGGCCGCGCAGCAGCCGATCTCGCTGGCGATCAACGCCTCGCGCATCGGAAAGATCGTGAAGGTCCTCGTCGACCGTAAAGAAGGAAAAAATTTCATCGCTCGCACCGAGCAGGACTCGCCCGAGGTGGACAACGAGGTGCTGATCCCGGCCGCCGCGGGCTATCTGCGCGTCGGCGACTTCGCCGACGTCAAGATTACGGGCGCCGAGGAGTATGATCTCGTCGGCGAGCCTGTTTAGGGGCTTGACAGAATCGCCGGCTAAGTGTATAATACTGACAGTCACATGGTGACCGATAGTCATGACAGTCCTTGAGCGAAAAGAAAGGGAGTTCCAGCAGCGGGAGGATCAGATCCTCTCCGCGGCGCTTTCGTTGTTCAACCGCGACGACTGGCAGACGGTGACGATCGACCAGATCGCGGCCAAGGCGGAGATCGGCAAGGGCACGATTTACAAGCACTTCGAGAGCAAGGACCAGATCTACGCGAAGCTTGTCGTGCGCTTCCACGAGAATGTCGTCAGGGAGCTGCGCAAGATCGACCTCACTCAGGCGCCGCTGAAGGTCATCGGCGAGACGCTCGACGTCTTCTGGCGCGCGCACGGAATCTCCTCGGAGCATAAGCGTCTCGTCCGCTACTGCGAGCGCGAGGATTTCAAGCGCCTCATCGGCGACAAGCTGAGCCAGGAGCTCGACTCGCTCGACAACGAGCTGAACTCGATCATCATCCCCGTCATCGAGCGCGGCATCAAGGAAGGCGCGCTCATCGACCGGCCGGTCGAGCATCTGATGCTCAGCCTGCACGCCTCGATGGTCGGGCTCGTCGAGATGGACGGAGTCGAATGCGTCGAGACGAATCTCAGCGTCGAGCAGAAGTATCAGGTGGTCAAGGAGTTCGCGCTCAGGGGAATTTCAAAGCGTTAGGAGAGATATGATTTTTTTTGCCTCGACGGTGACTGGTAGTCACAAATGGAATGTTGGTCACAGATTCGCGCTCGCAGTGGCCTCAGTGCTCGTCGGTGGTTCGCTGGCCTCGGCGTCCCCTTTGTCCGTGGCCGATTATCTCGGTCAGGTCGCCGAGCGCCATGACGGCGTCCGGGCCGCGGTCGAAGGCGAAGCCGGCGCCAGAGAGCGCGCCTCCGAAGGCCGCATCGGCACCGCGCCGACCTTGTTCGTGGAGGGGGAACGTTCCCTCGACGCGTCGCCGAAGAACTTCGTCGCCGCGGAGGGCGAGCGCGTCGAGCGCTCCTCGGTGAAGGCCGGCGTTTCCCATGTCCTACCTTTCGGCGCGAACGCGAAGGTCTACTACGCGTTCTCGCGCAACGACTTGAACGGCGCCGATCCGAACTTCGTGAAGCCTCCTTCCTACTATTACGCCAGCCCGGTGGCCGAGCTCAGCGTGGATTTGTGGCGCAACGCGCTGGGCCGCGAGACGAAGGCGGGCGTCGAGTCCTCCCGCCATCGCGCGCTGTCCCGCGCGTTCGGCGAGCGCATGAGCCGCCGCCGGATTCTGTCCGAGGCCGAGCAGGCCTATTGGACCTTGGCCGCCGCGCGGCGCGTCGAGGAGATCGCGCGTCAAAGCCTGGCGCGCGCCGAGAAGCTGCGCGACTGGGCGTCCAAGCGCGCGGCCAGCGCGCTCGCCGACCGCTCCGATCTGCTCGAGGCGGAGGCCGTCGCCCGCCTGCGGGCCCTCGACCTGCGCCAGGCCGAGGACGAGCGCCGCGCCGCCGAGCGCGAGGCGGGCGCGGCCGCGGCGGACGGCGCCGCCGGCGTCGAGGGCGCCCGGCCCCGCGTCGAAGTATACGCGGCCGGGGCGCTGACGGGACGCCGCGCCGGCTCCCGCGACGCGGTGTCGGACTCCGTCAGCCCCGACGCGCCGCGCTGGACCGCCGGGGTGCGCGTGTCCGTGCCGCTCGACCTGTCCGTGCTGCGCGCCGCGCGGTCGGGCCATCGCGCCGAGGCCGCCGCGGCCGGACGTCGCGCCCGGCGCGCCGCTTACGAATCGGCGGCGAATTGGAAGGACCTGACGGACCGTCTCGAGGACGCGCGCCGCCGCGTGGCGCTCGCGGGCGAGATCGAAAAGGCCCAGCTCGAGCGCGTCGAGACCGAGCGCCGCCGCCATGGCGAGGGCCGCACCACGACCTTCTTCGTGCTTCAGGCGGAGCAGGACTGGGCCGCCGCGCGCCGTTCGCTCGTCGGCGCGGAACTGCAGGTGAAGCTGGCGTCGGCGCGATTGAAGCCGTATTCCGAGGAGAACTAGCATGGACCTTCCCGAACTGTCGGTCAAGCAGCCCGTTTTCGTGACGAGCATCGTGATCCTCATGCTGGCCGCGGGCGGCCTGCTCATGACGCGCCTCGGCGTGGACCTCTATCCCGAGGTCGCGATGCCGACGGTCACCGCGACGGTCGAGTATCCGGGCGCCGGCCCCGACGAGGTGGAGACCCAAATCCTCAAGCCGATCGAGGACGAGGTCGCCACGATCGCGGGGCTCAAGAAGCTCCGCGCCACGGCCAAGGAAGGGGTGGGAACCATCGTCGCCGAATTCGCGCTCGAGACCGATCCCAAGTACGCCGAGCAGCAGATGCGCGTGCGCGTCGACCTCGCCCGGCGCAAGCTTCCGGACGAGGCGAAGGAGCCCGTGATCCGGCGCTTCGACCCGAGCGACACCGCCCAGCTCGCGATCGCGGTCTCGGCCGACCTTCCCGAAGGCGACCTGTACGACCTCGCCGACGACGTGGTCCGTCCCGCGCTGCAGCAGGTCCCGCAGGTCGGCCTCGTCGAGGTCGTCGGCGGACGCAAGCGCGAGATCCGCGTCGATCTCGACCGCGCCGAGCTCGCGCGCCGCGAGCTGTCGGCGGGCGCCGTGTCCGACGCGCTGGCCGCCGCGGGCAGGAACACGCCCGCCGGCCGCGTGACGCGCGGCGCTGGCGACCGCCTGTTCCGCACGATCGGCGACTTCGCCGACGCGAAGGACGTCGAGAGCGTCATCGTCGCGTTCCGCGGAAACGAGACGCCGATCCGCGTCCGCGACCTCGGTAAGGTCGGCGACGGCCTGCAGGACGAGAAGACGCGGGCGTTCTGGAACGGCAAGCCTTCACTGTACGTCCAGGTGTATCGGCAGTCGGGCTCGAACACGCTGGCCGTCGTCGGCGCGGTCAAGGAGCGCCTCGCCAAGCTCCAGACGGAGCTCGCCGCGCGCCCCGGGACGCCGAAGCTCACGGTCGTCATGGACCGCTCGAAGGCGATCAAGGACAACGTCGACGACGTGAAGGAGACGATCTTTCTCGGCATCATCCTCACCTTCATCGTGGTCTTCCTGTTCCTCGGGAGCGCGCGCTCGACCTTGATCACGGGCCTCGCGATCCCGACGTCCTTGCTCGGATCTTTCGTCCTCATGTACGTCTTCGGCTTCACGATCAACATGATGACATTGCTCGCGATGAGCCTCGCCGTGGGCCTGCTCGTCGACGACGCGATCGTCGTGCGCGAGAACATCTTCAAGCGCCAGGAGGCGGGCGAGCCGCCGGAGAAGGCGGCGCTCAACGGCGCCAGGGAGGTCGCCCTCGCGGTCGTCGCGACGACGGCGGCCGTCATCGCCGTCTTCCTGCCGATCGCCTTCCTGCAGGGAGTCGTCGGGCAGTTCTTCAAGCAGTTCGGCCTCACCGTCGTGTTCGCGATGGCGATATCCCTGTTCGACGCGCTGACGATCGCGCCGATGATGTCGGCGTACTTCGCCGCCGGCGGCGCTCACGGCGCCAAGAAGAAGACGGGTCCGCTCGACCGCCTGCTCGCGGCTGTCGACCGCGGGCAGACGCGGCTCGAGGAGGCCTACGAGTGGTCCCTGCGGCGCTCGATCGGACGGCCGTGGCTCGTGCTCGCGTCGGCGGCGGCGCTGTTCGTCGCCAGCCTCGGCATCGCGGCCTTGGTCCCGAAGACCTTCCTGCCGCCGCAGGACAACGGCCAGTTCGCGGTCTCGCTCGAACTCGAGCCCGGCGCGAGCCTTGAGGCGACGGCGAAGGCCGCCGCCGTCGTGGACGGCCTGCTGCGCGCCCACCCGGAGGTCAAGACGACCAAGCTCACGGTCGGCAACGCCGACAACGAGTCGCACAAGGCCGATTTCTACGTCGAGCTCGTTCCGCGCGGTAAGCGGACGATGAACACGACCGGCTTCAAGACCCTGATGCGCGAGGAGCTCAAGCCCTACGCGTCGTGGCGGGCGAGCGTCAAGGATTACGACGACTTCGGCGCGGGCATGCGTCCGTTCAATCTCGTGATCCTCGGCCAGGACGCCGAGGCCCTGCGCGCCTACTCCGACAAGGTGTACGAACGCTTCATGAGCCATCCCGCCTTGCTCGAGCCGGAGACGAGCGAGAAGCCGGGCAAGCCCGAGGTCCGGACCGCGCTCGACGAGGAGCGCGCGCGGCGCCTCGGCCTGTCCACCATGCTCGTCGGCCGCGAGCTGCGCGCGCAGATCGAGGGCGAGACGCCCGCGGTCTACCGCAAGGACGGCCGCGAGTACGACGTGCGCGTCCGGCTGCGCGAGGACCAGCGCGACATCCAGGCGGATTTCGCCAAGACGCTCGTGCCCAACGTGAACGGACGGCTCGTGCGCCTCTCCGACGCGGCGCGCGCGGTCTCCGGGCGCTCGCCGGCGGCGGTGAACCGCTCCGACCGGGCGCGGTCCGTGCGCCTGGGCGCCGACGTCGCTCCCGGCGGCTCCGGCCTCGGCGGCGCGATGGCGGACTTCCGGACCCTGGCGGCCGGCGAGCTCAAGCCGCCGCCCGGCGTGGCCTACCGCTTCGAGGGGCAGGCGGAGGACTTCGAGGAGCTCGTCGTGAACATGGCACTCGCCGCCGGCCTCGGCATCTTCTTCATCTTCCTCGTGCTCGCGAGCCTGTATGAGTCCTTCATCACGCCGCTGACGATCATGCTCGTCCTGCCGCTCGCGGCGAGCGGCGGCTTCTTCGCCCTGTGGCTCACGGGGCAGTCGCTCGACATCTACTCGATGATCGGGATGATCCTGCTGCTCGGCATCGCGACGAAGAACTCGATCCTGCTCGTCGACCGGACCAAGCAGTTGACCGCGCGCGGCCTGCCGGACATGGAGGCCGCGATCCAGGCCGGACGCGACCGCCTGCGGCCCATCTTGATGACCTCGTTCGCGCTCGTCGCGGGCATGATCCCGGTGGCCGTCGGGCTCAACGAGGCGTCGGCGCAGCGCACGAGCATGGGCATCACCGCGATCGGCGGGATAGTAAGCTCCACCTTTCTTACCTTGTTCGTCGTGCCCGCCGCCTACGCCTTGTTCGAGCGCTTCCGCGTCTGGTCGCTCGCGCGGGCGAGGAAGCTCGGCGGCCTCGACGCGGCGCCGCGGAGTCGTGAGACGGAAAACGAGCGTCCCGCGCCGGAACTGGCGGGCGCGGGGGGATGAAATCATGAAACTTACCGGACGCACCATACTCGTCACCGGCGGCTCCGCCGGCATCGGACTCGCCTTCGCCCTCAAGTTCGTCGAGCTCGGCAACGAGGTCGTCGTGACCGGCCGGCGCCGGGCGCTGCTCGACGAGTTGAAGGCCAAGTACCCGAAGCTCCACGTGATCCAGAGCGACGTCGCGGATCCCGCCCAGATCGCGGCGCTCGCGGCGCGGGTCAAGGCGGAATTTCCCAAGCTCGACGTGCTGATGAACAACGCGGGCGTCCTCCTCTACAAGAACCTCATGGCTCCGGCGGCGGATCTCGCCGGGCTGATGGCGGAGATGGACGTCAACGTGGGCGGCGTGATCCGCACGACTTCCGCGTTCATCGACCTCCTCACGGCCAACAAGGGCGCCGTGATCAACGTATCCTCCGGCCTGGCCTTCGTGCCGCTGCCGGCCGCTCCGATCTACAGCGCGACCAAGGCCGCGGTTCACTCCTACACTCAGTCGCTCCGTTTCCAGCTGGAGGAAGCCGGCGTGGAGGTCGTAGAGATCATGCCTCCCGCCGTGAAGACGGACATGACCTCGGAGCTCTCCGGCGAAGGATTTTCCCTGATGACCACGGACGATCTGGTGAAGCTCTCCTTCGCGTCTCTCGCGGCGGGCGACATCGAGGTCCGGCCGGGGCAATCAAACCAGCTCGCGCTCATGCGCCGGCTCGCTCCCGGCTTCATCAACAGGCGGCTCTGGAAGGCGTCCAAAAGACTCGTGCCCCCAGCCGGAGCCGGCGGCGAGCTCGGCGTACATTGAAAATGACAGGAGAAATGAACATGAGCTTGAGAACCATGCTTGCCGCCGCGGTCCTCGCCTTGGGGGCCGCGCCCGCCGCCGCGCAGGTCCCGGGCTTCGCGCCCGACAAGACCTGCGTCGCCTGGAAGACGCGCAAGCGACTGTTCGTCTTTAAGAAGCTCGAGCCGGCCGGCGTCAGCTGCGCCGTCAAGGTCGAGACGGTCCCGGAGAAGGACGCCCGCCGCCTGCGCGTCGTCGTGCCGATCGCCTCGTTTGACAGCGGGGAGCCGGCGCGCGACAAGCACGTGCTCGAGATATTGAAGGCCGCCGTCCAACCCGAGCTTGTGTTCCTCTCGAAGCCCTACGGAGCCAAGGAATGGGCGGATCTGCGCGAGGGCCGCGCGCGGCTCCTCGAAGGGGATCTGCGGGTCGGCGGCGCGGACTTTCCGGTCTCGCTGTCGGCGACCGTCGCGGACGCGGCGGCTTTCGGCTCAGTGAGGACGCGCTTCGACGCGTTCAAGATTCCTGCGCCGTCCGTGGCCGGGGGCCTCGTCGCGAAGGTCGCCGAGGAGTTCGAGCTGGGCTACCGGATACCGCTCGCGGAGGTGCCGCGATGAGACTCCTCGAGCTTCTGACGGGCCAGAACGCCGCGGCGATCGCCGGAATGCTGTCGCTGGCCTGCTTCCTCATGGCAGGGCGGCTCGTTCAGCGCGGGGGAGGCGCGCGTCGAGCGAGGGGCTTCTAGCGGCTAGTCTTGCTCGGCGAACGGCTTCCTGACGAGCTTGCCGCCTTCCTTCGACAGCGCCTCGACCTTCGTCTTGGCGTCCTCGAGCCGCTTGGTCAGCTCCTTGGAGAGGGTCACCCCTCTCTCGAAAAGCGCG
>JAKFCD010000124.1:0-5699 GCA_036676805.1 Elusimicrobiota bacterium
CCTGAACCAAAGTGACAGACGGTACGCATGGGGCATACTGAGCACGACGTGCCATCAGCGGTGTAGATGAAAGGGAGTCATGACCGACTCAGAGTCCAATCAGCCGTCCGAGCGTCGGCGCTCCGACCCATTGCAGGTCGCGGCCGAGATGCTCGCGAGCGAGGAAGCGGAGAACGCCCCTGCGCCCGCCCGCGACTCCGGCGTGAAGCAGGATGACTCCGCCCCGCGTCCCACCCACGGTGATGTCCTGTCACAGGCCGCGGCGAGCATCGACGAGGATTCGTCGGAGTCCGGCGACGACGACAGCCCGCGCGCCCGCAGGGCGGCTGCCCGCGCCGCCCGCCAGGCCGCTGCCGAGAAGCGCAGGGCCGAGCGCGCCGCCGCCAGGGCGTTCGCCGCCTCCAAGCGTCATGCCGTACGCCGTGACGATTCGTCGGCCGAGGAAGCTCCGCAGGAGAAGACCCTGGCCCAGAAGCTCGACGCCGCCCGTGAGGCCGTGTCGACTCCGCCCGACCGCGCCGAGGCGGAGCCGGAGAGCACCGAGTCTGTCGAGGCAATCAACGGCACCCCCGCGCCGGAGGCGCCCGCCGCTGAGCAGCCCGAGGAGATCCGCTTCAGCGACCGCATCGAGACGACCATGGAGCAACCGGCCGTCGACGACACCCCCCGCGGCTCGCCCTTCGCCCGTCTGGGCGGCGCGCCGACCGCAGGAGAGCTCTCGGTCGACGAGGAGCCGGCCGCCCCGCAGCCCGAGGCGCCGGAGCAGCAGCCGCAGGTCGTCGAGGAGCGCGTCGTCGAGACGATCGAGAACGAGGCACCCGTCGAGGCGCCCGCACCGGTCGCCGAGCCGCAGCCCGCGCCGGTCGCCGAGCCGCAGCCCGCACCGGTTGCCGAGCCGCAGCCCGCACCGGTCGAGGCCCGCCAGGAGACACCCGCCCCTGAGCCCGCCGAGGCACCCCCCGCACACGCCGAAGCGACGCCCGCACCCGCCGCCGCTCCTGTCACGTTCGCCGAGAAGCTCGCAGCGGCCAGTGCCGCAGCGCAGCAGCGCGTTGCCGCGGCTCGTGCCGAGGCCGCCCGCCTGATGGAGGAAGCGGCCCGTGAGCGCGCGGAGGTCTCCGCGCGGCTGCAGTCCGACGAAGCCGCTCAGCGCGAGATCGCCGCCCAGAAGCTGAAGGCAGCGGAGCAGGCCGCCGCCGAGCGCGTGAGCGCGGCCCAGCAGGAGGCCGACCGGGTCACTGCCGAGATCGAGCGTGAGCGCGCGGCCGCAGCAGCCAAGATCGCTGACCTGCAGAAGGCCGCCGACGAGCGCGTAGCGGCAGCGAAGGCTGAGGCCGAGCGCCAGGCTCAGCAGCGCATCGAGCAGGCCAACGTCGAGGCGCTGCGCCTCGCCGAGGAGGCCGAGGCCGAGGCCAAGCGTGTCGCCGAGCGTCGTCTGGCCGAGTCCGAGAAGGCCGCGGAGGAAGCCGCCACCCGACGTCTCCAGGCCGCCGAGCAGGACGCACAGCGCCGCATCGAGGCCGCCCGCGCCGAGGCTGAGAAGGTCGCCGCCCAGGCGGCTGCCGACCGCGAGGCCGCCCTGACCCAGCTCGCCAAGGAGCGCGAAGCCGCCGACGCCCGTCTGGTCGAGGTCAAGGCCGAGGCCGAGCGCATCGTGGCCGAGGCAGACCGTACGTCCGCGAGCCACGTCGCCCAGGCTCAGGCCGAGGCCGAGAAGGTCGCGCAGCAGGCTGCCGCCGACCGTGAGGCCGCCCTGGCACAGCTTGCCAAGGAGCGCGAGGAGGCCGACGCCCGCCTGGCCGAGGTCAAGGCCGAGGCAGAGCGCACGGTTCGCGAGGCCGAGGAGTCCGCAGGAGCACACGTCGCGGCCGCCAAGGCCGAGGCCGAGAAGTTCGCCCAGGAGACCGCCGCCGAGCGGGTCGCCATTGCCGTACGCGTGTCCGACGCGGAGCGCGCCGCCGAGGAGAAGCTCGTCGCCGCCAAGGTGCAGGCCGATCGCCTCGCCGCCGAGGCTGCGCAGCGTCACGCAGAGGCCGCCGCCGAGCTCGCCCGCGAGCGCGACGAGGCCAAGGCCCTGGTGGAGCGCGCCAACGAAGAAGCCGACAAGCTCGCCAAGGAGGCCGAGGCCGAACGTGCCGAGGCCGCGACCAAGCTGGCCGAGGCGGAGCGCATGGCGGCCGAGAAGATCCGCGCCGCGCAGGCCGAGGCCGAGCGCGTCGCCGCCGAGGCCAACGAAGCCGCACGGCTCGCCGGCGAGGCTCGCGAGAAGGCCGAGCGCAAGCTCGCCGAGGACGTCGAGGCGGCTCGTCTCGATGCGGAGCGCAAGATCGCGCAGGCCGAGAAGGACGCTGCTGAGCGCATCGCCCAGGCCCAGGCCGAGGCCCGTCGCCTCGCCGAGAAGTCCGAGGAGGACGCGCGCGAGCGTGTCGCCGCTGCTCAGGCCGAGGCCGAGCGGGTCACGGTGCAGTCAAAGCGCGACGCGCAGGAGCGACTCAGCCAGGCAGTCGCCGCGGCTCGCTCCGCAGCCGAGGAGAAGCTGCAGGAGGCCGAGCGTACGGCCCTCGAGTGGGTCGCCGCCGCCGAGGCCGAGGCCGAACGGGTCGCGCAGGAACACATCGTGATGGCCAATCACTCCTCGGTGTCGATGCCGCTGACGGCACCTGAGCCCATGGTCGACGAGTACGTCGACGAAGCGCCCGACGCCGCACAGACCGATGATCATTCGCCCGAGGAGGTGAATGACGACTCTGGGCATGTCGCCCCCAAGATCAAAAAAAGGGTCGTCCGCCGCAAGTGAGGTCCTGACCGCCGCTTCGATCGTCGCCGATCTCGAGGAGCGCGACGCTTCGGAAGAGATCACGACCCGTACGCCCGCACCTGCGGGCGCTGGTGATGTCGACGCCGTCGTCGAGCCCAGCTCGTCACCCGAGGGCCCCGTGCCCGACCCCGGGCCCAGTCGTCGCGAGCTCAAGGCCGAGGCCAAGGCAGCGCGCCGCCGGGAGCGTGAGGAGGCCAGGGCCGCCGCGCGCCGTGAGCGCGAGCAGGCGGCTCAGGCGAAGCTCGAGGCCAAGCAGCAGGCCCGCGAAGAGCGCGAGCAGGAGAAGCGGCAGGCTCGCGAGGAGCGCGAGAACGCCAAGCAGAAGCTACGCGAGGAGCGCGAGCAGGCCGACCGGCAAGCCGCTGCTGCCCGTGAGCAGGAGGCGGCCGAGCAGGCCGCGGCCCGTGAGCAGGCCAAGGCCGAGGCCGAGGAGGATGCGCCGGAGCACGACGCGAAGGACGAGGCGAAGGACGACGCCACGGAGACCGTGCCGGAGCCCGCCAGCGAGCCCGAGGCACAGCCGGTGGCCCCCACGGCGGCCACCGTCGGGCTGACGCAGCGCCTCGAGGCGGAGCGCGTGAGGATTGCGGCCGAGCGTCAACGACGCGACGCCGAGGAGCAGGAGCGACTCGATGCGGAGCAGGCCGACGCGGAGGCTGCCGAGGCGAAGATCGCGGCCCGCCGCGAACGCGATGAGGTCAAGTCGGCATCCCGCCAGGCGCGGATCGACGCCAAGCTCGAGCGCAAGCGCGCCAAGGAGGAGCGGCTGGCGGCCAAGCAGGCGGCCCGTCAGCAGCGCCTCGAGGACAAGGAGAAGGCGGCCGCCGCCAAGATCGAGGCGCGCGCCGAGGCTGCCGCGGCGAAGGCGGCCTCACGGGTCGACACGCGTACGGCCGAGATGGAGGCCCCGGAGCTGACCAGGTCGGTGGAGGTTGCCGCACCCGCCGCAGCGCTGCAGCAGGCCGAGCCGGACGCCGTGGAAGCCGAGCTCGAGCAGCAGCCTGATGCCGAACCTGACGCCGAGGCGGCGGAGGAGCCCGAGCAGCCGGCGGACGACGCCAGCACCGAGACCCGAGCTCCTGCTGACGACGATCCGCAGGATCTCCAGGGCGGCGATCCGGCCGAGGCGAGGCAGGCCGCGAAGCAGGCGCGCGCCGAGGCCAAGGCTGCCCTGCGTCGTGAGCGTGACGAGGCGAGACAGGCACGCGCCGACGCCAAGCAGGCCGAGCGGCAGGCCCGCGAGGCGGCCAAGGCTGCCGCGCGGCGTGAGCGTGACGAGGCCAAGCAGGCCGAGCAGGCCGAGCGCCAGGAGGCCGAGCCGACTCCCGTGCAGGAGGAGACCGAGTCACCCGCCAAGGAAGCGGCGCGTCGAGAGCGCGCGCAGGCCAAGGAGGAGGCGCGCCGGGAGCGCGAGGAGTCGAAGGAGGCTGCACGCAACGCCAAGGCGGCGCGCCGTGCCGAGAAGAAGGCCGATCGCATCGTCGAGGCTCCGCGAGAGCCCAAGACCTCGTTCCTCCAGCGGCTCCGCCGGAAGTCCGCAAAGGATCCGGGCGCCACAAGCCGCGGTCGCACCGTGGTCGCGGCGCTGGCCGTGATCATCGGCGCCCTCGGCCTCGCGTGCTCCCTCCTGCTGGCGGTCGGCGCCTTCATGGCGGCGCTCGGCACGACCGACAGCAACGGGACGTACGCCGCCCTCTCGTCGATCTGCGATGTGCTCGTCGGTCCCCTCCGCGATGTCTTCACCTTCTCCGGCACCAACGCCGAGATGAAGGAAGCGGTCGTGGCGTGGGGCGGCGGCTCGATGATCTATGTGCTCGTCGGGATGTTCGCGCAGTCCTACCTGCGTTCCCGCCTCGACGACGACTGAGTGCACATCGGGTGTGACCTAACCCATGCCCGTCACGTGTCGCCCCTGTTGCTACCTCTAGGTAACATTCAGATGACGAAGGGCCGCCTTATTCGGCGCCAAACGGCGTGGGATGGTGGCTCTCACACAGTCCAGAGACTGCCGCGACGACTGTTCGGTCGTCGCGTCCCAGATTCACAGGAGGGTCCTCGTGACCAAAATCGTTGTCGCTGTGAAGTACGTACCGGATGCCACCGCAGACCGGACCTTCAGCGCCGATAACACCGTCGACCGTGTTGGTGTCGATGGTCTGCTGTCCGAGCTCGACGAGTACGCGGTCGAGCAGGCGCTGCAGGTCGTCGAGGCCGGCGAGGGTGAGGTCACGGTCCTGACCGTGGGCCCGGAGCAGGCCTCCGACGCGGTGCGCAAGGCCCTGCAGATGGGCGCCGACGCGGGCGTGCACGTGCAGGACGACGCGATCCACGGTTCTGACGCGTTCGCGACGTCGCTGGTGCTCGCCGAGGCGATCAAGAAGCTCGACTACGACCTGGTGTTCTTCGGCATGGCCTCGACCGACGGTGGACTGGGTGTCGTCCCGACCCTGGTCGCCGAGCGCCTGGGCCTCCCGGCCGTCACCTACGCCCAGGAGGTCACCGTCGACGGTGACACGGTCAAGATCCGCCGCGACGGCGACGTCGCATCGCAGGAGATCGAGGCTTCGGGCAAGGTCGTGGTCAGTGTGACCGACCAGTCCGGCGAGGCTCGTTACCCGTCGTTCAAGGGCATCATGGCGGCCAAGAAGAAGGACGTCCAGGAGTGGACGCTCGCAGACCTCGGCATCGACGCCGGGTCGGTGGGCCTCGACAACGCCTGGACCAAGGTCGAGTCGTTCGAGCCCCGACCGCCGCGCACCGCCGGCGAGATCGTCACGGACGAGGGAGACGGCGGCGCCAAGCTCGTCGAGTTCCTCGCCTCCAAGAAGTTCGTCTGAGAAGGGCACTGACACATGACTGAAGTACTCGTTCTGATCGACGC
>JAKFCD010000125.1:0-5175 GCA_036676805.1 Elusimicrobiota bacterium
CAGCCGCCCCTGGCCGTCGCGGTTGTAGGTGAGCGTGTTGCCGTTCTTATCCGTTAGGAGCGAGAGCCTCAAAACCGAGGTCGATTCGAAGACCGCGAAGCGCCGGGTGGTGCCGTCTAAGTCACGCTCAAGCAGCACGGTGGGCACCCCTGAGGAGACGGCGACGGTGGTGATGGTCTCGTAGGCGTTGACCGGGGGGGTGTAGACGGGGGTGGTCGTGGAGCCGGGAGCCTGGAAATAGGAGACATGCACGCCCTGGCCGTTGGTCCAGGTGATGGATTGGTCGTTTAAGGTGATCCGGTGGTCGATGTCGGAGGTCCAGCCCAGGCCCCAGACCGTGAGATCCTTGTTGCCGCTGTGAAATGTGGGCGTTGCGCTGATGGCAGGGGAGCCGTTATCCATTTCGGACGCGGGGGTGTCTGGGGAGAAGGTCCCATTGGTTACGTCCACAGCCTTCTTGCAGGCAAGGGGCAACCGCTCCTTCTGAATAAAGATCACGCCTATGTTCATATCCGGAATTACGCGCGCATACGCCGGATTAGGACACAGCATGGCGGCGACGAGAGCCAGGCACAGAACGCGCCGCTTAGGAGAGGTTTTCCGCATCGGCGAGGATATAACACGGCCTTCCGCCGCTGTCAATCAATTTAAAATATATCCTTCCCGGCCGGGTCGCAGACGCGGTACATAAAGCCTTGGTTGTTGATTCGGACGATCCTGTCGCCTACCGCGGGGCCGAGCTTCCGGCGCAGCCGGGAGACGTAGTTGATCACGACCCCCCGGATTGCCAACTTGCGCTCGTTATCGAGATGGTATGCGCCGCGCTGCATGAACGCCACGTACATATCCAGGTCGGTGACCACGTTGGGCGCCGCTTTGACTAAGTAGAGCAAGGCGTCAAAGGGCCTGGGGTCGAGCCGGACGGAGGCTTCGCCCGCGATGCGGGCGGTTCGCTCCTGAGGCTCAAGGCGGAGATCGCCGCAGGTCACGACGCCCCGGGAACGCTCATGCTGCGCGATCACGGACGTCAAGGCGGCGAGCAGCTCCGCCTCGCCATCGATACCTTTCCGCAGGAGGTGGATGGCCCCGTGCCCTTGGCACTCGCAGGCGGTCAAATTCGACGCGGAGAGCAGAATGATCGGCACGCCCTGAAGCGAGGGGGATCCCTTGAGCTCGTCGCAAAGGCCCAGCCCCGAGGAGTCCTTCAGGCCCATGTCGAGCAGAAGGCAGCGGGGAAAGGCGCGCGTCGCGAGATATTTCCGCATTTCCGCCCGCGAGCGGACCCGGTTCAAGACGAGGCCGTGAGCGGCGACCCACATCCTCACGAGCTCGGCGTATTCTTCGTCGTCTTCGACGTGAAGGACGTCGACGCCCGGAGAGGAAAAGGCGTCGGCGAGGCGGTCGGAGGGGCTCATGGTTTATGGAAGACGGCAAAGTATAAGGTGCGTGAGCTCGGTCCGCAAGGCCCGAGGCAGGGGATATATTTAAAATTGATTGACAGCGGCGGGGCGCAGTGTTATATCCACGCCGATGCGGTCACCGACAGCCGGATTTCAAGCGGGCTTGATCCTCGCGTGCGGCTTGATGGGTACCCCCGCCGCGGCCCGGCAAACCGTATTTCCCGGCGACACGGGCAAGATTTTGCTGACCGTAAAGAATCTTCGCGATACTCCGGTGTCCAAAGTGCGGATACCGACGATGTCGCATCCCGGCTTTCAAGTCGAGCCTGGTTCCTCGGTCGGTCCCGTGGATATTCCCGCCCAAACGGCGCGGAATTTCTTCATCCTTTACACCATCCCCGCGAGCGCGGCGGCCGGTTCGTTCGACGTGAATTTCACCGCGACGACCGAAGTCCCCGATGAATCGCTCGTGTTGAAGCCCGATCTATTGACGGCGTCGTTTAGGGTCGAGATCGACAACGATCCTCCCGTCGTCCGCGTGATCGACGATGGTTTCGACGACGTGCCTCGGGGCGGCTGGACGAACTTCGGGAGCGTGCTGGTCGGCGGCAACGAGATCCCTCCCGGGTCCGGAATCGCGAGCATTTCCCTTTCCGGCCCGGGCTTCGAGGAAACGGTCGATTTCACCTCCTTGCAGACCCCTACGCAAGAAGCGTCCGCGAATTTCCCCGTGTCCGGCGGTCAGCTTCTGGACGGAAACTATGTCGCCGTGATCCGCGACCTGGCCGGGAATGCAGCCTCATGGCCTTTCAAGATCGACCGGACGCCGCCCCTCGTCCTGCTCGCCGACGCCCGGGGTCCCCTTGCCCCCGGCGCCTATACCAGCGGCGCGGGGCTGGCGATCACCGTCAACGACGGCTTCGATCCCGCCGGCACCCCGGCCGAGATCGTAAGCGGGATCGACCGCCTAGAGATCTGGAAGCTCCGACCGGAGGACAATGGGCCGCTCCTGGCCTTCCACCCCGGGGACTTCGCCCTAAGCCACGTCTACACCGAGGCGGATTTCGGCGCGATCCTGTCGTCCCTGCCGGAAGGTCCCATCACCCTCAGGGCCTATGACCACGCCGGCAACGTCGCCGTGAAAGGACTTCTCGTCGATCGCACCGCGCCGTCGCTGGTCGTGGGCAACGGCCTCACCCACCCCTTTGATTTCTCAGCGCCCCCGGCCGCGACCGATCCCCCCGTCATCGGCGACGAGGCCAATATCATCTTCGCCGACAAACTTTCCGGGATGTCGAGTTTTTCGCTGAGTCGGGCCGGCGGCGGAGTGATCAGCCAGCGCAGCGGCCTCGACGGCGAAGCGGCCGTCGGAGCCACGGTCAGCCTGGCGCAGGGCGAGTACGTGCTCCAGGCCGAGGACATGGCCGGCCTCAAGAGCGAGGGCCGCTTTAAGGTGGACTATGGGATCAGCGCCGAGATTTTAAGCTTCAGCGACAGCGGCTTCAGCGGCGTCTCCCAGGCGTTTTGGGGCGTGCGCTACGTGAAGCTCGTGAAGATCGGCGACGAGGAGCCGGATTTCTTCACGGGGGGCGTGGACTTGGACGCGCACAACGCCCTCCAAGAGGTTCAGGGGGGCGGGGCCGCCAGCGTGCCCTTCAACTTCACGGTCACGACCGATGGAGAGTACCTGGCTTACGCCAAGGACGAGATCGGCGCGACAAGCTTCAGCCATCAGGCCACCATTTACGGGAGAATCACCGATGCGGAAGGGAATATCCACCCCCACGCCTTCAGTGTCTCGCCGCCTTTTTTTCAGCCCTCGGGAAAGATCAAGATCACTCCTTTTGGCGGCCTGCCCATCACGCTCGAGCTCGTGTTCAACGATCAGCTGACGTCGGGAGACACCGGGGCCTGGCTGCGCAAGGCCACCAATATCCCGAATTTCTTCTCTTACCCGCGCGGGTCCGATCTCGCCTTCGAGATCTTCACCACGGCCCAGTTCAGCGGCGGCATAAACGTCACCATCAGCTACGATCCCGAGGGCCTGACCCTCGAGCAGCAGTTGGGGATCAGGCTGATGCATCTCGAGCCATCGCAGACCAGCGACGTGACGGTGAGCGTCGACACGGTCGCCTACAAAGTATCTGGGACCGTGAGCAGCCTGGCTCCCTTCATGGTGGCCGTGCCGTTTCCCGCCGAGGGGCCGTTCCTGGCGGCGAGCCCCAACCTGGCGGAGGGGCGGCCCGAGCTCGAGCTGTCGAGCTACGTGAGCGCGGCCGCGGTCCTGCCCGTGGACGCCGCGGCGGCGGGGCTCCCGGAGGCGCTGGCCGCGCTCAAGGCCGCCAAAAACCTGGTCCCCGTGAGCGCGGTGCATGAGCTGACGCCCCCGGGCGTGCGATTTCGCCCCATCGGGAACCTGACCGGCCGCTACAGCCTCGACCGCCTGCTGGATCTGGGCGTGACGGAGTCCTCTCTCGTCCTGTACGTCTCGTCCGCGGGATTTACCTCGTTCGACAAGGCCGACCGCCATGTCCTGTCCGCGGCCTCCAAGACCGTGACCGGCGAGCTGACGCGCCTCGCGGCGGAGTCGGCCACCTACGCGGTCGTGCTGGGCGCGCCCTCGCCGCCGATAACCGAGCTCGTCCCCAAGGGCCTGGCGGTCATCCTCGAGGGACAGCTGTACGTTTCGACCGCCGCGTCCATCGCCCTGAGCGCCTCGGGGCCGGGCCGGCTCGCCGCGACCTATTTCCTGATCGACCGGGCCTTCGTGGATTTCAGCGCCACGCCCCCGGACGTCTACGCCGGAACCTTTACGCTGTCCGCGGGCACGCATACCGTGACCTACTTCAGCGTCGACGTCGCCGGCAACCTCGAGGCGCCCCGCGTCGCCGCGCTGAGCGTCGTCGCGACCCTTCCGGTGCCCTTCGTGCCGCGGTCTCCGGGCGCGGTCACGGTCCCGCTGGTGTCGTCGAACTCGATCACGCTCGCCTGGGACGCCAACGGCAACTCGCCCGGCACGGTCTACAACGTCGCCTTCGGCACCACCTCCGTCTCGAGCGGCGCCTGCTCCGTCAGCTTCACGACCTTCTTCTCGACGGCGTCGACCCAGGCCGTCATCGCCGGCCTCGAGCCCTCCACCCCCTACGTCTTCCACGTCTGCAACCCGAACGTCGAGCCCTGCGCGGCCGATGTCTTCATGCAGACCCGGGACCCGGGCCAGGAGCCCCTGGCCGATCCGCCCCCCGGCGTCTGCGGCGGGGCCGGCGGGGAGGCGAGCGCGGACCTCACGCCGCCGATGACGACCTTCGACTTCAACGGATTTTCCGACCCGATTGAAGGCGCCGCGGCGACCATTTTCGAGACCTCATCGGTCAATCTGCATTCCGTCGAGCACGGCAGCGGCCTGGCGGCGGTGTATTACGCCGTCGATCCGTCGAGCGCCCTGCTGGCCGCGGGCCTAAGCGGCGCGACGACGGAGTTTTTCCTGGTCTACGACGGACCCTTTTCCCTCTCGGCCGGGCGAAGACTGCTCGCCTACGGCGGCGTCGATCTCGCGGGCAACTACGAGGTCCTGCGGTCGACCGCGATCGAGGTCGTCCCGGATCCTTTCAGCGGCGGGGACGGAGATGTCGCCGACGACCCGGTCGATCGCGGCGGGCTGGGGATCGGCCGGGACCCCTTCGACGCGTTCTGGACCGTCAACGTGGAGCCCGAGGCGATCGCCTTCGCGCGCAGCGACTCCTCGGGCGCCTTGATCTCGTCGGCGACTTTGCAG
>JAKFCD010000126.1:0-67216 GCA_036676805.1 Elusimicrobiota bacterium
GGCGGCGTCGGCCAGCAAGGTCTCGCGCGCGGTCCAGCCCAGCGCGCGCTCGAGCGCGGCGTCGGCGGCGCGCTCCTCGCTTCCGAGCGCCACGAGCCCGCCGACCACCAAGGCGCCGGTCAGCACGCAGAAGCCCGCCAAAGCGCCGATCGCGGCCAGCAGGAGGTTGAGGGTCTCGCGCACGCGGTCGAGAAGCGCGCCCGCGTCGATGACCGAGACGTTGGGGAGGTTCTCGGCCAGATCGACGCGCAGAGCCGCGGCGTCGGCGGGGCTCTTGGAGCGCAGGGAGCCGATGTAGGTCCGCGGCGCGGCGTTCAGAAGGGCGGGGGTCAAGGTCACGAAGAAGTTCGGGCGCATCGCGGCCCACTCCACCTCGCGCACCGAGGTCACGGTCGCCTCCACCTCCCGGCCCTGGATGTCGAAGGTCATGCGCGAGCCGAGCGTCAGCCCCGCGCGCTCGAGGAACCCCTTCTCGACGCTGGCCTGGGCGCCGGTCTCGCCGGGCGCCCAGAACCTTCCGGCGACGATCTTCTCGGAGGGATTGAGCGCGTCGGCGTAGGTGAGGTTGTACTCCCGGGCGCGCAGGCGGCGGCGCTCGCGCTCGGCGTCTCCGGTCCTGGACGGATCGCCGCGCCGGATGGGCTTGCCGTCGATGAGGACCAGGCGCGCGCGCACGAGGGGAGACAGGTCGGGGACGCCGCGGGAACGGCGCGCCGCCGCCGCGCGGGCCCGCTCGAGCTGGGCCGGCTGCACGTCCACGAGGAACAGGTCCGCGGCCCCCTCGGCCGAGGCGGGCGCCAGCGAGCGGATTAAGCCCTCGCGGGCCGTGCCGACCGCGGCGAGCAGCGCGAAGCCGCCGGCCAAGGTGAACAGCATGACGCGCGAGGGACCGGGGCGGCGCGCGATGCGGCGCAGGCCGTGGCGCAGGGGAAGCGGCGCGCCCAGGGCCGCGCTCTTGCGCGCGAGCCAGGCGGAGGCGCGCAGGGCCAGGCGAGAGAGCAAGGACACGGCGAGCGCGCCGGCGGCGAGCGCGGCGGCGAGCTTGAGCGCGTCCTCATTCGACCCCGAGCGCCGCCACGCGGCGAACAGCACGGCCGCGCCGGCCGCGGCCCAACCGGCGGCGGCGAGGGCGCGGGAGGCCTCCGGCGGAGCGCGCAGGGCGTCGAGCGGCGAGCGCGAGGCCAGCGCGCGCACCCGCGCGGTCGAGAGCCCCCAGGCGAGCGCCGCCGAGAGCAGCAGCGCCTCCAGAAACGCGGCCGGATCGGGCGGCACCATCAAGTCCACGCCGAAACGCGGCGCTTGGCCCGCGGCGAGAGCGGCCACGCCCCAGCCCGCGAGGCTGCCGCCGAGGCCGCCCGCCAGCCCCGCCCCGACGCAGAGCCCCGCGTAGAGGCGCTCGACCTCGCGCGCCGAGGCGCCGAGGCAGCGCAGCAGGCCCATCGTCTCGGCCTGGGAGTCGAGGAACAAGCCCAGGCCCGCGCGCAGGCCCGCGGCGCCGAGCAGCAGGGCCGCCAGCGAGAGCACGGTGAAGAACAGCGCCGAGCGGCGCAGGCCGTCGCGCGTCGCGGGCTCGCCCTCGGTGTAGGACTCGATCGACAGGTGCGGCTCGGGCAGAGCCCGCTCGAGCGCGGTCTTGACCGCCTTCGAGCCGGCGACGGGGTCCTCCGCGTCGCCGAGCGCCATAGTCCAGCGGAAGCGCGTGCGCGCGCCGAGTCCGAGCAGGCGGGTGCGCTCGAGGTCCTCCGCGGCGATCATCAAGCGCGGCGCGAAGGAGAACGCGGCGAAGCCCCGGTCGGGCTCCCGGTCGATGACGCCGGCCACGGTCAAGGTCAGCGCGCCGAGCCTGACGCGCTCGCCCGTCTTGAGCTCGCGCTGAAGGGTCAAGGTCCGCTCGACGAGGCATTTGCCGCCGCCCGCGAGCAAAGCCGTCCCGCCGGGCGGATCGGTCTGGAGTTCGCCGCGAAGCGGATAGGCGGGCTCGACGGATTTCACCGAGACCAGGAAGGGGGGCGCCCCGCTCGCCGGCGAGAGCATCGAGGCGAAGGCGACGGAGCGCGCGGCGCGCCGTCCCGGCGTCAGCGCCGCGGCGAAGGCCTCCTTCTCCCGCGCGCCGAAGTCGCGGCCCGAGGCGACCTCCACGTCCCCGGCGAGCAGCTCGCGGGCGCGCACCGCCACGGCCCGGTCCACGGCGCCGAGCAGGTGGGAGACCGCGACGAGAAAGCCGGTGCCGAGCGACAGGCACGCCGCGAAGAAGACGAAGCGCGTCCATTGGCGCGCGGCGAGCTTGAAGCCGAGCCGGATCACGGAATGATCCGGCCCCGCTCCAGGCGCACCGAGCGCCCGAGGGCGGCCGCCACCGTCGGATCGTGCGTGACGACCGCGAGCGCCGTGCCGGAGCGCGCGTTGAGCTCGAGCAAAGCGGCGAGCACCTTCTCGGCGGTGGCGCGGTCGAGGCTTCCCGTCGGCTCGTCGGCGAGGATCAGGGCGGGCCCGTGGGCGTAGGCGCGCGCGAGCGCTACGCGCTGCTGCTCGCCGCCGGACAGCGCCGACGGGCGGTGCTCGAGGCGCCCCTCGAGGCCCAGCGCCTGGAGCAGCCCGGCGGCCTTTTCCTCGGCCTCCGCCGGCGGCGCGCCGAGCAGCTCGAGCGGCATCGCGGCGTTCTCGAGCGCGGTCAAGGTGGGCACGAGGCGAAAGCTTTGGAACACGAAGCCCAGGCGCCGGCGGCGCCAGCCCGCGAGGCGGTCCTCGTCCCAGGACGAGGCGTCCTCGCCGTCGCGCCGGACGAGGCCGAGGGAGGGGCGCTCGAGCCCGGCCATGATGCCGAGCAAGGTGGACTTGCCCGAGCCGCTCGGGCCGGTCACGGCGAGCGTCTCGCCGGGGCGGACCTTGAGCTCCACGCTGTCGAGCACGCGCAGCGATTCGCCGCCGGAGGCGAAATCCTTGGCGATGTCCGACAGCTCGAGGATCGCCGCGCTCATTGAGGCAGCCCCTTCGCGTCCAGGAAGGCCAGCACCGACGCGGCGAGGACCTTGTGCCCCTCGGGATTGGGGTGAATGCCGTCGGGCAGGTTGTAGCGCGGATCGGCGGCCACCCCCTCGAGCAGGAAGGGCATGAACGTCACGCCGTGCCTTTTCGCGAGCGCCGGGAACAGCGCGGCGAAGCCGTCGGCGTAGGCGCGGCCGTAGTTCGGGGGAATCTTCATGCCGGCCAGGACCACCGTCCGGCGGTCCCGCTTGAGCTCTTCGAGCAGCGCGTTTATGTTGCGGTTCGTCTCCGCGAGCGGCGTGCCGCGCAGGCCGTCGTTGCCGCCGATGCAGACGAAGACGAGCTTGACGTCGGAGGTCAGCGCCCAGCGCGCGGCCTCGAGCACGCCCGCGGTCGTCGAACCCGAGACGGCGGCGTTGCGAGCTCGCCAGGATAATCCGCGCGCGGACCAGGCCTCGCCGACGAGGGAGGGCCACGCCTCCTCGGGGTCGACGCCGTAGCCCGCGGTGAGCGAGTCGCCGATGAACAAGGCGACGGGGCCCTTCGCCGCGGCGGGCGCGTCGGCGTCGGGCTCCTTCGAGCACGCGGCGAGAAACAGCAGCGACAGGGCGAGCAGGCGTGGGAGACGGAATTTCCCCTTCATGTCCTGATTTTAGCCTTTTGCGGTATCATGCATCATGGACTGGACGCCCTTCGTCGTCTGCGCGCCCGAGGACTACGCGCCTTCCGCGCGCGGCATGGGCGGCCCCGAGGGCCTCGGCGACCGCCTGCGCACGGCGGCCTTCGCCGAGCGCCAGGCCTTCGCCGCCTTCCTGTGGGCCGCGGATTCCTTGACCGACGCATCCGAGGAGCTGCGCGCCGCGTGGCGGCGCATCGGCCTCGAGGAAGAAGTGCACCTCAACCTCCTGCTCGACCGCATGGCCGAACTCGGCGTCAAGGTCGCCGGCCGTCCGGTGAGCGACCGCCTGTGGCGGCGACTGACCACTGCCAAGACCGCCGCGGAATTCGCCGTCATGATGCGCGAGGCCGAGGTCCGCGGCCAGGCCGCCGAGGAAAGCTTCCGCCGCTCCTTGGCCCGGCGCGATCCCGTCACCGCCGCGATCTTCGGCCGCATCGCGGACGACGAGGCGGAGCATCTCGCAGTGGCCGATCGTCTCGCGAAGTCCTCGTTTTTGGGAAAATAAGCGCGCTTTTTAAAGCCTTATTCATCACCGGCGCCGACGGTGAATTGCATTTAAAAAATATATCCTATTTCAATGAAAACGAGGGGTTCGCTCGGCCTCGGCGTTGGTCCTGCCGCGATCTGGGTCCTCCGACCCCTGCGCCCGGCACGCTCCCTTAATACACTGAAGGTGTGAGACGCTTAATCGCCCTGGGCGCCGCCTTATTCCTCGGCCTTTCCACGGCCGCCTCGGCCGGCGTGGTCACGCGCCTGACGCCGTCGCTGGGCTCGGGCGCGTCGCCGGTCCCCGCTCTGTCGTTGTCGATGAGCGGCTCCGTCTCCGCGAGCTTCATGCCCGCGCTGACCGGCGTCATGTCCGCGCCGTCGCTTTCGGCTCCCGCCCCAGCGCTTCTTCCCGCGCCCCTCGCCGTTACCGCCGTCGCGCCCGCCGTCGCCGCTGCGGTCCCGGCGCTCGCCGCCGCGCCCTTGCCCGCGCCCGCCTCGCAGTACGACGGGCGCGGCCCGCCGAGCGCGCGGGATTCCGGCTACTCGTCTTATGTCGCCAAGAGCGTCGCCGAGACGGTCCGGAGCTGGGCGGTCCCCGTCGAGGACATCTTCTCCGGCCACGATGCCTTGCTTTTCGGCGAGAACCACGGAAGCCTGACCTCGGTGGACATCCTGACCCGCGAGATGCCGCGCCTGGCCGCGGCGGGGGTCACCGCGATCGGCATCGAGGGCCTCAAGCGTAATCAGCAGGTCGCCGTGGACGATTTTGTCGCCGGTCGCAGAGGCGACCTGCCCGACGAGGCCCTTTCTTTCTCGCCGAAGCGCCGCGCGTCCTTTCGGGCCCTGCTCGACGCGGCGCGCGACCACGGCGTGAGGATCGTAGCGCTCGGGCTTCCGCTCGACGGTTGGGCCAAGGCCGCCGCCGAGCTCGCCGCAAGCAAGACCGGCCGTCCCGTGGAGGAGTTCCCCGGCGACGTCGACTCCCAGTTCTCGAGGGCCGGCGACGGCTACGAGCCGGGCTTCAACGAGGCCGTCGCCGAGGTCTACTTGACGCGCCGCAACCAGGCGATGGCTTCTTTCCTTCGAGACGCGCTGAAGACCGGCGGCAAGGCCGTGGCGCTCGTCGGCCAGGCGCACGTCGAGGGCCTCGACATGGTGCCCGGCCGCCTGATGAACGCGCCCGGCGACTGGGGGACCTTGGCGCGCGAGTTGGGCGCGCTGGCGCTGCGCGCCTACTCCCTGACGATGACCGGCGGCGTGTTCACCGATCCTCGCGCCTCCACGCTCGACCGCAGCGCGCGCCCCGCGTCCTACCGGGCGGCGGTCGACGCCGCGCCGACCGGCGCGCGCGCCTATCGCGAACTCGGCCCCGGCCGGGCGCTGTGGCACGCGGGCGGCACGATCGCGCCGTCCTACGCCCGCTAGACGAACGGTCCCGCGATACGCTATCCTCGGCGCATGACCACAGACACCTTGAGCCGGGACATCATCGGGGACATCCGACGCAAGGCCGCGGCATTAAATAAAAAGATCGTCTTGCCTGAGGGTGAAGAAAAGCGGACCGTGAAGGCCGCCGCCATCCTGAAGAAAGACGGTCTTTGCGTTCCGATCCTGTTGGGCGATCCCGAGAAGGCCCGCAAGGTCGCCGCCGAGAATCAGGCGGACATCTCCGGCGTCGAGATCGTGGATCCCGCCAAGGACGCGAAGTTCGTCGAGTACGTTTCCCAGTATTTCGAGCTGAGAAAGCATAAGGGCATCACCGAGGAAGAGGCCAAGACGGCGGTGACCGATCCTCTCGTCTACGGCGTGATGATGCTGCACAATGACCGCGTCGACGGATATCTTTCCGGAGCCGATCACGCGACGGCCGACACCGTAAGACCGGCATTGCACATCATCAAGCCCGCCGCGGGCGTGCGCACGATCTCGAGCTTCTTCGTCATGATCTTCCCCGATCCCAAGCAGGGCGACGACGGCGTGCTCATCATGGGCGACTGCGCGATCAACATCGACCCCGTGCCCGTGAAGCTCGCGGCCATCGGCATCTCCTCGGCGCGCATGGCCAAGGTGCTGACCGGGATCGACCCGCGGATTGCTTTCCTCTCATTTTCGACGAACGGCTCCACCGAGCACCCGCTGGCCTCCGCGGTCAAGGACGCCGTGCGCATCGCCAAGGAGAAGGCCCCGGACCTGGCCATCGACGGCGAGATGCAGGCCGACGCCGCGCTCGTGCCCGAGATCGGCCAGAAGAAGTTCCCGGGCTCGAAGGTCGCGGGACGCGCCAACGTGCTCGTGTTCCCCGACCTGCAGAGCGGCAACATCGGCTACAAGCTCGTGCAGCGCCTGACGGGAGCCGAGGCGCTCGGGCCCATCCTGCAGGGCTTCGCCAAGCCGGTCAACGACCTCTCCCGCGGCGCGTCCGTCGACGACATCGTCAACATGGCATGCGTGACCGCGCTGCAGTCCGACCCGTCGCTGCGCTAGGCTGCTTTCTTCAGGAGCGCGGAGCTGTTCGCGAGCGCCTTGAGCGCGGCGGCCAGGTCGTCCTTCTCCGTCCAGGCGTCGAACTCGGAGAGGACCTCGGCGGTCTTGAGCACCCTCAGCGGCTGCTTCTGCAGGCCGCACAGCAACAAAGAGGTCCCGCGGCGCCGGCAGCGCGCCTGGAAGTCGCGCAGGGCGTGCATGCCCGTGGCGTCCATGACGGGCACGTCGCCCAGGCGCAGGATGAAGACCTTGGGCGGGTCCGAGATGTGGGTGAGGACCTCGCCCAGCTTGTCGGCGGCGCCGAAGAACAGGGCGCCGCTGACGCGGTAGACCTCGACGCCCTTGGGCATTTCGCCCGACAGCGGCTCCGAGGCCGCTCCGGCCTCCTCGTCGGCGCGGTCGCGGATGGCGGCGCCGACCGTGGTCATCTCCGCCATGCGCCTCATGAACAGGAAGGCGGACAGGACCATGCCGACCTCGACGGCGACGGTGAGGTCGACGAGCACGGTGAGCCCGAAGGTGGCCAGGAGCACCGCGACGTCGGAGCGCGGGGACTTGAACAGGAAGACGAAGGTGCGCCACTCGCTCATGTGGTAGGCGACGATGACGAGCACGGCGGCAAGGGCGCACAGCGGGATGCGCGCGACGAGAGGGCCGGCGAAGAGCAGCACGCAGACCAGGACCACGGCGTGGGCGATCCCCGCGACGGGCGTGCGCCCGCCGCTTTTGACGTTGGTCGCGGTGCGCGCGATGGCGCCCGTGACCGGGATGCCCCCGAACAGCGGGGACAGGATATTGGCGGCCCCCTGCGCGACGAGCTCCACGCTCGAGCGGTGGCGCCCGCCGATCATGCCGTCGGCCACGACGGCCGAGAGCAAAGACTCGATGGACGCCAGCAGGGCGATCACCGTCGCCGGTCGCACCAAGGTCATGGCGGTCTTGAAATCGACGTCGGGCAGCCGCGGCATGGGCAGGCCGCGGGGGAGGTCTCCGAAGCGCGAGCCGATCGTCTCCACCGGCAGGGAGAACGCCGCCGCCGCCCCCGTGGCGAGGACCAAGGCCGCGAAAGGCGAGGGTATCTTCTTGGTCAGCCGGGGCAGGAAGACGAGCACCGCCAAGGTCGCCGCCGAGAGCAAGAAGGTATGCCAGTCGGCGGTCGGCAGGGCGTGGAGGTAGGTTTCCCACTTGTCGAGGAACTCGGGCGGGACCGCGCCCATGCGTAGGCCGAGGAGGTCCTTGACCTGTGAGGAGAAGATGATGACCGCGATGCCGCTGGTAAAGCCCGTCGTGACGGGATAAGGGATCCACTTGATGAGGCTGCCCATCCGGAACAGTCCCATGACGATGAGGATCACGCCGGCCATGATCGTGCAGACGCCGAGCGCCTCGCGCCCGTATTGGTGCACGATGCCGTAGATGATGACGACGAAGGCCCCGGTCGGCCCTCCGATCTGGACCCGGCTGCCGCCGAGCAAGGAGATGACGAAACCGCCGATGACGGCGGCGTAGAGGCCCTCGGCGGGCGTCACGCCCGAGGCGATGCCGAAGGCCAACGCGAGGGGGATGGCGACCACGCCGACGATGAGGCCGGCGACGAGGTCCTTGGCGAGCTGGGCGCGGTCGTAAGTCTGGAGGGTGGTGAAGAGCTTCGGTGTTAAAAAGGGAGGAAGCACAGGACGATCATACTATTCCCCGAGCTACAGGAAAAGCTTGCCGAGGAAGTGCCCGATCACGCCGCCGACCACCGCGCCGATCAGGCCGCCGATGGGGCCGCCGAAGGCCGTGCCGATGATGGCGCCCGCGGTCACGCCGAACGCGCCGCCGTAGTCCTTCTTGTGGAAGAGCCACGCGGCGGCCAGCCCCAGCCCCGCGCCCGCGGCCGCGCCGAGAAGGCCCGCCGACAGCCAGCCCTGCAGGCCGCCCAGGAGCGCGGCCCCGCCCATCACGAGGCCGGACGAGAGCTTGGTCGAGCCGGCGCCCTTTTCTCCGACGGGAGGAGGCTCCTTCTTGGGCGCGCGCTCGGCGGGGGAAGACCTGGCCAGCACCGCGGCTCCCGTCCGGTCCCGCCCCGCGACCACGGTCTCGGACTCGGGACTTCCGTCGAAGGGCCGGGCGGCGCGCTCGCGGACGGAGGCGTCGTCTCCGGACAGGGGCACGACGGCCGCGTCGCGCGCCTGGGAGCGCGCGTCGTGCGCCCGCGCGGCGGGGCACAGGAGAACGGCCAAGGCCAGGGCGAGGGGGGCCATGTCCCGTTAGGGTAGCAGGCGCGTCCGTCCTCCGCCAGGGGCCGCGACGAGGACCCGCTCCGGGGTCTCTTTTAAAACCTCGCGAACTTGCAGAAGACCTAAGCTTGACGCCTCTGATGAATGTTGGGTATATTGGCCTATTCCAGAATAGGTCATTAGGCCCCTGGAGAATTTTATGCGATCCCCAGTTAGCTCGATTATTTTTCTTGTTGCCCTTGCGACCCGGACGTTGTCCGCCGACGGCGGCCATCCTGAGGTCGATTTTGATAACCTCCAGATAACGCCCGCAAGCATCCTTCACGAAATTAAAATCAACAAGGAATTGCCGCAAGCGTGCTTGGACTACGTCGGCCCTCCTGGAGCGCCTGACGAAACCGACTGCCCTGACCCCGTATGACGCGGCGGTCGACGAAGGTGTCGGCTAGGCGGTTGGCGTTCATTGTCTTGGCGCTGGCGAGCCCTCCCGGGCTCAGCGCCGCGGGGGCCGCCACGGCAAGCGAGCGCACCGAAGTCGTCGTCCATGAGCGCCCTCCCGGGCCGGCTCTTCCCTACTTCGATGAAGTCAGCATCGAGTACCGCGTTGTACTTTCCAGCAAGATAAAGGAAGCCGTGATAAACGCCTATCCCGGTTTCGCGCCTTGGAATCAATCGGACTATTTCCCGAAATCGCTTCGCGCCTACGAATTCTCGCGCTACTCGACGCCCACGACCGTCGTGGGTGATTTTAACGGTGACGGCAAGACCGACGTAGTGCTGCTCGGCCACGATGCCCGCGGCGACCTCGTGCTGGCCGTGCTCTCTTCCAACGATTCGGACTATGAGGTAATCCCCGTCGCAGAAGGGAGCTTCGACTTTTTTCGGGAAGAACACAAGCCCATCCCGATCATTGCCACCTGGATGCTTGAGTTCCATCCCAAGGGCAAAAAGTATCAATTGAGTGACATGTACCCCAAAGATGTCGCCCTCGAAACAGACGCCTTTTTAATCCGAAGCCTTGATGTTTATGCAGCGCGAAAACTTGGCATTACTTCGGACAGCCGTTACCGCATGGCTAGTCTTTATTGGTGGGACGCCGGGCAAAACAAATTCTTATCGAGCGCGCTCTAATTGGACTGCGAGGATCGCCGGAATAAGTGAGATTCGGGCATGACCGATCAAGAGTTGGTGCGCGAGGCGTATCTGGAGGCGAAGAAGGGCTATGACGAGGGGGGCCTGCCGATCGGCTCCGTGCTCGTGGACGCGAAAGGCGTCATCGTCGCGCGCGGGCACAACCGGCGCGTGCAGACCGGAGACCCGACCGCGCACGCCGAGGTCGTCTGCCTGCGCAACGCGGGCCGACGGAGGGATTGGCCCGAGCTCACTTTGGTGTCCTCCTTGAGCCCGTGCGTCATGTGCACCGGCACCACCTTGCTGTACCGCATCCCGCGCGTGATCGTGGGGGAGAACAAGAACTTTCTGGGCGCCGAGGATCTGTTCGCCGCCCGCGGGGTGAAGCTCGCGGTGCTGCAGGACGAGGATTGCATCGCGCTGATGGAGAAGTTCGTGCGCGAGAAGCCCGACCTCTGGAACGAAGACATCGGGCTTTAAGGCGCAACTGCTACAATACTTCGTCGGGCAGGTGGCGAAACTGGCAGCCGCTGGAGACTTAAAATCTCCCGACCGCAAGGTCTTGCGGGTTCGAGTCCCGCCCTGCCCACGATTTGGCGTTTAGTATGATAACCATCGAATGAGAATCGCTCCCCAGGCGTGGCAGTTCGTGGTCCCGGCCGTCGCGGCCGGCGCCCTCGGCATGTGGCTCATGGGCCGCCCCTCGACCGTGCTGCCGGGGACCTTGCTGTCCTTCCTCTGCTTCGGCTTCGCGGGCTTTACCCTCTACTTCTTCCGCGACCCCGAGCGCGACCTGCCGTCCGACGGGCGCATCTACTCTCCCGGCGACGGCGTCGTGCTCTCCGTCGCCCGCGAGGGTCCCGGCGACGTGATGACCTGCCGGATATTCCTCTCCGTGTTCGACGTCCACATCCAGCGCGCGCCGTGCGCGGGCCGCGTGACCAAGGTGGCCGAGGTCCCGGGCTCCTTCGCCGCCGCGATGAAGGACGCCGCGCGCGGCAACTACCGCGTGGTCATGACGATCGAGCCCGGGGGCGGACGCGATCCGCTCGTCGTCGAGCAGATCTCCGGCCTCATCGCGCGGCGCATCGAGTGCTGGCGCAATATCGGAGATATCGTCGCCGCAGGCGAACGATACGGGATCATCTATTTCGGCTCGCAAGCGGCGGTGCATTTCCCGAATGGGTCCAAATGCACGGTTTCGGCCGGCGACCGCGTCGCCGGCGGCCTGACCCCCATCGGAGAATGGACAAGCAAGCCTTAAAGCGCGGCGGAGCGGTCCTCGCCCCGTCCCTGTTCACGCTCGGCAACATGGCGTGCGGCTTCTACGCCCTGCTCTCCTCGGTGCGGGGGGAGTTCGTCTCCTCGGCCACCGCGATCATCGCGGGCATGCTCTTCGACGCGCTCGACGGCCGCGTCGCCCGTCTCGTGCACGGCGAGTCCGAGTTCGGCGTCGAGTTCGACTCGATGGCCGACTTCCTCACCTTCGGGGTGGCGCCCGCGCACATGATGTACGCTTTTATTCTGAAGGACTACGGCGTCTGGGGCTACCCCATCGCCTTCCTGTACGCGCTGTGCGGCGGCCTGCGCCTGGCGCGCTTCAACGCGATGGCGCACCTGGGCCAGGGCTCGAAGACGCACTTCACGGGGCTCGCGATCCCCGCGGGCGCGGGGTTCCTGGCGAGCTTCATTCTGCTCTACCAGGTCATCGAGGAGGGGCGCCCCGCCGGCACCTGGAAGTTCCTGATGGACCAGATCCCGGGGCTCTACGGCCTGGCGCCGGTGATGGTCGTCGTCATCGCCCTGCTGATGGTCTCCACGATCCCTTATCCGGCGTTCAAGCAGCCCGGCGTGATGCGCCCGAAGACGATGACGCGGATCATCGCCGTGGTCGGCCTCGGGCTGCTGCTTTTCTATTACCCGCTCATGGTGCTGTTCTTCGTCTTCTTCTTCTACGCCTTGCTCGGCCCCGTGTCCATGCTCGCGCGCTGGGCCGGGCAGGTGGTGGGCTGGAAGCCGCCGCACCACGATCACGACAACTACGGAGAGCACCTTTGACCGCCAAACCCGTCCACGGCATACTCGCGATGCGCCGCCTCGAGCCGGCCGCCACCTTGCCCACCCGGGCGCACGCCGACGACGCGGGCCTCGACCTGTACTCGCTCGAGGACGCGCAGCTCGCTCCCGGCGAGGGCAAGGTCGTGCGCACCGGCGTCGCGATGGCCATTCCCGCGGGCCACGTCGGCCTCGTCTGCGACCGCTCGTCGATGGCCAAGCGCGGCCTGAAGACCGCCGGCGGCGTGATCGACGCGGGCTACCGCGGCGAGGTCGGGGTCATGCTCTGGAACATCTCGACGGCGACGCACGCGCTCAAGAAGGGCGAGCGCATCGCGCAGCTCCTCGTCATCCCGATCGCGACCCCCGCCCCCGTCGACTCCGAGGACCTGGGTGAGACCGCGCGCGGGCTCGGCGGCTTCGGCTCGACGGGCAAATAGCCCTCGGATAGGTCCTTCGGTCGCACCTTCCCGCGAGCGGCTGTTTCTGGAAACAGTCGCGAACTCGCACCGGTGCGAGTTCGGGTGCGGCGTCTAGCGCAGTCGCAGTTCGATGACCGCGGCGCGGCCGTCGGTGTGGAAGGCGTAGCCCTTGTCGTTGGCGCCCGAGCGCGGAATGGAGGGCACCGCGACGAAAGCGACCCGCTCCAGCCGCGGGGAATCCCTCAGAGACGCGGCGATGAAGGTCCTCTCGGCGTCGATGTCCGGATCACGGACGTGCGACAGATCGCGCCAGCGGATGGAGAGATCGTAGTCGCCCGCGCCCCACCAGATCGCGCGGCCGCGCTCGTCGCGCAGGCCGGTGTCCCAGACGCGGAAATGATGGCGGGCCGAGAGAAACTTCGTCGCGATCGCCCAGTTCATGTCCTGGCGGCGCCCGTCGAGCCAGTACTCGTTCATCGGCGGAGCCGACGCGACGGTGCGGCCCGTGAGGAGCTCCGCGGCGCCCGCGAACACCGACTCCCGGATCGTGCCAGGGACCTCGGTCCAGCCCCCGTCGCTCAGCGCCTCGCGCAGGCCCTTCTCGGACCCGACGAAGACCAAGTTCAGCGGGTTGCCGGCGCGCCCGAAGCGGCCCGTGTTCATGCCGGGCAGGCCCGCGACCGCCTCCTCGAGCGCGACGACGCGCCGCGGGGCGGGGACATGGGGCGGCTCCGGCAGGACGCGGTCCAGGCTCAGGGCCAGGAAGACGACCGGCAAAGCCAGGGCGAGCCGCCGCATTCTAGACCTTGCGCGGGAACAGGACCGGGCCCTTCTGGATCAAGCCGGGGCGCTGCTTCTTCCCGTCGAGCACGTCCTCGGCCGTCAAGGGATCGTGGAAAACTCGCACGCCGAGCTGCATGTGGATCTTGGCCGCGGTGTGGGGCATGAACGGGTCGAGCCAACCCGAGACGAGGCGCAGGGACCAGACCAGGTCGAACAGGACGAGCTCGCACTGGGCCGGGTCCTCCTTGGCGAGCTTCCACGGGGACTTCTCGTTGACCCGGGCGTTGAGGCTGCGGATCACCTCCCACATCACGTCGAGGGCGCCGGAGAAGTCGAGCGCCTCCATCTTCGCCGAAATCTCGGGGGTGCGCTTGGCCACCGCCGTCGTGTAGAAGTCCTCGCCGAGCGGCGGCTTGGTCGGCAGGCGGCCGCCGAGGAACTTGTCGACCATCTCGGAGACGCGGGAGACGAGGTTGCCGAGGTCGTTGGCGAGTTCGGCGTTGTAGCGCTTGGTGAGCGACGCCTTCGAGAAGTCCCCGTCGTTGCCGAAGGGCATCTCGCGCAGCAGGAAGTAGCGCAGGGCGTCGACGCCGAACTCGGAGGTGATGTCGTAGGGGGAGATGAAATTGCCGAGCGACTTCGACATCTTCTCTCCCTCCACCGTCCACCAGCCGTGAGCGAAGACCTTCTTCGGCAAAGGCAGGCCGGCGGCCATCAGCATCGCGGGCCAGGTCACGCCGTGGAATCTGAAGATTTCTTTCCCGACGATGTGGACGTCGGCGGGCCAAAGGTTCGTTCCCGCGGCCGCCGACCAGTAATTGATCAGGGCGTCAAACCAGACGTAGATCGTGTGGTCGGGGTCGCCGGGGACCGGGATGCCCCATTTCACCTTGGTGCGCGAGACCGAGACGTCGTCGAGCCCGCTCTCGACGAAGCGGTGCAGCTCCGAGGCGCGGTGCGCGGGAGCGAGGAAGTCCGGGTTGGCCTTATAGTGCTCGAGCAGGAGCGGACCGTACTTCGACAGCTTGAAGAAGTAGGTCTCCTCGGAGAGCTTCTGCAGGGGCTTGCCCGAGTCGGGGCCGAGCAGGACGCCGCCCGGGCCCTTCACCGCGTCGGATTCCTTGACGAACGCCTCGCTGACCACGTCGTAGAGCCCTTCATACTTGCCCTTGTAGATGTCGCCGTTCTTAAGCAGGAGATCGAAGATCTCCTGCACCTTTTCCTCGTGGCGCTTCTCGGTGGTGCGGATGTAGTCATCGACGTGGATGTCGAGGTGCTTCCATAAGTCTCTAAATTTGGAAGAAGTCATGTCGCAGAAATCCATCACGTGCTTGCCGGCGGCCTTGGCGGCGTCCTCGACCTTCTGGCCGTGCTCGTCGGTCCCCGTGAGGAGGAACGCGGAGCGGCCGCGGCCGCGGATGTGGCGCGCCAGGACGTCGGCGGCGATCGTCGTGTACGCGTGGCCGATGTGGGGCGCGGCGTTGATGTAATAGATGGGCGTCGTGATGTAATAGGGCTTCATAGGGGGATCACCGTGCGGCTTCGGCTTCCAAGGAAGCCAAAGTAAGGATCAATTTCGGATCGGCGTTGGCGCGCAGGGCCGCGCGCAGGCGCGAGAGCTCCCGCAGCGGGGCCTCGACCTTTGAAAAAGGGGATTCTCCGTCGAGGTGCCGGCGGCGCAGCTCCTGGCCGAGGGAGTACAGCGCGCGCTCCACCTTGACGCGCGCGGAGGCGAGGTCCTTGGGCAGGCCGTCGGAGGCGGTCACGGCGGCGAGCGGACCGCCGCCTTTGGGCAGGCCGTCGTCGTCGGCGAGCTCGAGGGCGCGGCCGGCGGAGCCGTCGGACAGGGCGGCCAGGCGCTTGGCCTGGGCCGGGGCTACGGCGCGGGCCGCCAGGATCTTCTCGAGGACCGGCTCGGGCAGCGGGCCGAAGGGGACCGTGAAGCAGCGCGAGGAGATCGTGCGGGGCAGCCTCTCGCGCTGGGTCGCGCCGAGGATCCACAGGGTCTTGGGCTGGGGCTCCTCGAGCAGCTTGAGCATCGCGTTGGCCGCCGCCTCGTTGAGGCGCTGGGCGTCGGGGATCACCGCGATCTTCCAGCCGTCCAGCATGGACTTGAAGCTCAGGTCCTTGAGCAGGTGACGGATCGTGTCGACCTTCCAGACCTTCTGCTTCCCGACCTCCTCTTCCTCGAGCGCGGCCTGATAGGAAGCGTCCACGATCACCGCATCCGGATGAACGCGCGAATCGACGGCCCGGCAATCGGAGCACTCGCCGCAAGAAGACTCGCCGGTGAAGGGCCGTTCGCGACACAGCAGCGATTTCGTGAATTCGATCGCGGCCAGAGACTTGCCCACGCCCTCGGGGCCGATGAATAGCAGCGCGGCCGGCAGGCGCCCGGAGGACAGCAGGCCCTCGAGGGTCTTCACGGCGCGGCGCTGGCCGAGGACCTTGTCGAGCCGCACTATAATTTCTTCCCGACGAGCTGGACTATTTTTTTACGGAGGACGTCCGCCGGGAGCCGCCCGTTGAGCACGACGGCGCGCGGGTCGGCTTTGGCGGCCTTGAGGTAGCCCTCGCGGACCTTCCCCCGGAACTCGGCGTTCTCGCGCTCGAGACGGTCGAGCTCGCGGCCTTGGTCGCGCGTGTCGAATTCGGCCACGGGAATGTCGAGAAGGATGGTGATGTCCGGCTTCAGGCCGCTCGTCGCGATCCGGTTGAGGGTCGTGGTCGTCTTGAGCCCGAGGCCGCGGGCGGCGCCCTGGTAGGCGTCGGTCGACATCGTGAAGCGTTCGGAAATGACGATCTTGCCGGCCTTGAGGGCGGGAACGATCTTTTCGTTGGTGTGCTGGGCTCTCGACGCCTCATAGAGGAACAGCTCGGCCAGGGGATCGATGGTCAGGGCGGGGTCGAGCAGCACCTTGCGCACGCCTTCGGCGACCGAGGTGCCGCCGGGCTCGCGCGTATGAAGGACTTCGCGCCCCTGGGCGCGAAGGTCCTCGGCCAAGAATCGCGCCTGGGTGGACTTGCCGGATTTGTCGGGGCCCTCGAACACGATGAACAGGCCTTGGAGGCGCTTCACGACGCTATTCTATCATTCGCGCGCGGCCTAAAGTCCCGTCGGCCAGCCGCGCAGCTCGCTTTGCCACGACGACCGGGTCAGGCTCACGTTCGTGGTGACGAGCGCCGAGGTCGCCTCGCCGTTGTAATAGAAGTCGACCGGCGAGGCCGCGGAGATGGTGGAGGTGCCGATGGCGTAGAGCACGCCGTAGACGTCGCTGTTGCCGCCGCCGCCGCCGCCGTTGTTGAAGTTGCCGCCGACGTAGAGGAAGCCGTTGACGGAGACCTTGCTGGAGGCAAGGGGGGTCACCGTGGCCTGGTAGGTGGAATTCAAGCCGGGGAATTCAGCGGGCTCGGTCGAATCGTTGCCGTACGCTTGATAGGTGGCCCAGGCGTTGCAGTACTGCTTCCAGGCCATCGCGGGCATGTTCATGTTGACGGTGCCCCGCCCCCACACCCCGTTGGGCAGATTGATATTGCCCATGACGATCATCGTGCCGGTGTGGAACATGCCCGGCGACTTGACCGATAGGTCGCTCTCCATGAAGATGGTCTTGCCGGCGGTCGTCTCCTTCCAATCGGTGACGGCATTGGGGTAGTAGCAGCTGCCCGCGGACGGAGTCCCGTCCAGCAGGGCTCCGCGCGCGCCCGCGTAGTCGGGGCAGCCGGTCGTCGCCGCCGCGGAGGAGCGGAAGAAGGCGAAGTCGAGCGACGGCGGGGTGGGAAGGCTCTTCTCGAAAGCGTGCCACTGGCAGCAGCCGGGGAAGTCGCAATTGGGCGGGTTGGCGCTGGTGTCCTTGCCGATGATCTGGCTGGCCGACCAGAACTGGGGATAGCTGCGGTTGGTCGCGTCGATGTTGCTGGGGCTCATGACCGCGCCCCAGTGGACGTTCGCGCCGCCCGCGATCCTCACGCCCTGGCCGGCGAAGATGGCGGTGTCGCCCAGGATGGAGTTGCTGTAGACGACGCGCAGGGCCCGCGTCTCGCGGCTGTGCCTGTCGCGGCCCACGGTGATGATGGTGACCTGCTGCGTCCCGGGGCCGCTCGTGATGCTGATCGCATAGGTCCCGCCTTCGATATCGTCATAGGCCTTGTCGAAGCTGTAGTCGTCTTGAGGGGTTCCGGCCTGGATCGCGTTCCAGGTGATCGTGGACAGCGAGACGTAGAGGTAGGCCTTTTCGACGCCGGCCTCGGCCAGGTGGAAGGCGACGGTGTTGTGGGACTGCTTGCTGGCGAAGATCGTCTCGCGCTGGATCCAGAGCACGATGGCCGGCACCATGACGGCCAGGATCACGAGCATGGCGACCGCGCCCGGGAGGATCTGTCCGCGTCGGCCCAGCGAGGCGATTTTCTTCATATCAGTTCATCACGCGTATTTTTTGAATGGTCAGCTCCAGCACCTTGCGGCGGCCGAGCTGGATGGACTTGCCCATCGTGATCGAGACGCTGACGATCGAGACGTCGTCGGTGCGGGGGTAGGTGAAGGCGATGTAGACGAGGTTGCTGCTGACGACGGATTGCGCGGTGTCGATGACCTGGATGAGCTTGCTCCCGCTCTGGCGGAACTCCATATAGCGCCCGTCGACATGCCGGAAGCGGATGCGGGAGAACGGCCCCTGGCCGGCCGGGGTGTCCATGACCACGGTCGTGGCGACGGCCTGGCGCATGTAGCGGTTGACGGTGTCGAGGGTCGTGCGCGCGTCGCGCTGGATCTCGTAGCGGGCGCTCGTGATTAAAAAGAAGTTCTGCATCTGGGTCAGCATGGTCGGCCCGACGGTCGCGAGGATGCCGATGATGGCCACGACCATCAGCATCTCGGTCAAGGTGTAGCCGGCGCGAGCGCGTATCGTCCTCATGGGATCGTGATGTCCTTGGCCGTCGCGACGCTCGGGGCGACGATGATGCCGCTGAAGGTCTTCGTCGTCACGGTCACGCCGTTTCCGGAGATGACGGGCACGTACGCGGAGAGATAGTAGGTGGCGCCGCCGCGCACGGGCAGGACGTAGGTGCCGTCGGCCTTGCTCGAGACCATGTACAGGGGGATCTGCGCCGGCGCCGAGGAGCCGACGATGGCCGCGGGCGAGGCGGGGATGGTGTTGGTCGACGCCAGCAGCAGCGCGCCGGAGGTGACCAGTCCCGAGGCGTCGGAGACGGTGCCCTCGATGCTTCCGAAGGCGCCGGCGACGGTGAAGGTCCCTACGAACACGCTGCCCGTGGAGCTCACCGGCGCCGGGAGCGTGGCCGGGCTCACGTCCTGCCCGGACTCCAGCACCGGGAAGACGGTGTAGGTCCCGGTCGAGACGTTGCGGATCGTGAAGTTGCCGCCGGTGTCGGTGACGCCGGCGCCGACCTGCAGGCCGGCGTCGTTGGTCGCGGCCATCGCCTGGTAGGCCAGGGGGGTCGTGCCCGTCGTGACGTAGCCGGTGATGCGACCGCCGAAATTCAAAGTGAAGTTCTGGGTGGTCACGGCCCCCTCGGTCACGACGGGCGCCTCGATGCCCTGGACATAGGAGGGCTCCAGATTGTTGGGGTTGGCGACGACGGTCACCGTGCCCGTCGACACGGCCATGAAGTAGGCTCCGTTGGAGCCGGTGATCTTCGAGGCGCCGCCGCCCTGCACGGTGATGCCGTTGATCGGCTGGCCGGAGGGGTTGGTGATCAGGCCTTTGACGAAGCCGGAGGTGGTGGCGCTGGTCAGCTGCACGTGATGAAGGCCGGCCACCGGCCAGGCGGGCGTGGTGCCCGCGTGCGGCACGGCGACGTAGGCGTTCTGGGTCACCGTCACCGTGTCGATGAAGGCGGCGTAGTTGCCGTACGCGGCGGAGACGGTCCAGGTTCCCGTCGAGACGCCCCCGAGCACGAACCGCGCATAAGGCAGGCTCAGCGCCCCGCTCGTGACGTAGGCGGCGTAGGTCAGCGCCGAGCCCGAGTTCGGGTCGCTGGCGGACACGTAGCCGCCGCTGGAGACCTTGCCCGTGAAAGTCGGGAAGGCGCCGGAGACCGTGCTCCTGGGAGGGTAGACGAGCCCGTCGAACACGGCGGACGGATACAGAAAGTCCTTCGAGTTGTCGTCCGAGTCGTAGGCCGCCCCGTAGGCCAGCATGCCCGCCGCGCTGACGCCGGGACTCGACACCCGCACGAGCTGGTTGCCCGCCTGGAGGCCGTCGCGAACGGGGAACGTCGTGAAATTGGGGATCGAGGTCCCCTCGCAAATTCCCGGATCGCCGCAGGCGAGGTTGTTGTCGTCATCCCAGCCCACGGTGTCGTAGGCGGCGTTGTCCGAGAAGCGCCGCAGGCGCAGGGCGCCCGCGCGGTTGTTGTCGAGGAAATCGGGAACGGTCGGCGCGGTGTCGCAGTTGGCGGCCGTGCCGAAGCAGGCGTCGGCCTTGATCTCGGCCTGGTTGATCATGAAGGCCGACGCGCTGGCCAGCAGGTAGTAGCTGTTCGCGGGGACATAGGTGGTGATGAAGACGAAGTTGAACTGGGCGTGGGTCTTGTCCTGGCCCGCCGCCTCGCTGTCGTAGTCGACGCGGATCTGGGGGACGCCCGTCGTCCCGATGTTGATCGGGTAGGTCGTGGGATTGAACAGCTCGATGTACTCGACCGCGCGAACGACGTCTCCCGCGGCCCAGGTCGTGGTCTCCACGACGACCTGGCTGATGACCAGGCCGGAGTTGTACCAAACCGAGCCCTCGATGTAGCCGGTCGCCACGGAGGTCAAGGTGAGATCGGCCGTGACGGTCCCGCCCCGGTTGGCGATCACCGAGCCCGTAACCCCGTCGTTGAAGCCGGTCGAGGACGCCCGGACGGTATAGGTCCCGTGATAGACGGAGAAGGAATACACGCCCGCGGAATTCGTCATCGCGCCCCAGTTCTCGTTCTGCTCGACGACCACGACGGCGCTGGCCACGGTCCCGCCCGCGGAGTTGGCGACGGTGCCGGTGATCGTCGAGTCGAGGGGGTTGACGTTGGGGTTCTCGAGCAGGTTGCGCAGGGTCCAGGACTTCTTTTTCCCGGCCTCCGTCCAGACGATGCTCACCGTGATCTGCTTGAGGCCGGTATCGGGATAAGTGAAGGCCACGTCGGTGATGTCGCTGCCGGACATCTCGGCCATGCCCACGTAGGTGTAGCGCGTGAAGGTGATGCCGCCGATGGCGATGGTCTCGGGCGGGTAATTGACCGTGTCGTAGACGATGTCGGGCTCGGTGGTCGTGTCGGTCGCCGTCGCCGTCGTGATCTGGAGGGAATAATAGCTCAGGTTCTTGAGGGACTCGATGCGCTCCTGGCCCAGGTTGGTGGCCAGCGAGGTGGCGCGCGAGATGAAGGTCGAGCGCGCGATGTACTTGAACGCGCCGAAAAGGCCCAAAACGCCCACGGAGAGGATGACCGTGGCCACCATCAGTTCGGTCAGGGTGCCGCCTTGCCGCGGGTTTCGTTGGCGCATGTGCCCACGAAGTATAGGTGGTTGCCGAGGACAAATCAAGGAAACTTCTCCGCAATTAGGGAAGCGACCAAAGTCACTCACCGGGGCTTACGAGCACTCGGAGTGCCCGCAATCGTGGCATGTCACGCCGGAGCAGCCCGACTCGTGCGAGACGTTGCGCGAGAAGCACTTCGGGCAATGCTCGGCGCGGTCCGCCTCGGCGGCGGCCTCCGGGGCGGCCCCGACGTCGATCCAGCCGGTCTTCTTGAGATGGGCGCGCAGGGCGATGGCGAGCGCGTGGGGGATGGAGTCCACGCGATTGGGCCCCAGGCCGATCGGGCGGTCGCCCTTGACGGAGTTGAGGTGCTTGAGCAGGCGCAGGGGATCGCCGCCCTCGGCCAGGTATTTGGACACGAGTATGCCGACCAAAGAGGTCAGCCCCGCGATCTCGGTGCCCAGCGGAGGGATGTTGGTGAACAGCTGGAAGGGTCCCTTTTCGTCGTAGTTGATGTGCACGTGCAGCGGCCCGTAGCCGGTGCGAATCTGGTAGTACTCGGCGTCCAGGCCGAGCGAGGCGTCCGGCGCGCGGCGTTTGCCCTTCGACGGAGCGGAAGAAAGGTTGAGGACCTGCTGGGACTTGGAGCCGTCGCGGTACACCGTGATGCCTTTGCAGCCCAACTCGTAGGCGAGCAGGTAGGCGTTGCGGACGTCGGCGGCCGTCGCCTCCTCGGGCAGGTTGATGGTTTTGGACACGCCGTTGTCGGTGTGGCGCTGGAAGACGGCCTGCATCCGGACATGGGTCTCGACGGAAACGTCGTGGGCGGTGGCGAAGAGCTTTTGAACGGAGTCGGGGATCTCAGGAAGGCCGGACAACGACTTGTGGTTCGAGTCGATGCGGCGCATCAACGTCTTCTCATCGGAACCGAACCAATTATTTTTTTTGGCGTAGGCCTCGAACAGCGGATTGACTTCGAAAAATACGTCCTTGTGATCCGGCTGATTGCCGTGTTTTAAGAGCTCAAGCGCTTTTGCGTTATATCTCGTATACGCGATCGCAAAAAACGGCTCGATGCCCCCGCCTTGCAGGCCCGCGGCGATGGCGATGGTGCCCGTCGGCGCGATCGTGGTGCGCGCGCAGTGGCGGGGGCGCAGGGGCGCCCCGCGGAAATGCTCGGAGGCCGGATCATAAGCGGAGCCTTTCCAGTTCGGGAAAACCCCCCGCTCCTTGGCGAGCTGCTCTGAGGCGTCGAGCGCGGCCCCGTTGATGAAGGACATGACCTTGTCGCCGAGTTCGAGGGCCTCGGGGTCGCCGTAGGCGACGCCGCTCTTGACCAGCGCCTCCGCCCAGCCCATCACGCCCAGGCCGATGCGGCGGTTGCCCTTGGCGAGCCGCTCGATCTCCGGCAGGGGATAGTTGTTGACCTCGATGATGTCGTCTAGAAAGCGCGCGGCGAGGCCGACCGTTTCCTTCAATCGAGGGAAATCCCAGCGTCCCGCTCCGATATCGCCCGCCACGAAAGCGCTTAAATTCAGCGAGCCCAAGTTGCATGGTTCCCACGCCAGCAGTGGGACCTCGCCGCACGGGTTGGTGCTTTCGATCTGCCCCAGGGCCGGCGTCGTGTTGGACCCCGAGGAGTTGATGCGGTCGAGGACGACGTAGCCCGGGTCGCCCGTCCGCCAAGCGAGGTCGACCATCGCGTCGAAGACCTCCTTGGCGCGCAGCTTGCCCGCCGGCTCTCCCGAGCGCGGGTTGACGAGCTCGTACTCGGCGTCGGCCAGCACCGCGCGCATGAAGGCCGCGTCCACGCCCACGGAGATGTTGAAGTTCTCCATGACGCCCGGCGCGGTCTTCATCTTGATGAAGTCCATGATCTCGGGGTGGTCATATCTCAATATGGCCATGTTCGCCCCGCGGCGCGTGCCTCCCTGCTTGACCACGTCGGTCATCGTGTCGAACAGCTTCATGAAGGAAAGCGCGCCCGAGGCGACGCCCTGCGTCTTCTTGACCGGATCGCCCTTGGGGCGCAGCGAGGAGAAGGAGAAGCCGGTGCCGCCGCCAGACTTCTGGATCATCGACTGCGCGGCGAGCGCCTTGGTGATGGCTTCCATCGAGTCGGGCACCGGGAGGACGTAGCAGGCGGAGAGCTGCTGCAGCTCGCGGCCGGCGTTCATCAAGGTGGGGGAGTTGGGGAGGAAGTCCCAATGCGCCATCAGGCCGTAGAACCGTTCGGCCCATTGCTCGCGCAGGGCCTTGGCCTCGGGATGCTTCGCGCAGGCTTTCTCCAGATTCGCCATGAGGCGCGAGAAGTTGGCCTGCCGGGCGTCGTTGTCGGGCAGGCCCTCGTGGAAAAGGGTCATGCCGCCGTCCGCCTTCCGGTGGACGCCTGAATACACGCCCCAGGCCTCGGCCTTCGGATGGCTCAGCAGTTCCCCGAGCGCCACGTTCCGCGCCACGCCCAAGAGCCACGACTCGACCGAGGGGGCGTCGCGCAGGTACTTGTCCTTGATCACCTTGAGCTGATTGGGGCTCAGGCGGAGCTTAGCGGGAGAGCGGAGTTTAGCCATTTGGGGACCTTCCTCTTAAAGTGTAACAGCGGCCCCGGCTTCCGTCCAGGGTCAGGCCAGGATCGGCCGGGCGGTGAACTCGGCGCCGACGGAGCGCGCGAAGGCTTCAAGGGGCTTCAGGTCCACCCCGGGCAGTTCGACCGCGGTGACGCGGGTGCGCAGGCCGGCCTTGACGCAGCGCTCGGCGAAGCGCCGTGCGGCGGCGAAGCCTTCGTCGCGGTACGCGGGGGCGGGCCGGAGAAGCTCGAGCCATTGCTTCGGGTCGGCGGTGTTGAGGCTGACCGCGACCTCATCCAGGCAGCCGGCCAGCTCCGGCGCGATGTCCCGCCCCCATATCAGGTCGCCCAGCCCGACGGTGTTCAGCCGCCGGGTCACCTTCGGATGGCGGGATTTGAGGTGTTGTCCGACCTTGATCATCTCCGCCAGGCGGTAGGTGGACTCCCCGAAGCCGCAGAACACGACCTCGCTCCAGCTCCCGCCCTCGGCGAACTTGGCCTCGAGCGCGTTGATCAACTGCGCCGCCGTGGGCTCCGGGCCCTTGAGGCGGAGGTCGTTTCCCTCGAACAGGTAGTCCCAGGGGACCTTGACGCAGAAGCTGCAGGACACCGGGCAGCGGTTGGTCAGATTGAGGTAGAGGGCGCGGCCCTTTTTATAGAGGATCATGGCCGAGATGCTGTAGCAACGATACGGCTAGGGGCATATGCCGTTGGCCCACTTCTTATTCATTGACGTTGTTGCTGCGATTATGTAACTTTCAACCTCTTGCTGCAGGGAAGGGGATATATGAAATTATCGTCGACCACCAGTGTATTCTTGGCGTGCCTTGCCTGCACAATGACGGCTGTTGCCATGCCTGCTCCTGTAGAGCGTGAAGCGATGGATGAGTTGCTTGAGTTGACGAGTGATGCCGCCACGACGATGCCCTTGAAAGCGAGGTTTGCGGCGTTACGAGAGAAGGGATCCGCCGATCACGGACTGAGAGCGCGTGCATTCCCGGCAAACAGCGCTCGAACCACCACGGACGTCTTCGGGCCAGGCGACAATATAGCGGCCTGGGCCGAATGCAGAGGCGAGAATCCGCAGCCATGGAATGTCTGCATGCGGGTCGAAATCCTGGACACGCCCGGCCATAACCACACTTCCAGAAGGCCCCCGGTCGTGATATCGGAACCACGCTGCTACAACAACATCCCCGGGAATACGCGAGTTGATTGGGACTGGACCACCCCGCTTTTTGCGGCACGGCTTAAAACGACATGGACGTATTCCGGTTGGTGCCAGGGAGCCCCTTCCCGAACCGATGATTCGAAGGTGTCCGGCCTATCGCCCCTTGGAGCGGGCGACGCGTACGACTTGATCGGGAGCAACACAAGCCACCCGGACAATCATAATGGCGTTTCACAAACTCTCACCAGCCTGCCGACCATCGCGGCCCAATACAAACGGGAGTTTCCCAACGATCCAAAGTTGGCAATCAACGACATGAGCCTTCCCTGGGGCGGACTGTTCGATGTCGACCTGATCGAGAATCCTTGGAATCCGCCCCACAAATCACATCGCTACGGCTATCAGTCGGACGTCCGTATCAACTCGGTGCCTGAAAGGAATCGGAGCAGGCTCGAACAGATCATGCGCGACAACGGAGCCCGTATCCTCATCGAGACCGACCCTCCGCACTACCATCTGGACTTCACACCCAAGGATTCGCCCTTTTACGAAGAAGTGCTCGCGTGTTACTGACCGCGGCCGTTTCCCTTGCGGCAGGCTTGACGCTCGCCGTGGCGGCCGAGAGCGGAAAACCCGCCGCAGGTTTGAGACGAGTCGAGAGGCCCGCTGACGCCTTACTGAAAGCCGGGGATGCCCAGCCGCGGATCGAATCCGGAGCGCAGGGCCAGGAACATTCCGTGTTCCTTCCCTCTGAGATGCAGCACGCCGTCCAGAAGCACGATGCCGACTTCAAGATTCGGCGCGAGGCCGACTATATCGCGCCTATCTTGGCAGGGTATCGATTCTCACCGGACCAGGCTCCCTTTGCGGTGATTGGGGACTTCAACGGCGACGGAGTCCTCGATGCGGTCTTGATGGGGCATAATGAGACCCATGACCTCACCCTCGCGGTCCTCTCACGCGTGCGCGGCGGCTTTCGCGTGGTCGAAGCGGGCAGGGGACCCCGCACTGATCCAAAGAAGGAATGGTATGGGATGGAAGGGAACCGCAAGGAGTTCGGGCTCCCCACGTTCCTGACGCTCGTCAAACGGCAAAAGCTCGCCTCCCCGCATGAGGACGCTGCGCTGGACCTCGACGCTGATGCATTCCAGACGAATCACTTTGAGAAAGCCGCCGTGGTCCGCTATTTCAGCGACTGCGAGTTCCAATCCTACACCGTCGCTGATTAGGCGCGGTTCGGCTGCGTATTCGGGGGCCGCCCAGAGGCCGGGGGCCGCTTAAAATCGCCTTGTCACCCGTCGGGGTTTTTGTTATGATGTACGCCTACCTCAAGAGGAGTCCTATGTACGCGATTATCGAGACGGGCGGAAAACAACTTTGGGTCATTCCCGGCGAGACCGTCAAGGTCGAGAAGCTGGAGGCCAAGGAAGGCGAGACGTTGACGTTCGACGCGCTCTGGGCCGTCGGCGACGCCCCGGAGGGCCAGGAGCCCAAGTCCACGCGCAGCGCGAAGGTCACGGCGACCGTCGTCAAGCAGGGCCGGGGAGCCAAGATCATCGTCTTCAAGAAGCGCACCAAGAAAGCGTACAAGAAGACGCAGGGCCACCGTCAGTGGCTCACGTCGATCAAAATCGAGAGCATTTCCTTAAACTAATATGGCTTCAACAAAAGCACAGGGCTCATCGTCCAACGGCCGGGATTCCCACGGCCAACGCCTCGGCGTCAAGCGCTACGGCGGAGAAGTCGTCAAGGCCGGCATGGTCCTCATCCGCCAGCGCGGCACCAAGATCCTTCCCGGCCTCAACGTCGGCCGCGGCAAGGACGACACGCTGTTCGCCAAGATCAACGGCGTCGTGACCTTCGAGTGGGCGTACAAGGACAAGAAGATGGCGTCCGTGTACCCCGCCGCCGCGAAGGCCGCGCCGGCGAAGCTCGCCAAAGCCGCGAAGTAGTTTTTTCGCGCAAGACGACGGCCGCCGGTAAATCCGGCGGCCGTGTTCTTTGCCGACCAACCCATGAACTTCATCGATAAAGTCAAAGTTTACGTCGCGGCCGGAGACGGCGGGGACGGCTGTCTCTCGTTCAAGCACGAGAAGTACATGGAGTGGGGCGGCCCCAACGGCGGCGACGGCGGCCGCGGCGGCGACGTCTGGTTCGTCGCGGCCTCGCGCCTGACCACCTTGATGGACCTGCACTTCCGCCCGCACGTGACCGCGGGCCGCGGCGGCCACGGCAAAGGCTCTCATAAGCACGGGCATAAGGGCGACGACGTCGAGATCCCCGTTCCCGTCGGCACCTTGATCTATCGCGACGGCATGCTCGTCGCCGACCTGCACAAAGACGGCCAGCGCTGGCGCGCCGGCGAGGGCGGCCGCGGCGGCCGGGGCAACTGGTCCTTCAAGACCCGCCTCAACAACGCGCCCAGGCTGGCCGAGAAGGGCGGCCCCGGAGAGCGCATCACGCTCGACATGGAGCTCAAGCTCCTCGCCGACGTCGGCCTCGTCGGCTATCCGAACGCCGGCAAGTCGAGCTTCGTCTCGCGCGTCTCCAACGCCCGGCCCAAGATCGCCAACTACCCGTTCACCACCTTGTCGCCGAACCTCGGAGTGGCCTACCATAAGCACGTGAGCTTCGTCGTGGCCGACCTTCCGGGACTGATCGAGGGCGCGGCCGACGGCAAGGGCCTCGGCGTCAAGTTCCTCAAACACACCGAGCGCTGCCGCCTGCTCATCCACCTCATCGATCCCGCCGGCTACATGGGCGAGTCGCCGCTCGACGGGATCAAGACGATCGAGGGTGAGCTCAAGAAGTTCAGCCCCAAGCTCAAGAGCAAGCCCAAGCTCCTGGTGCTCAACAAGACGGACCTTCCCGAGAGCGCGGAGATCCTTAAGGCCCTCAAAAAGAAGCACAAGGGGATCATGGCCATCTCCGTGGCGACCGGCGAGGGCGTGGACGCCGTCCTCGACAAGATCATCGCCGAGCTCGCCAAGCACGACGGCCCCATCCATTTCGCGGAGAAGACGGTCGACGACACGATCCACAAGGTCGAGCAGGGCTTCGTCGTCGAGAACCTCGGCGGCGGTCATTTCATCCTGCGCGGCAGATTCGTCGAGCGCGCCTCGGCGATGCTGGATGTCAGCCTGCCGGAGGCGATCAACCGCTATCAGCACACGCTCAAGCGCATCGGCGTGGACCGCGCCCTCAAGAAGGCGGGCGTGCAGAACGGGGACCGCGTCCGCTGCGGGGAGTTTGAATTCGAGTGGTCCAACGCGCCGCTGCGGCGCATCACCGCCAAGCGCGGCGACGGCCGCACGAGGATCGGCGTCGGGAAGAAGTAATGGCCGACACGCTCCGGGCTTACGAGGCGAGGCTCTCGAATCCGGACGACGTCGCGGGGGCCTACCGCTTCTGCCAGGACCTGGCGGATTCCCACTACGAGAACTTCCCGGTCGCGTCCTTGCTTCTCCCCAAGCGCCTGCGCAAGCATATTGCAGCTCTTTACGCCTTCGCGCGCATCGCCGATGATTTTTCCGATGAGCCCGAGTACGAAGGAAGGCGGAAAGACTGCCTGCTCAACTGGCGGTCGATGCTGGCCGACGTCGGCAAGCGGCCGCCGACGCATCCGGTCTTCGTCGCGCTGGGCCGGACCATCAAGGAGCTGGAGCTTCCGAAGGAGCCGTTCGACGACCTGCTCTCGGCCTTCCTCCAGGACACGGAAAAAAGCCGGTACGCGACCTACGACGAGGTCATCGATTATTGCCGCCGCTCGGCCAACCCCGTCGGGCGCATCGTCCTGATGATCCACGGCTATAAGGACCCCGAGCTGTTCCGGTACTCGGACGCGATCTGCACCGGGCTGCAGCTCGCCAACTTCTGGCAGGATGTGTCGGTCGACCTGAAGAAGGACCGGGTCTATATTCCGGAGGAAGATTTTTCTTCTCACGGCTACTCCGAGGCCGACCTGCGCATGGGCGTCTACAACGAGCGCTTCAAGAGCCTCATGAAGTTCGAGGTCTCCCGCGCCCGGGCGCTGTTCGAGCAGGGCCGGCCGCTGCCGGCCCTGCTGCACTGGCCGCTCTCGCTCGAGATCCGCCTGACCTGGTACGGCGGGATGCAGATCCTCAAGCTCATCCGCAAGCTCGACTTCGACACCATCCGGACGCGTCCGACCCTGAAGAAACGGGAGTGGATCCCTCTGGTCGCGCGCGCTCTCATCGGCACATGACCTCCGCGCCGGCTCCCGCCGAGAAGAAGTCGAACTTCTTCCTGGGCTTTCTGCTCCTGCCGAAGGCCAAGCGGGACGCGCTGTCGGCCGTTTATGCCTACTGCCGGCTCATCGACGACATCGTCGACGAACCGGGCGTCGAGAAGGACGAGGCCCGCCGCCAGCTCGATTTCTGGCGCGACGAGATCGAGAGGCTCTATGACGGCAAGCCCGGGCACGAGGTCTCGCGCGCGCTGCAGCGGGCGGTCGCCGACTACAAGATACCCAAGGACGCCTTCCTTGAAATGATCCGGGGCTGCGCGATGGACCTCGACGGGGTCCGCTACGAGACGATCGAGGAGCTCGAGAGCTACATGCGCGGCGTGGCCTCCTCGGTGGGGATCATGTGCGTGCACATTTTCGGCTGGTCGTATACGGCTCCGACGGCCATGTATGAGTTCGCCACGACCTTCGGTTATGCCTTCCAGTTGACCAACATCATCCGCGACGTCGGCGCGGATCTGGAGATCGGCCGCGTCTACCTGCCGCAGTCCGAGATCAAAGAAGCCGGCTACTCCGTCGACCGCCTCGTCCTGCGCGATCACGGCCCGGCCTTCGACCGGCTGATGCTCGGGCAGTACAAGCGCGCGAAGGGCTATTACGCGCGCGCCCGCAACCTCGTGGACTTCCGCGACCGGCCGGGGCTGCTGCCCGCCGAGGTCATGGCGCACGTCTACGAGGGGCTGCTCGACGAGATCAAGGAGCGCGAGTTCCGCGTCCTGTTCCAGAAGACGAGCCTGCCCGGCTACCGGAAGCTGGCGCTCGGCTTCAAGGCGTGGCTTTACTGTCATGGGCTCTGAAAAGACCGACGCGATCGTGCTCGGCGGCGGCTTCGCGGGGCTCTCCTGCGCGGTCGCGCTCGCCGAAAAAGGGAAAAAGGTCCTCGTCCTCGACAAGAAGCCGCATCTCGGCGGACGGGCGTACTCGTTCCGGGAAAACGGCCTCGATATCGACAACGGACAGCATCTGTTCATGGGGTGCTATTTCGCGACAAGAAAATTCCTAAAGACGATCGGCACCCACGACAAGCTCGACATCTATCAAGACGTGGTCGTGGATTATGCCGAGGCCGGGGGCAAGCGTGATCGGCTGGCCTGCCCGTCGTGGCTGCCGGCGCCGCTTCATCTCGCCGCCGGACTTATAGGCTTGAAGGGCGTCTCGCTCGGCGAGAAAACGGCATTGCTCGCGTTCGACCGGGCGCTCAAGTCCATGCGGACCGCTCCGATCCCCGAGGCCGTCGAGAAGCTGACGGTCCGCGCCTGGCTGACGTCCTTGGGCGTCTCCCCGAATTTCCAGACCCGCTTCTTCGACCCCGCCGCGCTCGGCATCCTCAACGACTCGCCCGAGGTCGCCTCCGCCGCCGGCTTCATCCAGGCCCTGCGGACGATGTTCTTCACCGGCGCGGCGTCCTCGCGCTTCGCGCTGGCCCGGACCGGGCTCTCCGAGCTCTACACCGACGCGGCGCGCGACTACGTCGAGGCGCGCGGCGGGCGCGTGATCTCGAACGCGAAGGCGGCGGGCCTGCTCGAGCGGGACGGGCGCGTGCGCGGCATCGTGACCGACATGGACTCGCGCTTCGAGGCAAGTAATGTTGTTTCTACGCTGCCTCCGTGGGATTTAAAAAAGATCGGCCTTCCCGCCGCTCTGCGCGGCCCGTGGGAAGACCTCAAGCCCGCCCCCATCGTCGGCGCGACGCTGAAGCTCGACCGCCCGGTCATGACCGAGCGGTTCCTGGGGATGCTTCACACCGAGACCCACTGGGTGTTCAACAAGACCTTGATTCACGGGACAAAAGAAGAGGGGCAGACCGTCGCCGTCGTCATCTCGGGAGCGCACAAGCAGATCGGGTACTCGCCCGAGAAGATCCTCGAGGCGGCTAAGCGGGATTTGGCCGCATGCCTCCCTGAATTCTCAACGGCAAAAATACTTGCGTCCAAGGTCGTCAAAGAGCCCTTCGCCACCCTCTCCCCGGCTCCCGGCTGCGAAGCCAAGCGCCCCGAGCCCGGGACCGGGATGCCCGGCTTCTCCTTCGCCGGCGACTGGACGCGCACGGGCTTCCCGGCGACGATCGAGTCGGCCTGCCTTTCCGGCCAGCTCGCCGCCCAGCGGCTCTAACGGTTTCCGGAAACAGTTATAATTGAGCACCACCCGACGGAGGAGCCCCGATGATCAAGTCCGATATTTGGATCCGCGAGATGTCCCAGACCAAGAAGATGATCGACCCGTTCGTCGAGCGTCAGGACGGCAAGGGCAAGATCTCCTTCGGGCTTTCGTCTTACGGCTACGACATGCGCGTGGCCGACGAGTACAAGGTGTTCACGAACGTGCACGGCACGGTCGTGGACCCGAAGCAGTTCGACTCGAAGGCCTTCGTCGACATCAAGGGCCCCGAGTGCGTCGTGCCGCCGAACTCCTTCGCCCTGGCCCGCTCCCTCGAGCGCTTCACGATCCCGCGCGACGTGCTGGCCGTCTGCCTGGGCAAGTCCACCTACGCGCGCTGCGGCATTATCATCAACGTGACCCCGCTCGAGCCCGGCTGGGAGGGCTACCTGACCATCGAGATCTCCAACACCACGCCCCTGCCCGCGAAGATCTACTCCAATGAGGGCATCGCCCAGCTCCTGTTCTTCGGGGGCGACCAGCTCTGCGAGACGTCCTACTCCGACCGCAAGGGCAAGTACATGGACCAGGTCGGCGTGGTCCTGCCGCGGATACTCGCCGCCAAGTGATGCTGACGCTGCTGCTGATCCTGCTCCTGTCCGCCGCCGCGCAAGCAGGCGCGCTCGGCGGCCACGAGCCGGCGACGGCGCAGCCGGCCGTCGAGGCGGAGGACCGGGCCGCGGTGCTCGAGGAGATGTGGGCCCGCCGCATCCTTCTGCCCGACCAGTCCGCCTGGGCGCCCGCCGACGCGCAGCTGCTCGGCCAGATACGCATGGCCGAGGCCGACGCCCTGGCTTATTTGAGGAAAAAAGTCAGAAACACGCGCCCCTGGACCGCCCCCCGGCGCGGGAAGGAGACCGGCTCCCGCCTGCTCACGAAGGAAGGCTACGAGAAGTACCTCTTCCACGTCACGCAGGACGCCCTCGCGTATTTCGAGAAAAAGGGCGCGGGCGCCAAATGGGCGCTCAAGCTCACCGACTGGGAAGGCCGGCGCCTCTTCGACGGCGACGGCCGGTTGACCCCGGCGGGGCTCACGGTGTACACCCGCGCCAGGCTCAAGCTCGAGGTCTATTGGAAGTCGCCCAACGGCGAGGTTTTCGGCACCCGGCGTCCGCCCAGACAGCCGTAATAAGCCTTGTCCCCCGTCGGGGAATTTGGTAACATTCCTCACTATGCCTCAGAACAGCTATATGCATCCTCCCCGCCAGGCGGCGTCCAGCCGCAAATGGCATCACATCGACGCGAAGGGCCTCGTGCTCGGACGCATCGCGACGAAGGCCGCCGATCTACTTCGTGGAAAAGGCAAGGTCACCTACACCGATTACGTGGACTGCGGCGATTTCGTCGTCGTGACGAACTGCAAGCAGATCAAGCTGACCGGCAACAAGCTCGATCAGAAGACCTACTTCTCCCACTCCGGCTTCGCCGGCGGCGCCCGCGTCATGCCGATGAAGCGTCAGATGGAGCGCGATCCGCGCCGGGTGATGATGCTCGCCGTGCGCCGCATGCTTCCCAAGAACCGCCTCGCCCGCAAGCAGATGGTTCGCCTCAAGATCTACGTCGGAGACAAGCACCCGCACTCGGCCGTCAACGCGCCGAAGGCCAAGTAAGGAAACCATGAGCAAAACCGAAGCGATCTGGGCCACCGGCCGCCGCAAAACCTCCGTCGCGCAGTGCCGCCTGCTGCCCAAGGGCGAAGGCAAGGTCACCGTCAACAAGAAGACCGTCGAGGCGTACTTCCACGGCCTTCCCCACCAGGTTCGGGATGTCACCGAGCCGATCACGATCATCGAGGCCGCCAAGAACCACGATTTCATCGTCAAGGTCGTCGGCGGCGGCATCTCCGGACAGGCCGGGGCGGCCCGTCACGCCATCTCCCGCGCCCTCGTCAAGCTCGACGAGAAGCACAAGAAGGCCCTTCGCGCCGCCGGCTTCCTAACCCGCGACCCCCGCATGGTCGAGCGCAAGAAGCCCGGTCAGCCGAAAGCCCGCAAGCGCTTCCAGTTCTCGAAGCGCTGATTCAATGGTCTCCCAAGAGACCATCAAAGTGAGAGGTCTGGCCCGTCTCGCCGCGGCGATCTTCGCCGGGTGGGGCGGGCTGGCCGCTTTCAAGGGGGGCCGCGACCTCCTGGGCGGCGAGCCGGAGGCCAACCAATACGCCCCGGAGGCATGGGCCTTCATCTCCCGGGCGCAGTGGGGGCGGTTCTCCCTTTTCGAGCTCGTTTACGGCCTATCCTGCCTGGGCCTGGCTTGGTATTGCCTGCGCTGGTCCCGGCGCCTGCCGGAGACCGTCAGGCGTCCCCGGCGCGAGCCCGAGTTCTCGCTGTTCGATTAGATGATCAAGGTCGGCTGCGCCGGCTACCCCGTCGGCCGGGACCGCTACTGGCGCTCATTGTCGTTCGTGGAGACGGACACGGGCAAGGGGCTTCCCCGCCTCGAGACCTTGGCCGCTTGGCGGGCGGACATCCCCGCCGGGGGCGAGGCCGCCCTTCAGGCCCTGCGTTCCATCACCCATGGTCCCGACGACCGGGGATTTCCTCCCTCCGGCCGGAAAATGCCGAAAAACCATCAGGTCCTCTGCGGCGCCTTCCGCGAGACCTTGGAGGTTCATGAGGCCTGGATGGCCACAAAGGCCGCGGCCGATGCCCTGGGCGCCAAGATCGTGGTGTTCGAGACGCCCGCCTCCTTTCAGCCCGGGTCGGACCGCCTGCGGGACATGTATCGTTTTTTCAAGGGCGCGGCTCGCGGCAAGCTTACCTTCGTCTGGCACCCCCGCGGGGGCGAGTGGTCCTCCCTCGAGGACAAGGTCTGCGCCGAGCTGGGCCTGATCCGGGCCTTCGACCCGCTGCGTCAGCCTCCGCCGCGCAAGGGAGCGTTCCTGTACATGCGTCCGCTCATCGCGCGCATGGGGACTTTAGGTGTGGACAATATGGCCACAATCGCCTCGTCCTGCGGGGACGTCCCCGCCTACCTTGCCCTCTCTCACCGAGCGGGCTTCCGCGACGCCGAGCGGCTCAAGGACATCCTGGGGTCGAAGAGGACGCGATGAGTCTCTGGTCGAGGGCGCGCGTGGCCTGGCAGGCTTTCAAGACCCGCCGCAAGCTGAACCGCCAATTCGGCAAGCGCGAGGATCCGTTCTCCTATTCGACCGAACCTTACGAGCTCGCCCGCCTGGAGCTCCTCGACGCGGCCTTGGGCGGGGGGCGCCTTGGCCGGGTCCTTGAGCTGGCCTGCGCGGAAGGGCATTTCACCGAGAGGCTCGTCCGCCGCGCGGCGTCGGTCACCGCCCTTGACATCTCCGCCGTGGCCATCGAGCGGGCCCGCCGGCGCGCCCCCGGGGCGCGCTTCTTCGAGGGAGACCTGCTCGTCTGGGAGCCGGCCGAGGCCGCCTTCGACGCAATCGTGGTCGCCGAGGTCCTTTACTATCTCGACCGACCGGGCGTGAAGGCCGAGTTCGAGGCGCTGTTCCCGCGGATCGCCGGGCGGCTCAGGCCCGGCGGACGCCTCGTCATGTCGCATGCGTTCGCCGGCGACGCGGAGCTCGTCCACCGGCGCTCGTTCCGCGAGCGCTTCGAACGCGCCGGCCTGCGGCTCGTCGCCGAGTCGATCCCTCCCGTAGATCGCGGCGGCGTGCGCTGCCTCCTGTCGACCCTCGAGAAAATTTAATACACTTGCGCTCCGATGAGGAGAAGCGCGGCGGAAAGCCTGAAGGGACAGACGGAGACGCTCGTGGAGGCGGCGACGGCCGCGGCCGCCTGGTTCCGCCGCCCCGCCCCTTCGGCGCTGTCGGCGGCGCGCACCGCGCGCCTGCGCGCCCGGGGCTGGAGGGAGGCCGCGGTGCTCGCGCATAAGAGCCTGCGAGGCTTTCCCAAGTCCGACGCGGCCGACGCGTCCTTCGCGCTGCGCGAGGCCGTCGAGCACGTAACGCAGGCCGTGTCCGAGGGCGCGCGCTTCAGCGTGGAGTCCGACGACGGCCTGGTCCGGACCGCCGAGGCCGTGCGCGAGGCGGCCAAGGCGCTCGCCGCCGCCGCCGCGGGGCGCGGCAGGCAGAAGGCCGAGGCGCTCGTGCTCGCCAAGAGGTGGGCGGGAGAGGCGGAGCGCCTGCGCCGGCTCACCCGCTCGGAGGCCCATGAGCTGCCGTCGCTGATGAGCGCGCTCAAGCGCGAGACCGTGTCCAACCGCCTGTCCAACGCCGCCGAGGCCGTGCAGCAGGCGTGCGACGCGCTGTCCGGGGGGCTCGTCGAGTGATTCTCTCGCGGCTTCTCCTCATCTCGGCGCTCCTCCTCGGGACCGGCGCCTCCGCCGCGGAGACCGTCAAGCTGCGCGTCTATCACACCAACGACGTGCACGGCTGGATCATGCCGCGCCCGGACAAGTTTCAGAAGAACCGCCTGATCGGCGGCGGCGCCGCGCTCGCCGCGCTGATCGCCAAGGACGACGGTCCGAAGCTCGTGCTCGATGCCGGCGACTGGTGGCAGGGCACGCCGGAGGGCTCCCTGACCAAGGGCGAGGCCGTCGCCGACGTATTCAACGCGGTCGGCTACGACGCGATCGTGATCGGCAACCACGAGTACGACGACGGCGGCGACTCGCTGCGCGCGCTCATCGCCAAGATGAAGATGCCGGTCCTCTCCGCCAACACATACGGCGCCGACAACAAACCGGTGCCCTGGGTGCGTCCCTGGATCGTCAAGGAGGTCGCCGGCGTCAAGGTCGGCATCTTCGGCCTGACGACCTCGAATATGCTCCGTCTCGCCTTCCCGAAGAACATTCTCGGCCTGGACTTCCGGCGCGAGGTGGACGTCGCCCGCGACGCGGTCAAAGCGCTCAAGAAGCGGGGCGCCACCGTGATCATCGCGGTCACCCATATAGGCCTCGAGGGGGAGAGCCAGAAGTTCGAGGGCGACCGTACCTTGGCGCGCGAGGTCCCGGGCATCGACCTCATCGTCGGCGGCCACTCCCACACCTTCCTGAGCCGTCCGATCCGCGGCGAGAACGGGACCTTGATCGTGCAGGCGGGCCATTACCTGATCAAGGCCGGCCGCGTCGAGCTGGAGATCGATCCGAGGACGAAGACGGTCGTCTCCTCCTCGGGCGAGCTGCTCGACCTGTGGCCCGACCGTCTCGGCGAGGACGCCGAGGTCAAGTCCATTGTCGCCCGCCATGCCGATGCCGTGGGGAAATTATTCGAGACGGTCGTCGCCACGGCCCCGGCCATGCTCGGCCGCGAGTCCGACCGGGAAAGCGCGCTCGGCAGTTGGATGGCCGACTGCTACCGGGAGACCTTGGGCGTCGATTCCGCCCTTCAGAACGGCGGCGGCATCCGCGCCGAGATCCCCGCCGGGCCGGTGACCTTGCGCGAGATCTTCAACGTGATGCCGTTCGACAATGCTTTGGTCAAGCTCACGCTCAAGGGCTCCGACCTGCGCAAGGTTCTCGATCACGGCGTCGGGATGGGCCGCATCGCCCAGATCTCCGGGGCGAGCGTCGAGTACCACCGGCCCAAGCCCGCGGGGGAGCGTCTTGTCTCCGCTTCCGTCGGAGGCGCGCCCCTCGACGACGCCAAGCTCTATACGATCGCCAGCCTGGACTTCCTGACGAGCGGGGGGGACGGCTACTCCGTCTTCGACCGCTTCGTCTCGTCGGAGCCGACGGGCGCGCTCGCGCGCGACATGCTGGCGGCCTGCGCCCGCAAGCAGGGCGTCATTTCCGCGCCCGCGCCGGGGCGCATGCGGCAAAGGGAGGACTGACATGGTGTTCAAGGAGACGCGGGCCAAGGTCGAGAAAGGCTGGACGACCGCCAAGAAGCTTCTGGCGATGATGAGCGTGTGGGGGCTGTTCTTCAGCCTCATCACGATCGGCCGCCTGTCCGTGGCCTTCGACTACGACGACACCCTCGTCGACGCCTCCAAGGCCTACGAGAAGGCCTCCGGCGCGTCCGTCGCGCGCGAGGGCCCCGCCTTCTGGGGCGCGCTGAACAACGCCTACGACCTCGAGACCGTCAAGTACGTGCCCTTCGCCCTCGCCTGCGCCCTGCGCGGCCTCGGCTTCCGCGTCATGATCATGGCGGAGCGCCAGGGAACCGGCGGGGAGGCCCTGAAGAAGGAATGGCGCAAGCTCTCGCCCCGCTCCTTCATCTTCACCCCCGATCCCAAGGCGAAGCACCTGCACATGCAGGAAGGCCACTTCGTCGCCTTCTTCGGCGACAGCGACCAGGACATGCTTGAGGCCAAGAAGGTCAACGTCCTGGCCGTGCGCATCAAGCGCGGCAAGCGCGCCGTCAAGAACGACCAATACTCCCCGGGCAAACTCGGCGAGGCCGTCATCCCGTTGTCCCAGTTCTAGATGGTGTCAGGCTTGTCGTTCTTTGCATAACTCTGCCATGACGAACGGACTTATGCAAAGAACGACAAGCCTGACACCAGCGGTTCTTCTCGCGGGCTGATTTTACCCATTGACAGGGACGCGTCCACCCTGTAGAATTCCTCCTGACGCCCGGATAATGGAATGTGTGGCCAAAATGGCCACATTAGGAGACAAAATGGCATCCCCTTTGCGCCGCCCCCTGCTCGCCGGCAACTGGAAAATGAACCTGACGTTGGCGCAATCCGTCGAGCTGGCGAAGCTTGTCGCGGGTGGGGCCGGTTCGGCCTCGGGTGAGGTCGCCGTATTCGTGCCCTTCACCGCCGTCACCGTCGTGGGCGAAGTCCTCAAGGGCACCCCGGTGCGTCTCGGCGCCCAGAACTGCTACTGGGAGCCTTCCGGCGCCTACACCGGGGAGATCTCGGTGGGCCAGCTTGCCGACGCGGGCTGCTCGATGGTATTGATCGGCCACAGCGAGCGGCGCAAGCTGTTCGGCGACACGGACGAGTGGATCAATAAGAAGCTCGGCGCCGCGCTCAGGGGCGGCCTGACGCCGGTCGTGTGCGTGGGCGAGACCCTCGAGGAGCGCGAATCGCAGAAGACCTGGCGCGTGCTCGAGACGCAGATCGCGGGGGGGCTGAAGGGCTTCGCCCCGGCCGACCTGTCCAAGGTCGTCATCGCCTACGAGCCCGTCTGGGCCATCGGCACCGGCAAGACCGCCTCGCCCGCCCAGGCGCAGGAGACCCATCTGTTCATCCGCTCCCAACTCAAGAAGATGCATGGAGACGGGTTTTCCGCGGGAACACGGATTCTTTACGGGGGGTCCGTCACCGCGGAAAACGTGGACTCGCTGATGGCGCAGGCCGACGTGGACGGCGCGCTCGTCGGCGGCGCGTCGCTCAAGAAAGACTTCCTGCGCATCATGGGATTCCAAAAAGCTTGATCTCCCCCGCCGAGATCGCCGGGCTGTCCGCCGAGATCGAAAAGCGCATGAAGCGCTCCAAGCTCGATATTCCCGCCGGCGTCTCGGTCAAGCACTGCCACCTGACGAAGGAACATTTCAAGATATTGTTCGGCGCGTCCGCCGAGCCCAAGCGCGTCAAGGACATCAAGCAGCCCGGCTTCTACGCGGCCGAGGAGATGATCGACGTCCAGGGGCCCAAGGGCGTGCTCAAGAAGATCCGTCTTGTCGCGCCCTACCGCGACCATACCCAGATCGAGATCGCGGTCAGCGACGCGCTGGCCATCGGCCTCAAGCCGCCGGTGCGGGAGTCGGGCGACGTGAAGGGCTCCGCCGGCGCGATCTTGATCGGGCCCGCCGGGAAGGTCGAGATCAAGGAGGGCGTGATCATCGCCCAAAGGCATCTGCATTTTTCGCCGAGCGAAGCGAAGAGCCTCGCCATCGCCTCAGGCGAGGTGGTGAGGGTTCGCGCCGGCGCGAACGGCGGACGATCGACCGTCTTCGAAGATGTCGTGGTTCGCGTGTCGGAGAAATACAGCCTGGAGTTTCATGTCGATACGGATGAGGCGAACGCCGCGGGGATCCGAACCGGGGACATCGTCCACATCGCTTAAGGAGAAAAACAAATGAATGCACTTGGAATGATCGAGACCCGCGGCCTTATCGCCTGCGTCGAGGCCGCCGACGCCGCCGTGAAGGCCGCCGACGTCCGCATCGTCGGCTACGAGAAGGTCGGCACCGGCCTCGTGACCGTGCTGTTCCGCGGCGAGGTCGCCGCCTGCAAGGCCGCCTGCGACTCGGGCGCGGCCGCCGCGCAGAAGGTCGGGGAGCTCATCGCCGTGCACGTGATCCCCCAGCCGCACCCGGACCTCGAGGGGAAGATGCCTATCTCTTCGCCCGAGACGCTCGCCAGGAAGAAGTAAATGATCTTCGCCCGGGTCACGGGCACCGTCGTCTGCACGCTGAAGGATGAGAAGCTGGTCGGATCGAAGCTGCTGCTGGTGCAGCCGGTCGATCTCGCCGGCGCCTCCAAGGGCAGCCCCCTCGTCGCCGTCGATTCCGTCGGCGCCGGCGAGGGGGAGCTCGTGCTTCTCGTGCAGGGATCGAGTGCGAGGCAGACCACGCGAACGGAAGGACGGCCCGTCGACGCGGTGATCTTCGCGATCGTCGATACCGTCGAGGCGAATGGGAAAACGGCGTTTAAGAAGTCCGAGGACGCTAATGCAAAGTGAAGAGATCGCACGCATAGTCTCCGAGGTTCTTAAGAGGTTGGAGAAAGAGGAGACGGGTTCCGTCCTGACCTCGAAGTCGTCGGAGGTCCCTGGAAGGTTCCCCAATCCGTCGCCGTTAAAATCCTGTTCGTCCGTCGTCTACCCGTCCGTCGACGCCGCCGTTCAAGCCGCGGTGGTCGCCCAAGGCGAATTTCAGGACCTTGGGCTTGAAGCGAGACGCGAGATCATCCGGGCGATGCGCCGGGCCGCGATCGCCAACGCCGAGCGTCTCGCGAAGTTGGCGGTCGAGGAGACGGGCATGGGCCGCGTCCTCGACAAGGTCCAGAAGAACCTCGTCTGCGCCACCCGCACTCCGGGCGTCGAAGACCTCGTCTCCAAGTCCTTCACCGGCGACAAGGGCCTCACCCTGGTGGAGTACGCTCCGTTCGGCGTCGTCGCCGCGATCACCCCGTCGACGAACCCCGCCGCCACCATCATCAACAACGCCATCTCGATCCTCTCGGCAGGAAACTCGGTGGTCTTCGCGCCGCACCCCGCCTCCTTCAAGGTCTGCGTCGAGACCATGCGCGTCCTCTGCGAGGCCGCCGTCGCCGCCGGCGCCCCCGCGGGCCTCATCACGACATATGAGAAGCCTTCCCAGGAGAACACAAAAAATCTCCTCGCGCACCCCGACCCGCGCGTGAACATGGTCACCGGCGGACCGGCGATCGTGAAGGTGGCCATGACGGTCGGCAAGACGTGCAAGACCATCGCGGCCGGCCCGGGAAACCCGCCTGTCGTCGTGGATGAAACCGCCGAGTTCCCGAAATGCGCTCAAGACGTGATATTCGGGGCAAGCTTCGACAATAATGTTTTATGCACCGCCGAAAAAGAAGTCATCGTAACCGCCGCCGCGCGCGACAGATTTCTCGCGGGCATGCGCGGCGATCCTCGAGCCTATGAATTGAACGCTTCCCAGACCGAGGCGTTGGTGAAGCTCGTCATCAAGGTCGGGGGTCGTGGATGCAAGGATCCGGTTCTCAATCGCGACTTTGTCGGTAAGGACGCGTCGGTCTTGGCCAAGGGCATCGGTTTGGAGATCCCCAAGGAAGCCCGTCTTCTTTGGTCCGAAGTCCCGAACGAGCATACGTTGGTTTGGACGGAGCAGCTCATGCCGTTCTTGCCGGTAACCGTTGCTCGTGATGTCGACGCCGCCATCGACCTCGCCGTTCAAGCCGAAGGCGGCCATCGCCACACCGCCGCCATGCACTCCACCCACGTCGGCAACCTCACCAAGATGGCGCGCCGCATGCAGTGCTCCATCTACGTGAAGAACGCCCCGACGCTGTACGGCCTCGGCCTGGGCGAAGGCTACGCCACGATGTCGATCGGCACGCCGACCGGCGACGGGCTGACCAAGGCCTCGCATTTCGCGCGCCCGCTGCACTGCGCGCTCGTCGGCTACTTCCGGATCGCATAAAGGAGAACCATGCTCGCCAACCTCGCCGTCGGATTCCTGGAAACATCCTCGCTCGCCAAGGGCGTCGAGGCGACGGACGCCATGGTCAAGATGGCGTCGGTCAAGCTCGTCAAGACCTCGGTCGTCGCGCGCGGCAAGCTCGTCATTTTCATCAGCGGCGCGCAGGGAGAGGTCGAGAGCGCGATGCGCGCGGGCCGCGAGGTTTTGGGTAAGACCTTGGTGGATGAAGTCCTCATCCGCAACGTCCACAATCAGGTCGTCGCCGCCCTCGACAAGCGCGTGCCCGTCGAGGTCCTGGGCGCGGTCGGCCTCATCGAGACCAAGGAGGCCGTCGCCGCCGTGCTCGCCGCCGACGCCGCGGCCAAGGCGGCCAACGTGCACCTCATCGAGGTGAAGACCGTCGTCGGCGGCGGCAAGGGCTATCTCTCGCTGTGCGGGGACGTCGGCGACGTGCGCACCGCGGTCGCGGCCGGCATCGGCGCGATCAGGAAGGAGCTCATCGTCAGCCACGTCGTCATCCCGCAGGCCGATCCCCAGCTCCTCGCGACGGTGGGCAAATGAAGGTCGTCGTCGGCAGCGATCACGGCGGCTTCGCGGCCAAGGCCTTCATCGTCAAGACCATCCAGTCGCTCGGCCACGAGGTCGCCGACTACGGCTGCCACTCGACCGAGGCGGTCGACTATCCCGACGTGGCGCAGCTCGTGGCCGAGGCCGTCGTTTCGCGCCAGTTCGACAAGGGCGTGCTCATCGACGGGTTCGGCGGCGCGGTGTGCATGGCCGCCAACAAGGTGCTCGGCGCCCGCGCGGTCGCGGCCTACGACTCCGTCTCCGCGCGCATGGCGGCCCAGCATGACGACGCCAACGTGCTCTGCATCGGCGGCAAGTCGCACGGCGAGCTGATTCACGCCGAGATCCTCAAGGTTTTCTTCGGCACGCCCTTCGAGGGCGGCCGCCACGCCGGGCGTCTTCAGAAAATTCACGCGATCGAGAGGATCGGCCGATGAATAAGACTTCGTTTCTCCTGAGCCTCGCCGTCGCCGGCCTGACCGGCTGCGCGGCGGTATCCGCGCCGGTCCGCTACGATCCGAAGGCGGTTTCCTCGGTGCGGCTTCCCTCGGCCGAGCTTCCTCGCCTGCTGATCGAGGAAATCTCCGACCAGGCCGGCCGGGGCGACCTGCAGGGCCCGGTGGCGGCCAATCCGGGAGTTTCGTGGGGGACGGTGGTGGGCGAGGCGCTGCCGCGGGAGCTGTCCCGCCTCGGCTGGCCGCTCGCGCACAGCCGCGGCTTGGCGGGGGCGCGCTTGAAGGCGACGGTCGTGAACGCCACGGCCAAATGGAAAGGCGGCTTCGGCGTGCGCGTGGACGGCGACGTGCGCATTCTCCTCACCCTCAAGGAGCCGTCGGGGCGCGAGGTGTGGGAAGGCGTGGTCGTGGGCGCGGGCGCGGGCACGGCCGGCGGCGGCGGCGTTCCCGCCAACGGCATCCGCCAGGCGTGGACCGCCGCACTCAACGACGCGATGTATCGGCTCGGCCCGCTGCTCGACGCCGAGCGCCCGTGGACCTTGCTCGGCAAGGCTCCGGCCGCCGCGGTCGCCGCGAAGGCCGTCGAGGCGGTCGTCGCGCCGGCGATCATCCGCAGCGACGTCGACGAGCTGCCGGCGGCCCGCTCGGAGTCCAAGCGCCGCCACGCCGTCGTCATCGGAGTGGAGCGCTACCGGGAGAACCTGCCCAAGGCCGACTTCGCCGCGGGCGACGCGAGGCTCGCGGCCGAGTACTTCAAGCGCGTGCTCGGCGTGCCCGAGCAGAACGTCGTGCTGCTCATCGACGAGCGCGCGGCCAAGAGCGACTTCGAGAAATATTTCGAGCGCTGGCTTCCGAACCGCGTCGAGGCCGGCGACGAGGTGTTCGTCTATTTTTCGGGCCACGGGTCGCCCAACGCCGCCCGCGGCGACGCCTACCTCGTGCCTTACGACGGGGACCCGACCTATATCGATCAGACCGGCTACGCGCTCGACCGTCTGTACGCCCAGCTGGCCAAGCTGCCGGCGAAGTCGGTCACCGTCGCGATGGACTCCTGCTTCTCCGGCGGGGGCGGCCGCTCCGTGCTCGCCAAGGGCGCGCGCCCGCTCGTGACCGTCGCCGTCGGCGGCGCCCTGCCCGCCAAGCTCACCGTGCTCTCGGCCTCGGCCGGCGACCAGATCAGCAACACTTACCAGGAAAAGGGCCACGGCCTATTCACCTACTATCTTCTCAAGGGGCTCAAGGAACGCGGGCCGGATTTGAAGGGCGTCTTCGAGTACCTGAAGCCCGAGGTCGCGCGCACCGCGCGGCGCGAGTTGAACTCCGACCAGGATCCCCAGTGGAGAGAGGGCAAATGAAGCTCGCCCGCGTCATCGGTCGCGTGTTCTGCTCCCGCCAGGAGGCCGCGCTCGACGGCAAGACGATGCTCCTCATCCAGCCCTTGCGCTGGGAGGACGAGTCGCCCGCCGGGGACCCGATCGTGGCCGCCGACGCCGTCGGCGCGGGCTCCTCGGAAAAAGTATTCTGGGTGGCCTCGCGCGACGCGGCCGTGGCCTTTTCGGACGCGCCGCCGGTGGACGCCGCCGTGGTCGGGATCGTGGACGGCCATCAGGTGAAGGATTTCCGGAGGCCGCGCTGATGTTCACGGCCGAGGTCGTGGGCAACGTGTGGGGCACGCGCAAGCACTGCTCGCTGTGCGACAAGCGTCTGCTTCTCGTGGCGCCGATCGACCCTTTGACGGAGAAGCGCACCGGCGACGCGGTCATGGCGGTCGAGTACGTGACGGGCGCGGGGCCGGGCTCGATCGTCCTCGTGCTGGACGAGGGCGGCTCGGCGAGGTCCGTGCTGCACGACGAGGATGCGCCGATCCGGACCGTGATCGTCGGGATCGTGGATTCGGTGGTTTCGGGCGGGAAGGTTAAGAAATATGACTGAAGCTCAATTGAGAAACGTGGTGGAAGAAGTCGTGAAGGCGCTCGCCGCGAAGGGATTCCTCAAGGCCAACCGCTGCGAGTGCGAGAACGGCCCGAAGGCGCTCAAGGGTGAGGTGAAGACCTCGATCGGCAGCGCCGGCAAGGTGTTCGGCAGTCCCGCCTCCTGGGGCGCCGCTCCCGCGATCCCCGCGAAGGGCCAATTCTCCGCCCTTCCGCCCAAGGCCAACTCTGACGACGAGGACGAGGACGCCCACGTCGACGCCAGGATCATCCAGGCCGTCGGCGCCGACCGCGTCTCCGTGTGCAAGCCCACGAAGAAGGGCTCCGACACCGCGCGCTACGTCGACCACACCTTGCTCAAGCCCAACGCCACGCAGGAGGAGATCGGCAAGCTGTGCGCCGAGGCCAAGAATTACTGCTTCGCCTCGGTCTGCGTGAATCCCTCCTACGTCGCGCTCTCGGCGCAGCTGCTGCGCGGCTCGGGCGTGAAGGTCTGCACGGTGGTCGGCTTCCCGCTCGGCTCCACGACGCCCACGGTCAAGGCCATCGAGGCGCGCGACGCGATCGCCAACGGCGCCGACGAGATCGATATGGTCATCAACATCGGCGCGCTGAAGTCCGGCAACGACGTCGTCGTCTACGACGACATCAAGGCCGTGCGGGACGCCACGCGCGGCAAGGTGCTCAAGGTCATCCTGGAAACCTCATTGCTGTCCAACGAGGAGAAGGTGCGAGCCTGCGCCGCCTCGAAGAAGGCCGGCGCCGACTTCGTGAAGACCTCCACCGGGTTCGGGGGAGGCGGAGCCACCGTCGAGGATGTTAAGCTTATGAGAGAGACCGTGGGCCCGTTGATGGGAGTGAAGGCTTCCGGCGGCATCCGCGACGCGAAGATCGCGGCCGACATGATCGCCGCCGGAGCGACGCGCCTGGGCACTTCGGCCTCCATCGCGATCGTCACCGACGCGAAGTCCGAAGGCAAGGGGTATTAGGCGAATGGGCAAAGAGAAAAAGGACGATCAGCCGCCGAAGTACAAGATCAACATCGACCTGCAGTGCGGGGCTTGCGCGGCGATCATGCACACGCACAAGGACCAGCCCTTGCCCAAGTTCTGCGCGGGGTGCGGCGCGGGCATGCAGAAGTTCTGCTTCAAATGCCACAAGAAGGTGGAGATGTTCTTCGAGGAATGGTGGCCCGAGGACGACGAGTGCCAGAGGACGTACACCACGCCGCGCCGCTGCACGCACTGCAACGCCGTGCTCGAGACGGGCGCCGAGGGCCGCGAGGCCCTGGGCGAAGACGATCCGCGTTAAGGGGGACAGATGGCTGAGATCCGAGAAGCGCTGGGCTTGGTGGAGACGAAGGGGTTCACGGGCATGATCGAGGCGTCGGACGCCATGGCGAAGGCCGCCAAGGTCCGCTTGGTGGGTTATGAAAAAGTCGGCAACGGCTTGTGCACGACCTTGTGCCGGGGCGAGGTCGGCGCCGTGCGCGCCGCCGTGGACGCGGCCGCCGCGGCCGCGCAGAAGGTGGGCGAGCTGGTCGCGGTGCACGTGATCCCGCGCCCTCACGACGACCTCGAGAAGTACCTCGACCGCATCGCCATAAAATTGGAGCGTTAAACGCTGACTCGCGACGATCTCATCGACATCCTCGTCGCCGGCTTGGCCAAGGCCAAGCCGGCCGCGCGCGTTTGGGCCCCCAGGGGGCCCGCGGGAAGGCCGTTTCTTTCCGAATACGAAATAAAAAAGAGGTTGACGCCGGGCGGGGTTCGCCTTACAATTCCGGAGAACGGGATCATCAGCCCGCTGGCCACGGATTGGCTGACGCTAAGAGGAATAGAAGTCGTAAGAGGTATGAGCTGACATGGCGATCGACATCAAGAACCTGCTGACGTTGATGGTCCAGAAGGACATCTCCGACATCCACTTCAAGGCGGACTCCGTGCCCGCCCTGCGGGTGCGCGGCGCCATGATCCTGGCCGCCAACCTGCAGAAGCTCTCCGCCGACGACATCAAGTCGGTCGCCTATGAGCTCATGAACAAGGAGCAGGCGGCGGAGTTCGAGAAGACGATGGAGCTCGACCTCGCCTACAGCCTCGACGGCCTGGCGCGCTTTCGCGTCAACGTCTACCGCCAGAAGGGCACGCTCGGCCTGACGCTGCGCGTCGTGCCCATGAAGCTGCGCACCTTCGAGGAGCTGAACCTGCCGGTCGACGCGATGACCAAGCTCGGCAACGAGAGCCGCGGCCTGATCCTGTTCACCGGGATAACGGGCGCGGGGAAGACCACGACGCTCAACAGCTTCCTGCACCACATCAACAACAACCACCAGTACCGCATCATCACGATCGAGGACCCGATCGAGTTCTACCACACCGACGCGAAGTCCACGATCGTGCAGCGCGAGGTCGGCCTCGACACGCATTCCTTCGGCTCGGCGCTCAAGCACATCCTCCGCCAGGACCCCGACGTCGTCGTCATCGGCGAGATGCGCGACCTCGAGACGATGCAGGCCGCGATCGCCGCGGCCGAGACCGGCCACCTCGTCCTCTCCACCGTGCACACCCTCGACGCGATGCAGACCGTCGACCGCATCGTGGACGCGCATCCCGCGCACCAGCACTCGCAGGTCCGCCAGCAGCTCGCGAACTGCCTCAAGGGCGTCATCGGCCAGCGCCTGGTGCTGTCCAAGGACGGCAAGAGCCGCTTCCCCGCGACCGAGATCATGATCGGCAACAGCCTCGTGCGCCGCCACCTCCTCGAGGGCAAGACCGCCGAGATCCGCAAGGTGCTCGAGGGCGGCGAGTACTACGGCATGCACACCTTCGACCAGGACCTCCTGCGCCTGTTCGGCGAGGGCAAGATCGACGACAAGGTGGTCCTCGAAGAGGCCTCAAATCCCGAAGACGTCGCCCTGCGCTTGAAGGGTCTTTCGGTCGGCGGTCCCTGAGATGGCGGAAGAGCCGAAGAAGGACCATCCCGAGGACATCGAGTCCATTCTCTCGGACTTGGACGCCATCCTCACGGATATGGGGGGCGAGGTCCCCGCCGCTATGTCCCCGGAGCCGCCGAAGCCCGCCGAGCCGCCCAAGCCGGTGGAGCCGCCCAAGCCGGTGGAGACGCCCAAGCCGGTTGAGCCGCCCAAGCCGGTGGAGACGCCCAAGCCGGTGGAGACGCCCAAGCCGGTGGAGACGCCCAAGCCGGTGGAGACGCCCAAGCCGGTCGAAGCCGCCAAGGCGCCGATCATAGAACTCGCGCCGCGCGACGGGATGATCAAGCCGCCGGATTCCGTGGCCGTACCGAAGAAGCCGGAGCCTCCGAAGCCGGCGCCCAAGCTTCCCTCGCAATCGGGCATCGAGCTTTCCTCCGGGCCCGCACCGGACGTCATTGATTCGCCGAAGGCGAATCAGCCGCCTCCGCCTCCGCCGCCTCCGCCTCCTCCCGTGGAACCCCCGCAGCCCGCTGCGGCTCCCGTCGACGCGCCGAAGCCGGCGCCACCGGCGCCGAAGGCGAATCAGCCGCTCTCGCCGCCCGCCGTCCCCGCCCCCGCGCCGGTTATCGCCAAGGAGCCGGAAGAGCCGAAGGCCGCTGCGGCCGCGGGCGACGCCAAGCCGGACGAGCCGCCGGCGGACGCGCCCAAGGAGCAGATTCGCCGCGTCGCCTATGTCTACACCCCGTCCTGCTCGGAGGTGAAGACGTCCTTCGCCGCGTTCCTGAGCCAGGCCTCGCGCACGATCTCGAAGAAGCCTCTGTTCCTGCGGCAGGTGCTGTCGCTCGAGGTGGGCGCGGCGAGCGATCCCAACGCCGTGGTTCAAAAAGCCCAGCAGGCGAAGGCGGCGGCCATACTCGCCGTCGTCGAGGACTGGCCCGCCGCGAAGGTGGAGGATCTGTCCGAGGCCTGCTCGCGCGCGAACCTGCTGTTCCGCGCGGTGGCTCCCGCGGACGCGCAGAAAAAATCCACCGCCGTCGACGTCATCGTGGACATGATGCTCCTGCCCGGGGAAGGCTGATGGATCGCTGGGAAATCCGGCCTTCGCCGAACGAGGACGATCCCCAGCGGCATCTCCTTCTGCTGCGCGGAGGCGTCGCCGACGTCGCCGCGGTGCTCAAGAAGTTCGGCGCGCTGTGCGGCCGGCCCACGCCGCTCGACGGCGAGGACTTCAATCTGAGCTTCGTGCTGCACAAGGTGACGCCCGAGGTGAGCGAGAAGCTTAATGAGTGGCTCGGCAGGATGTCGCCCAAGGCGGCCGCGCAGGACATTGTTGAATCGCCGAAGGCGAGCCAGCCGCCCCCGCCGACGACGCCTCCGCCCGCGGCCCCGGCCATTCCGCCGATGCCTTCGCTCGCGCCGGCGGCGAGCGCCGGTCCGCCGCAGCCTTCCTTGGAGCCGCCGCCGCAGGCCGTCATTGATTCGCCGAAGGCGAATCAGCTGTCCGGCATCCCGCCGGCGTCGACCTTGCCGCCGCCGGCCGACATCCTCCCCCCGATCCCGCTGCCGCCGGGCATGACGCCGCCTCCGCCGGCCGCCGTGCCTTCGGCGAAGGAGCCCTTGATCTCGCTGGGGCCGGAGGCGGCGTTCACGCCGCCCGCCCCGATGGCGGTGCCGGCCCCCGCGCCCACCCCGGCGCCGCAGGCGATCCCGCCGCCTCCGACCGAGGTGCGCATGGCCACGCCCGCGCCCGCCTCGACCCCGGCCCCGGCCGAGGCGGGCGCTGCGGCCGCCGTGAACGCGGCGTCGATGACCTTGACCGACGAGCTGCGGCCCGACTGGACCTTCGAGACCCTTCTCGTCGGCGCGTACAACCGCTTCGCCCACGCGGCGGCCATGTCGGTGGTGACCTCTCCCGGGTCGATGTACAATCCTCTCTTCCTGTACGGCGTGCCGGGGACCGGGAAGTCGCACCTGCTGTACGCGATCGCGGGCTCGATGTCGAAGGGGCTGGGCACCGCGTCGCTGCTGGTGACCTCCGGCGCGCGCCTGTCCCGCGTGGTGAGCGCCGCCGCCGCGAACGGGACCATGGCCGCGGTCGACAAGAAGGTGGGGGACTCCAAGGCGATCTTCGTCGACGATATTCATCTTCTGGCCGTCACCGACCAAAATAAGGACCTGCTCGCGAAAGTGTTCAAGTCCTTCTTCGACCGCAGCCTGCAGGTCGTCATCACCTCGATGTACCCGCCGAAGGCGCTGGGCACGCTCGAGGAGGCGCTGAAGTTCACGTTCTCCAAGGGCTGGTCGGTGGACCTGAAGATCCCGGGCCCCAACATCCAGCGCGACCTCGTCGCGGCCGTGGCCGATCGCGTCGGCGCCCAGCTCAGCGGCGACGAGATCGGCCAGCTCGCCGACAAGCTGACGCTCTGGGGGTATCCGGATCTGTCCCTGTGGGCAAAGAGGCTCGCCGCCCTGCGCCGGATGCGCACGGCCGCCAACCAGCCCTCGCCGCTGATGGACATGCTCCGGATCGTCTATGAGCCGATCACCATCGGCTCGGAGGCGCCGCCCGTGTCGACCGCCGCGGCGACCTTCTCCCCGCCCGGCGCGCCGGCCGGCGCGGAGCCGCTGGCGATCGTCGTTCCCCAGGGCCAGCAGGGCCTCGGCGAGTACGCCGCCGCGCTTTTTCGGGATACGGGCGCGGCGAACGGGTTCACGAGCCCTTACCGCTACGCGATGATGGGGACGTACGACGCGATGCAGCAGGTCGGCGTGCCGTTCCAGATCGCCGACATGTGCCACCGCGCCGGCGTGACCCGCGCGCTCGTCGTAGGGCCCGGCCCGGATTCGCCGCTGGCCGCGCGCGCCGCCGAATTCGGCCACGCGGTGCGCCATATCCTCGAGAGCTCCGGGGTGGCGGTCGGCTGGGTCCCCCACGCCCAGGTGCACATCGCGGCCCACTACGTGAACGCCCACCTCGATTTCGAGCGATGACCAAGCCTAAGCGCGGCCGCTTCCTGACGACCTTTGGAAGCGGCACTTCCGCGCCTTATGGCGCGGTCGGAAATGGTCGCGTCGATCGCTTTCGGAAGCGACCATGACCCAAGCCGCGGCCGTCGTCGGAGTGCTCTCCTCGGCCTGCGCCGCGGCCGCGCTGTGGTGGTGGTTCTCGTTTCGCCGGGTGCTGCCGCTGGAGCGCGAGGCGCGCGCGCTGCGCGCCGAGCTCGACGACCTGCGCAAGTTCGCCGCCGAGGCGCTTGATCTCGACGCCGTGGTGCGCCGGCCGGGCCGCGCCCTCGAGGAGGCCGCCAGCCGGGTGCTCGCCGCGATCCACCGGCGCCAGCCGGAGCTCACCTTGGCCGCCTTCGCCCGCCGCCCCGACGGCAGCGCGGCCCTGCTGGCTCACCGGGGCGGGCCTTGGGCCCGGCTCGAGCTGTCGTCGTTCCGCTTCGACGCGGGGCTGCTCGCCCGCGCGGCCGCGTCCGGAAGCTCTTCCTGGAGCCTGGGCGAGGGGGCGGGCGAGACGGACGCCCTCACGCGCGGCCTAGCCCAACAAGGCTACAGCGCGGCCACGGCCGGCGGCTGGCTCGACGAGCGCGGCGCCGGGGTCATCCTCGCGGTGCGCGCCGCCCCCGGAGCGGACGGCGACGCCCTGGCCTCCCGCCTGGAGCTCGCCGCGGCCGCCTTGCGCTCGTCGGCGACGCTCGCCGAGGGGCTGTCGGACCTCTCCAGCTCGCGCGAGAAGCTCGAGGGCGGCCTGTCGGCCGCGATGCAGGAGCTCACGGCGGCCCAGGACCGCCTGATCAAGAAGTCCAAGGAGATCAAGACCTTGCACGACGTGGCCGGGGCGCTGAGCTCGAGGGCGGCGCAGGCCCCCTCGACCTTGGCCGCGATCGTCTCCATCGTGGCGCGCTCCCTCGAGGCGGACCTCGTCGCCTTCCTGATCCTCGATGAGGGCACCGGCGAGCTCGTCACCCAGACCGGGGCCTTCGGCCTCGAGGGCGAGGAGATGCTGTACCGCCTGGCGCTGAGCGACGAGCGCTCTTCTTCCGTGAGGGTGTTCAAGACCCGCCGGCCCTTCATGACCGGCAGCGCCCAGAACGACCCCCAGGTCAACGCCCACTACACCAAAATGTGGAGCATTCACTCGCTCATGGTGGTGCCCTTGATTTTAGAGGACCGCTGCATCGGAGTCATGCGCGTCGGCAGCAGGCGAAAAGACGCGTTCTCCGACGAGCAGATCGCCCTCGTGTCGGTCATCGCGGAGGAGGCGGCGATCATCGTGGAGACCGCCATTTTGAACCGAAGATTGGCCAAGACGGCGGAACAATTGGCCACCCTCAATCGTATGAAGGATGAGTTCGTCTCGACCGTCAGCCATGAGTTCAAGACCCCCCTGACCACGATCTCGGGGTTTTTGACCGTGATGCTGGAAGGCGACACGGGACCGCTCAACGCACAACAAATGAAATTTCTCGCCATCGCGAAGGCCGCGTCGAAAAGGCTGTCGGGGCTCGTCTCCGACCTGCTCGACCTGTCGCGCCTGGAGGGGGGGGCCAAAATGGAGCTCGTGAGCTTCGACCTCGGGCGTCTGGTGCTCGAGTCGGTGGAGAACCATCAGCCCTCGGCCGCCGAGGCGGGCAAGACTTTGTCCGCGGAGGCTCCCGGCGCGCTGCCCAAGGCCCTGGGCGACGAGCGCTGGATGCAGCTCGTGCTCGACAACCTCGTCTCCAACGCGATCAAGTTCACCATGCCCGGCGGCCGGGTGCGCGTGCGCATCCAGGACAAGGGGGAGTTCGTGATGGTGTCCGTCTCTGATGACGGCATCGGAATTCCTCCGGAAGACCGCGAGAAGGTGTTCGAGCGGTTCTACCGCGCCGGCAACCGCTCCGTGGTCAACGCTCCCGGCACGGGCCTCGGCTTGGCCATCGCCCGGGAGGTCGTCGACAAGCACGGCGGCAAGATCTGGCTCGAGTCGGAGCTCGGCAAGGGCACCACCTTCCACTTCGTCGTCCCCGCCGCCGGCCGAGAACGGCAGGAGACGGCGAATTGAACCACAAAGACACAAAGACACAAAGAACGGAAAGAAAAGTTAACGGCTTTGCCGTTTCTCTCTTTTCCGTTCGTTCTTTGTGTCTTTGTGTCTTCGTGGTTCTTCCGGTTGTTTCCGGCTGCGCGTTCGGGCGGCTGAAGCCCGGCCTCACGAAGGAGGGCGCCGCCGTCGCCGTCTCCGCGCCGACGGAGGCGGAGGCTCGCCGGCTCGCCGTGACGGACGCGCTGGAGCTGTTCCTGGCGCCGGCCTCCACCTCGTCGGCGAGGATCGCGGAGTCGTTCGGCGGCCGGGCCGCCGAGTTCACCGGCCGCGCCCGCTTCAAGAAGGGCAAGGGCGTCATCGAGCTGCGCTTCGGCCGGATGCTGGCCGCCCTCGACAAGGAGGGCCTCCTGCGGCCGGCGGGGTTCCCATCCCGGGTGCCCCGCGTCCTGCTCCTCGTCTCCGAGCCTCAGGGCATACTCGACCTGGGCGTGGGTCCCGCCGCCGACGCCCTAAGGCGCGGCCTGTCCGCGTACGGGATGACGGCCATCGACGGACGCGACCACCTGAATAATTTCATGGCCAAGGGCCAGGACCCCGCGGCGCTGGCGGCCGGCGCCGCGCGCCTCGGCGCGGAATGGCTGGTCGTCGCCGCCGCGTCGGCGAGCGCGGAGCTCGACCCCGTGACCGGCACCTGGCGGGGCCGCGCGACGCTCATCGCGGACCAGTACGAGGTCGCGGGCGCTTCGCCCGTCGGCCAGACGCAAAGCGACGCCGCCGTCCTCGACACCTCCTCCGCCGCGGCGCGCGGCCGGGCCTTGGACCAGACCGGGGAGGACGCCGCCGCGAAGGTCGCCGCCGTGGTCGCGCGCCGCCGCGCCGGGCGCTCGGAAGGCGCGGTCTTCGTCATCGGCGGCTCCGGCCTCGACAGCCTCAAAGGCCTGCTGGCGGCCGTGCGCGGCGTCGAGGGCGTGGAGGGGGCGCATCTCGCGATCTGGCGCGGCGAGGAGCGCAGCGTGATCCTGCGCGTGTTCCTGGCCGGCCTGAAGGTCGACGGCCTGGCGGCGCGGCTCCTGCGCGGCTACCCTTCTCTGACCTTGATGGGTGTGGAGCCCGAGTCCGGGCGTCTGGCCGTCGAGCTGCCGGGCGGGAGGGACCTGTGAGCCTCGCGCGCGTGCACGCGATGGGCCTCAAGGGTGTGCAGGGCTATCCCGTCCTGGTCGAGCTCGACCTCGCCAACGGCCTGCCCAACTTCACGACCGTCGGCCTGCCCGACGACGCCGTGCGCGAAGCCCGGGAGCGGGTTGCCGCGGCCATGCGCAACTCCGGCTTCGCGATGCCCAACCGCCGCGTCACCGTCAACCTCTCGCCCGCGCGCCCGCGCAAGCAGGGAAGCCATTACGAGCTGCCGATCGCGCTCGCTTTGCTGACCGCGTCGGGCCAGGTCGCCTCCGGCGACTGGTCGTCGCGCTGGTGCGTGGTGGGCGAGCTGTCGCTCGACGGGCGCGTGCAGCCTATCTGCGGCGTGCTCGCGATGGCGGCCCGCGCCAAGGCCGCGGGTTTTACGGCCATCATGGTCCCGGAGGCCAACGCCGAGGAGGCGCGCGCGGCCGGCCTCGAGGCCTTGCCCGTCGCCGACCTGCGCGAGGCGGCGGAGCTGGCGGGCGGCGCCCTCCCGCGGCCCCGGAAGGTCGCGCCGGTCGCGCGCGCCGCGGCCCTGGAGCCCGACCTCGCCGACGTGCGCGGCCAGGTCATGGCCAAGCGCGCCCTCGAGATCGCCGCGGCCGGCGGCCATAACTTATTGCTCGTCGGCGCGCCCGGCACGGGCAAGTCCATGCTCGCGCGCCGCCTGCCGGGCCTGCTGCCCCCGCTCACCGGCGCCGAGGCCCTGGAGGTGACGCTCGTGCAGTCCGCCATCGGCCGCGCGACCCCCGGCCTGGTGCGCGAGCGCCCCTTCCGCGCGCCTCATCACGGCGCCTCCGCCGCCGCCCTCGTCGGCGGCGGGCCCTCCTCGCGGGCGGGCGAGGTGTGCCTGGCCCATGGCGGGGTCCTGTTTCTCGACGAGCTCGTTGAGTTCTCCCGGCCCGCCCTCGAGGCGCTGCGCCAGCCCCTGGAGGACCGCCGCGTCGCCGTCGCCCGCGCGCGGGAGACGGTCGAGTATCCGTCCCGCTTCACGCTCGTGGCGGCGGCCAACCCGTGCCCGTGCGGCTACCTGGGCCATCCGCAGCGGACGTGCGCATGCTCTCCGCGCGTCATTGAGCGGTACCTGGGAAAGCTCTCCGGCCCGCTCCTGGACCGGATCGATCTTCAGATCGGGATGGGGCCGGTGACCTTCGCCGAATGGGCTTCGGGCGCGGGATCGCCCGTCCCTGCCGCGGAGTCCTCGGCCGTCGTGCGGGGGCGCGTCATCGCGGCGTACGCCAGGCAAAAGCGCAGATGGGGCAGCGGGCCGACGGCCTTGAACGCGTTCGTCGAATCCGGAATCCTGCGGCGCAAGGGAAGCATCGCCCCCGAGTCCTTCTCCACGCTGGAGGCGGCGCAGCGCATGACGGCGCTCTCGGCCCGCGCGCTGGACCGCATCCTGCGCGTGGCCCGCACCATCGCCGATCTCGCCGGCAGCGAGGAGGTCGGCCCGTCCCACGTCGCCGAGGCGGTGCAGTACCGGAACCTCGATAAGCTCCGATCGTATCTTCACCGCCAGGAGCAGGCGATAGCCTGAAGAATTTCGGAGACGAGCTGGGAATTTTTACGAGCAGTCAAGAATTCCGGGCGTTCTCGAGCCTGGCGCATAAACCTCTGACGCGGCGCTGTTCGCAAGAAGTTTTTCTGCACCTGCGAGAATCCGGCCCATCCACCTTAAAATAGCCGGGCCGGGTAAAGCTAAGGACCCTTTCGCAAACCCGGTACTTCAATTTCTACCTCCGCATAAAGTGGATTCGGGAGAGGGAGAATGAAAATGACGGTAAACGGAGGAGCGAACTGAGCGAAGCTTTCGGACCCTGGGATTCCGCGAGTGTTCACGCGCCTTCGAGACGTTTGAACTCAGCAAGGAACCGCGCACGGCCTCCGGTCGGTCCGGGAGTTCTGTCCCAGCCGATGAAATCGGATACGATTTTTCCGTCTCTCAGGAAATAGAATCGCGGCGAATCATCGAAGCTGAGGCCCGGGAAATCAGCGGCCTTACGCGCGATGAACATCGGATCGAAAGCGAAATGTTTCTTCCACAGAGAAATCCCCTCGGCGTCGAAACGCGCGGTCAATATTAAGCCATCGCGGCGAAAGGTACGGGAAGTTTCGGTATGCCCGAGAAGGTCTTCCAGCGCCGCCTCAGCTGCGGGGCAACCGGTAAGTATCACCATCACCACCTTCACGCCGCGGTCGAGCCTTAAGGACTTCAGTTCAGCGCGCTTCCAGTCGTTGGAGATCGCATAAGCCGACCAGCCGCCTGGTTCCGCTGTCGACGCTGAATCAATCTCATCGGGAATCGACGGGAACTGCATGCCAGGATGCCGAACACGCAAGGCGCGCGCGGCATCGAACATGCGTGCGCCCATGTAAGCCATGAACATTCCCCTTAAATCCTTCTTATTTTCACCATTGCGGCGAATTTTCTCCGCCATTGTCCGCGCCTGAAGCAGCACCAGATCCTCGGCCCCTGGATCGTAGAATGCGGCCGTCTCCGTCGCAGAATGAAGAGAGGAGATTGTCTCTGAAGAAAAGCCGCGAATCCTCGCCTCAGTGAGTTCCGCCGGACGAAGGTCAACGGAAGCCTTGTCTAACTCTCGGTGATCCCCCGGAAGTTTATCTGCGGCGGCAATCACTCGGGCGGACGCGGCAAGTGTCCGAGCCTCAGGGCCGGCACATGCAGACAGGAGGACCAGGAAGAGTGCCGCTAGCGGCAGGTGGACCAACATGTCTTATCTTTCTTCGTGGCGCAATGCAGGGGTTCCTGGTTGGATGAAGTACAGATCGAATCGTCGCACCACCCATTGCCGCACCACCCCTTCAACCCGGGCCGTTGCGGTGCCTGTGCCTCCGCCTCGGATAGCGAATCGAGAATTTCAACGAGTCGCTTTTTAGAAACCGATTTACGGAGGGCCCCGATGTCGGCCGACACGACACGGCCGTCATGGATCATCATGCTCAGCAGAAATTCATCGGCGACAGGCTTCGGGACTCCTTGGAGAAGTTCCGAGGAGAGGAAAAGCTTCCTCCCCGGCTTACTTTTCGCTTGCTTGTCCTTTGCCCCCGGCTTCGGCGCGAGCGCGGCTACGATCGCGGTCACTTGGTCATCCGAGAGCTTCTTTCTGAGCGCCTTCAGATCGGCAGAAAGAAGGCTTCCTTCGCTGAGAGTCAGGTTGTTCAGAAATTCCGCGCGCTCATCCGCAGGGACATCCTTAAGGAGGTCCTTCATGACAATCAAGTCGGTCTCCTGCGCGGACAAGGCGGAGTTTAGTAAAGCCTTGTCGTCCTGCTTCGCCGCCGCCGGATCGGACTGAGCCTTTCGTGCACTCTGGACCATTTTCTTGGCCTTCTCAGCCGAATGGTTCAAATCCGCATCGCCTTGGCTCCAAACGACCGAGGCCACAGGCAAGAGAATTGCGGCAAGAATATATTTTTTGGTCATGCGGTGAACCTCGGTGCGTGATGGCAGTTCCAATACAATTGGCAGTGTAGCACGAGATTTCAATAATATCAATGCTTGCTCCGATTCAACTCAACTATAGCCTTTTCTTCGAATTATCCAGGGATGCCTAAGCAGGAAAAGCGGAATATGCGGGGGCGCAGCCGCGAGCTCCTCCCGCCGGGCCTCATTTTTTTGGATAATGTCCTTATTCCTCCACGGAAGGGGCCGCGGCTCAGGAAGAAGAAAAATCGAATTAATCCGAATGCGGAGGGAACTTTTGCCCACCCTCAATCGTATGTATAGTGAGGTTTGGCTGAGCCCTAGGTTCGGCCTGGAGGCCGTCGCGTGAAGAAGCTGATATTCGTCGTCGCCGTGCTGTACGGGACGTACTGGTACGCGAGCCGTCATTATAATTTCGCGGACACCTTGGTCTACGCGCGCAAGAATCCCCAGGCCAAGTGGGCCCCGGCCGCGGACTATTACGTCGGCCTCGTGTACTTCCAGCGCGCCGAGTACGGCAAGGCGCAGGAGGCCTTCACCCAGCTCTTGACCGACTTCTCGACGGGTCCCTACACCGCCAAGGGGCTGATGCGCCTGGCCGCCGCCGCCGAGGAGAACCGCGACTACGAGGTCGCCCGCCAGTCGCTGGCGCGCTTCCTCGAGGAGTTCCCCGATCACAAGGACAAGAAGATCGCCGAGCGCCGGCTGGAGTACATCAAGTTCAAATGAGAGAGGATTCGGCGTTCTCCCGCCTCGTTACCGAAGCGATGCAGCGTCGCGGATTGGGGCTTCGGGAATTGTGCCGCCGCGCCAAGCTCGATCCGTCTTTCTTGTCGAAGGTCTTAACGGGTAAACGCAATCCTCCCGCTGAAGAAGACGTTTTGCGCCGTCTGGCGACCGTGCTGGAAACCGATGCCGTCGAGATGTTCGTTACGGCCGGCCGCATTCCCGCGGAATGGAAGTCATTAACCGATGATCCCGAGCTTCTTCGCCGCGTCGACGCCATGGCGACTTCCGGTCTTCCTCGAAAACCCATTCCGTTGCCGTCAAAATCCGTTCCCATAACGCGGTACTCCACTCCGTCGCCGTTTACTTCCTCCAAACCCCTAAACGAGGAGCTGCTCTAACCGTGGCGGTTCCCTGGACCGACCGCCAGCGCTGGGCCGTCCGCTTGAACGTGGAAACCCCTCCGCGCCGCGCCTGGGATATCCTCAATGAACTGGGCCCGCAAGGTCTCCCCAAATCCGTTGACGTCGACTGGGCCCGCGTCAGCGCGGCGAAATTAGAGGACGTCGCCTCGTGGCGCCGCGCCGCCATGTCCTTCGACGTCGTCGCCGAGGAGCTCCGTTGCTCCGCGTTGGGGGCCCGTCTCATCCTCAGGGGAGATCCCGACTACCCCGACCTCTTAGCCTCGATCCACGACCCGCCTCTCGTCCTCTACGTCCAAGGCACCCTCTCCCCCGCGTCCGCCGTCGCCTTCGTCGGCACCCGCTACCCCACCCCCTACGGCCGACGCATGGCCCGGCGCCTGGCCGGCGACGCCTCCCGCGCCGGCCTGGCCGTCGTCAGCGGCTTGGCCCGCGGCATCGACGCCGAAGCCCACATAGCGGCCCTGGACTCCAAGGGCCCCACCTGGGCCGTCCTCGGCACCGGCCTGGGGCACGTCTACCCCGCGGAGAACGCCCAATTAGCCCGCCGCATCGTCGCGGAGAGGGGAGCCGTCATCTCCGAGCGCCCCATCGACACCAGGCCCGACCGCCACTTGTTCCCGCGCCGCAACCGCATCGTGGCCGGCCTGTCCTGGGCCGTGGTGGTCGTGGAGGGCCGCCATCAATCGGGCTCCTTGATCACCGCGCGCCTGGCGGGAGAGGAAGGCCGCGGCGTTTTGGCCGTCCCCGGCCCCGCCGACTCGGTCATGTCCGAGGCCCCCCATCGCCTGCTCTCCGAGGGGGTCAAAATGGCCTCCGATGTCTCGGACATCCTCAGCGATTTGCCCGAAGGCCATCTTTTAGCCGCCCGAACGGCTCCGGTTTCAACTCCCTCGCCTCATGATCCCCCGACGGAGGAGGAGTCGGCGGTGATCGCTTTGCTCGGCTCCGACGCCCTCTCCTTAGATGAACTGGTCCAGCTCTCGGGGCTTGACACGACGCGCATTTCCTCTATAATGTTCGGGCTGGAGTTGAAGGAAAGAGTATTCTCCGTACCTGGAAACCGCTATGCCCAAAAAGAAGCCCGCTGAAAAGAAACCCGCCAAGGCCAAGAAGGCCGGGGCCGAAACCGCCCCCAAGGCCCCCAAATCATCCAAAGCGCGCACCGGCCCCAGCCTGCTGGTCGTCGAGTCGCCGGCCAAGGAAAGAACGATTTCCCGCTTCCTTAAGAATGAATTCGTGGTCAAGTCCTCCTTCGGCCACGTCCGCGACCTGCCCGTGCGCAAAATAGGCGTCAACGTCGACGACGATTTTTCCCCTCAGTACGTCGTTTTGCCGAGAGCCAAGAAAATCCTGGCCGAGTTCAAGTCCTTGGTGTCCAAGGCCGCCTTCGTCTACCTCGCCACCGACCATGACCGCGAGGGGGAATCCATCGCCTGGCACCTCGTCGACATGCTCAAGCTCAAGCCCGACCAGGTCAAGCGCATCACCTTCCACGAGATCACCCCGACCGCCATCAAGGCCGCCATCGCCGAGCCGCGCGCGATCGACGAGAACCTGGTGCACGCCCAGCAGGCCCGGCGCGTCATCGACCGTCTCGTCGGCTACAAGCTCTCGCCCTTGCTGTGGGCCAAGATCCAGAGCGGCCTGTCGGCCGGGCGGGTGCAGTCCGTCGCCGTGCGCCTGCTCGCCGAGCGCGAGCACGAGATCAAGGACTTCGTCTCCGACGGCTACTGGACCTTGACCGCCGCCCTCGAGAAGGCCGGAGCACCGCCTGTGTTCGATGCCAAGCTCTCTTTATGGAAGAAGGAGAAGGTCGAGACCACCCGCACCTACGACCTGTTCAGCGAGCAGTACCGGGTCAAGGCGACGACCCTGCGCACCGCCGAGGACATGGACGTGGTGTCCAAGACCGTCCAGGGCGGGACCTTCAAGGTGGTCAAGGTCGAGAAAAAGGAGGTGCGCCGCCGTCCGCCGCCCCCGTTCTCGACGTCGACGATGCAGCAGGCCGCCTCCCAGAAGATGGGCTTCGCCGCCGAGCGCACCATGCGCATCGCCCAGTCGCTTTACGAAGGCGTCGACCTCGGCGGCACCGACCCGGCCGGTCTGATCACCTACATGCGCACGGACTCGTTCTCGATCGCCAAGACCGCGGCCGAGGAATGCGCGGCGTTCGTCAAGGAAACCTACGGCGCGCATTACGCCCCGGCGGAGTTTCCCACCTACCAGACCAAGTCCCGCGGCGCCCAGGAGGCCCACGAGGCCATCCGGCCGACGTCGGTGCTGCGAACCCCTGATGAAGTCCGCAAATTCCTCAACCCCGACCAGATCCGGCTCTATGAGCTCATCTGGAAGCGCTTCGTCGCGTCGCAGATGATCGAGGCGACCTACGACACCGCCTCGGCCGACATCGAGAACGGCGACTCCCTGTTCCACTGCACGGGCCGCACGCTCAAGAGCGAGGGCTTCCTGCGCGTCTACCGCGACGCCCCCAAGGGCGACGAGGAGCCCGACGAGGAGGTCGAGGAGGAGGGCAGCCGCCTGCCGCCGCTCGTCGAAGGCGATACGCTCAAGCTCGTCGAGCTCAAGCCCGAGGAGCACCGCACGAGCCCTCCCCCGCACTACAACGAGGCGAGCCTCATCCGGGCGATGGAGAAGCACGGCATCGGCCGCCCTTCCACCTACGCGCCCACGATCAAGACCATCGTCGACCGCGGCTACGTGCGCCGCAATATGAAGGACCGCAAGCTCATTCCCACGGAGCTCGGGATCCTAGTCACTGAAAAGCTCAAGGGTCATTTCCCGGACGTGGTCAGCTTGACCTATACCGCCAACGTCGAGGCCCAGCTCGACAAGATCGCCGAGGGCCAGCAGGGCTGGACCGAGGTGGTCAAGACCTTCTACGCGCCTTTCTCGAAGGCGCTCGTCGCGGCCGAGACGGAGATGGAGGCGTCGCGCATCGAGCCGAAGATGTCCGACGAGCTGTGCCCGATCTGCACTGCGCCGATGCTTATCCGCGAGAGCCGCTTCGGCAAGTACCTCTCGTGCTCGACCTTCCCCAAGTGCAAGGGCAAGATCCAGCTGACACCCGAGGGCCAGAAGGTCGTCCTCGAGCTCACCGGCGAGAACTGCGACCTGTGCGGCAAGCCCATGGTCATCCGCACCGGCCGCAAGGGCAAGTTCATGGCCTGCTCCGGCTATCCGGAGTGCAAGAACACCTTCTCGCTCGACGCCGACGGCAAGAAGATCGAGGGCTCTCGCCCGCTGCTCACCACGCGCCCGTGCAACAAGTGCCAGAAGCACATGTGGCTGCGCGTGGGTAAGCGTGGGTTCTTCCTCACCTGCCCCGGCTACCCCAAGTGCCGCAACTTGAAGCCGGTGTCGAAGGAAGAGGGCGAGAAGCTGCGCGTCGAAGGCGAAGGCCTGCGCGCCGCCCAGATCGCGGCCCGCCTGGCCGCCGAGGCGGCGGCGGCCGCCGCCGCTCCGACGGCGCCGAGCTGACGGCCCGGTCATGGCGACCGAAGCGCCTCAGGGCCCCCTGCGCCTCCAGGCCGAGCGCTTTCTGACCCATCTGCGCGCCACGCGCAACTACTCCCCGCACACCTTGCGCGCCTACGGCAAGGATCTCGAGGCGTTCGTCGCCAAATACCCGGGCCTCGAGCCGGGCGGCATCGAGCGCGTGCACGTGCGCGCCTTCCTCGCCGACCTCCAGAAGGAGGGGGGATTGGCGCGGGCCAGCATTCTGCGGCGCATGGCGGCCCTGCGCTCCTTCGTCAAGTTCCTGCGCTCCGCGGGCCTGCTGAAGGGAAATCCCGTCTTCGGCGTGCCCCTGCCCAAGCGGGGACGCCCCCTGCCCAAGTTCCTGACCGAGAACGAGATGGCGGAGCTGATGGCGGTGCCCGCCTCGTCCAACGCCGCCCAGCGGCCGCGCGACCGGGCGCTCATCGAGCTGATCTACTCCTCGGGCCTGCGCCGCGCCGAGGTGGTCTCCCTCAACTGCGGGGACATCGACTACATGTCCGGGACCGTGCGCATCTTCGGCAAGGGCTCTAAAGAACGTATAGTCCCGGTCGGGGATGGAGCGTTGAAGTGCCTGCGCTCTTACTTGGAAGGCCGCCGCAAGGAGGACGCCGAGCCGGTCTTCGTCGGCCCCTCGGGCAAGCGCCTATCCGACGCCGGTCTGGTCTTCATCCTCTCCCGCTGGGTCAAGGCCAGCGCCCTCAAGAAGCGGATCACCCCGCACGTCCTGCGCCACAGCTTCGCCACCCACCTGATGAACCGCGGCTGCGACATCCGCATGGTCCAGGAGATGCTCGGCCACGTCAGCCTCCAGACCACCCAAATCTACACCCACGTCTCCCTGGACCGGATGAAGGAAGTCTACAAGGACTCCCATCCGAGAAGTCCGAAATGATAACGGGGTCAGGCCTCTTTTAATCGATGAAGGACAAGATCGAGCTGCTGATGGAGGAGACCGGCTGCGACCGCGGCGAGGCGGAGCTCGCGCTCGAGATGTGCGGCTACGAGGTCGAGGAGGCTGTGCGCCAGATCCCGCGCCTGCTCAACGACATCTGCGCGCTCAAGGGCAAGTTCGTGCGGCCGGCCGAGAACCAGCACGGGCTTTTCCTGGTCGTGTTGAACCTCAAGACCCGCAAAGTCCTGCGCGCCCGCGCCGTGATGTCCTACGACCCCGCGGTCTGCGCCGTCGAGCTCGACGAGGACTGGTTCGCCTTCGAGAAGCACCTCTACGGCTGCCGGCTCTGGGACGGCAGCCTGCCCGCGGAGAGCCTCGAGGTCGAGCAGCGCCTCGCCGCCCACTTCCGCGCCGCCGAGCCGGAGGTCTTCGGCCGCTTGCGCGCCGCCGACGCGGAGGAGGCCACGGCGGAGCTCGCCGCCCCGCTGCGCGCGCATTTCCGCGATCAGAGTTTGAGCCTGCGCGCCAAAAAGGATATCCTCGACCTCGGCCAGTTCCAGTCCCTGCGCAAGGTGCCGGCGCCGGCCGCTCGACGCGGGAAGCCCGAATCGGGCATCCCGCCCGAGGAGGATTTGCTTATTCTGAAGATCACCCTCGAGGAGGACCCCGAGGGCTTGCCCGCCGCCGAGCTGCGCGCGGGAGACATGGTGTTCGCCCGCATCGTCGACGGGCGGGACATCGCGCAGTACCTGGCCCGCTTGTTCGGCGGCTTGACGTCGTCGGGGCCGGTGCCGATCGAAGTGCCGGTCGAGGCGATCGAGTCGAGCCCGGCGGGGACCTTGGCGAGGGTGCGTTTCGCCGTCGGAGTCGCCGGCGACGCGATCGTGACCGGCGACAAGCTGTTGAAGGCCGCGCGCGGCGCCGCGCACGGCCGGGGCGACGGTTCGTGGTGGCGCCGATTTTTCAAAGGTTAGGAGCTCATTTATGCCGGCTTTAGTGGTCGTGGGCGCCCAGTGGGGCGATGAAGGGAAGGGCAAGATCGTCCATTTCCTGGGAAAGGACGCGGACTGGGTCGTGCGCTATCAGGGCGGCAACAACGCGGGGCACACCGTCGTGTTCGGCGGTCAGAAGTACGCTTTGCACCTGACCCCGTCGGGCATACTGGCTAAGGGCTGCAAGAGCGTGATCGGCAACGGCGTGGTCGTCGATCCCAACGCCTTCGTCAAAGAAGTGAGGATGCTCGAGAGCCGGGGGATTAAAGTCAGGGGCCGCCTTTTCGTAAGCCTCGCCGCCCACGTCATTCTCCCCTACCACATCTATGTCGACACCCTCCGCGAGGAAAGTGGTCGCGGCATCGGCACGACCAAGCGCGGCATCGGGCCTTGTTACGAAGACAAGGTCGCCCGGATCGGCATCCGCGTCGCCGACTTCCTCGACCCCGAGGTGTTCCGCAAGCTCGTGCGCCGCAACCTCAAGGTTCGCGCCGCCGAGCTCGCCAAGGTCAAGCCGCTGAAGGCCATCGAGAAGGAGGTCTTCAAGGACTACGACCGCCAGCGCCGGTTCCTGGCTCCGTTCGCCGCGGACTGCTCGCTCTTCCTCGAGGCCGCCAATAAGAAGAAGAAGCGCCTGCTCCTCGAGAGCGCCCAGGGCTCGATGCTCGACCTGGATCACGGCACCTACCCCTTCGTCACCTCCTCGAATCCCGTCGCGGGCGGCGCCTGCGCCGGCGCGGGCATCGGCCCGACGGCGATCACGGCCGTCATGGGGGTGACCAAGGCCTATACCACCCGCGTGGGCCTGGGGCCGTTCCCGACCGAGGTGGAGGGGCACGTCGGCAATTACCTGCGCGAGGTCGGCAAGGAGTACGGGACCACGACCGGCCGCGCCCGCCGCATCGGCTGGCTCGACGTGCCCCAGCTCAAGGCCGCCATCCGCATGAACGGCATGACCGCGCTGACGATGACCAAGCTGGACACCCTTACGGGCGTCCACCCGATAAAGGTCTGCACGGGCTACCGGCTCGGCAAGAAGCGGATCGCCGACTTCCCGGTGTCGCGGCGCGAGCAGCTCGACGTCGAGCCGGTCTACGAAAGCTACCCCGGCTTCTCGGGCGACCTCAGCAAGGCGAAGAAATTCTCCGACCTCCCGCGCGGCGCGCGAGAGTACGTGCAGGCCGTGGAGAAGCTTCTCGGCGTGCCGGTCGCGATCGTCTCCGTCGGGCAAAGCCGCGAGCAGACCATCGTGCGCGACGCCCGGCGTCTTTGGAGCTGATCGCGGGCATCGATTTTTCGGACTTCGCCGAGGAATAACTCCAAAAACGCATCATTTGTGGAAACGACGAGGAGATTTATCGAACCCCTGCCGGCTAGGCCCCCCGGAGGTAACGCCATGTCCGGCATTAATCATGATAATCGCCGACTATGGCGGCAGGAGAAATAGATAACCCGGCTGTGGGTTGAAGCCGATTCCCTCGAAGAAAGACGCCATCAACGACAGCGTCATGCGATTGAGTCCCCCGGAAAGTTGCATGTCACTCCCATCGATGGGAGTGACTATGAACCATTTAAAGCCTGACACTATTGCTAAAATTATACTGAAAAAATAATATTATGTCAGCTAGGTTGCTTTTGCCGCTGGCTCCTTTTTGAGGAGTGTCTGGCGGTTTCAACTGACGGCTATTCCCAGGCTCTTGATAAGAATTGATTTATATGGTATTATGGCTATGTCATTATGCATAGAACAACCATCATGCTTCCGGAAACGCTGTACGAGCGGGCCCTGCGCCGCGCGCGGGAGAAAGGGGTTTCCCTCGGTCAACTCATCCGGGACTGCCTGACCTCGGAGCTTCTCGACGAACGCGTCGGCTCGGGAGGCGACAGCCTTCTGCGCGACACGGCCATCTATCGCGGCGCCGCGCCGAAGGACACGGCGGAGGAGCACGACCGCTATCTCTACGGCGAGCCGGAGTGACATAGTGCTGATGTCACACCATCTGTGATCTTCATCGACACGGGCGCGTTTCTCGCGCGTCATGTCGCGGAGGATCGCCTTCACGCGCGTGCCGCGGCCGGATGGGATGAATTGGCCCGGGAGCGCGCCCCGGCTTTCACCAGCACCTTGGTCCTCTCGGAGACCTTCACGCTTCTCGCGCGCCGGGCGGGGTATGCGTTCGCGGCCCAAAGAGCGCGGCACATCTTCGACTCGGGGGCGCTGACGGTTCTGAGGCCCGGCGAGCGCGAGGACCGCGAGGCGCTGGTGTTCTTCGAGAAATTCGCGGATCAAGGCGTCAGTTTCGCCGACTGCTCCTCCTTCGCGCTGATGCGCCGCCATGGCATCAAGCGAGTCTTCACCTTCGACCGTCATTTCGCCCTGGCCGGGTTTGATGCCTGGCCGGACTGACTGGAATCTTTCCATCTCGTCATGTTAAACTGAGGCCGAGTCATGCCTATCTTCGAGCCCGTCTTTTCAGCACTCAATGAAGCGGGCGTGCGTTACGTCGTTGTCGGGGGGCTCGCGGTCGTCCTCCATGGGTGTCCACGCTTTACGGCCGATTTGGACATCGTCCTCGGCGAATCCCCTTCTCGTATTGGATCTGTTCGTCCGCGATCCCATGCCGTTTGAAGGGTTGTGGTCGCGGTCGCGGACCGTCGACCTGGGGAGTTCGAAGGTGCAGATTGCCTCGATCGACGATTTGATCGTAATGAAGAGGGCCGTCGCGCGGCCGCAGGATTTAGCGGATATCGAGGCGTTGGAAGCGCTGAAAAAACGCGGTGCCGAGAGGGACTCCGGTGTCTGACGAAGGCGATTGGCAGTGCGGTTGGGAGGATGCCCGTCGGCGGCAATTGACCGCCGGGTTCGACGCCACGCCAGCGCAGCGGCTGGCGTTGCTCGAAGAGATGATTCTCCTCGCGCACCGCGTCCGCGCCATGCCTCGATCGGGGGACTCTCCGGCTCTCCTGCGCGACGCTGAGGATCCGAAGCGGGAACGAGGCGAGTCGTGATGGTTTTCTCGACGAGAGATGCGATCGCCGGGGCCGTGGGTCTTGACAATAAATTGGCGCCTGCTATACTCCGAAGGTCGGACGTTGGAGCGATAAACCGGCAAACCGTTCGCGAGGGCGGGGCGCAAAGCGAAGGGCCTCGAAGCAGGCCGAGGTCGCCTGGCTACCGAAACCAAACATGCTGATAAGCGGCGTGCGTGAACGATTTCGCTCGGCCTCAACTTGCCATGGACGGGACAGAGGGGTTCCATGGCCGGTGGGGCCGGGCCTGTTTTTGGCCCTGGCGCTGCTCGCGCCGGCCGGCCGCGCGGAGATCGCGGCCGGTCTCGACGCGCAGGGCGTCGATCCCCGGGCCGCGGTCGAGAACAAGTGGGGCCTCGACGTCCGCGACGAGATGGGCCGCCCCGTCAGCGGCGAGCGGGTCCTGGCCGACCTGAAGGGTGCCGCAGTCAAGCGCGCGGCCGACAACGCGTTCACCAGCTCCTTGCCCAAGGCCCGCGCCGTCCTGTCGGCGCTCGAGCTCCTGGCCGACGCCGCGCACACCTTGCGCATGGCCGCGACCGGCTTCGCCCTAGCCAAGATCCTTCCCGGCCTGCCGGGGGGGCGTCCCAAGGTCGAGGTTCTGTGGCTGCTCATTTTGGCCGCCGTGGCCATGACCGCCGTTTTCTGTCGACGCCCGGAAGCCCGTCTGACGCTTTCCCGTTCCCGCCAAAGCTCCATCGAAGTTCTCCGCTGTTAAAGAAGGTTCCAACCCCCTTCTTCTTCGCCTCCCGGCGAAGTTCCTGAGCTTAGCGAATCGTACGGTCCTCGTGCCGGAAACATTTCCGACACCCGGTCCGAGCCGAAGAACCGCACCATAGAGGGTCTAATGACCAGCCTTGGGTGGATTGCGTCTTCCTATTACGCGCGCACGCGAAACAGCGCATGGATCGCCGTCGCCATGCTCTTTTTGGCGTGCGCCGTCATGACGGCCTCGGCCGCTCCCGCTTTCGACGCGGAGAAATCGCTCGACAGCCGCAAAAGCGAGGACAGGGTCCGGGCGCTTGACGCCGTGCGCCAAGGCCGCGCGCGCGTGCCCGAGGCCAAGCTTCGGGCCGGGCACAAGGCGGAGAAAGACCCGTTGGTGCGCCTGCGCTTTCTGCAGGCGCTCTCGGCCGGGGCCGGCGACGGCGCGCGCGGCGAGCTGATCGCGGCCCTGCGCTCCGATCCGG
>JAKFCD010000127.1:0-31345 GCA_036676805.1 Elusimicrobiota bacterium
GGCGACGTCGCCTCGGAGCCCGCGCCGCGGCCGAGCGCGGTCGGCACCGCCGCCGAGATCGTCGCGATCGAGGTCATCAGGATGGGCCGCAGGCGCGTCGGGCACGCCGCGAGCAGCGCCGGCCCGGGGGCCAGCCCCTCGGCGCGGCGATGGTTCGTGAAATCCACGAGCAGGATCGAGTTCTTCTTGACGATCCCCATCAGGAGAAGCAGCCCGATCATCGAGTTGATGTTCAGGCTCCGGTCGAACGCGAGCAAGGTCAGGAACGCGCCGGACATGCTGAAAGGCAGGGCGAGCAGTACCGTGAAGGGATGGACGAAGCTGTTGAACTGCGCGCCGAGCACCATGTAGGCGACGAGGACGCCCAGGATCAAGGCGAACAAGAGGCTCTGGAAGGATTCCTTGAAGGTCTGGGAGGACCCGGAGAGCACCACGCGGTAGCCGTCGGGCAGGACCTCCTTCGCGATCCGCTCGACCTCGTCGAGCACCTGGGCCTGGGAGCGGCCCGCGGCCACGTTCGCGAAGACGCCGACCGACCGCTCCCGGTCCTTGCGCGTGATCGCGAGCAAGGTCGGCCTCTCCCGGAGGTCGACGACGTCGGAGAGCCGGATCATCTCGCCGCGCACGTTGCGGACGTACAGCCGGCCGATCGCGTCGGCGTCGAGGCGGTCGCGCGTCTCGGCGCGCACGCGCACGTCGTAGCGGCGTCCCTTGTCCGTGAACAGCCCGGCGCGCACGCCGCCGATCATCGCGTTGACCGTCGTGCCGATCGATTCGATGGAGACGCCGCGCGCGTAGGCCTTCGCGCGGTTCGGCAGGACCCGGATCTCGGGCATGCCCGTCTTGTAGTCGGTGTCGACGTCGAGCAGGGCGCCGGTCTTCTCGAGCCTTTCCTTGAGTTCGACCGAGGATTTCACGAGCGTGTCCCAGTCGGGTCCGCGCACGGTGAACTCGACGGGAAAGCCGCGCGAGGAGGAGAAGCCGCCCTGGGACAGGTCCATGATGAACGCCTTCACCGAGGGGATCGCGTTGATCGATTTGCGGGCCTCCGCCATGGCCTGCCCCTGCGTGACGCGGGAGCCGTCGGGATTGCGCGGCCGCTCGGCGAGCGGCTTCATCGTGATGAACATGATCCCGGCGTTGACCTCGCCGCCGCCGAAGCCGCCGACCGCAGAGTAGTAGCGGTGCACGTAAGGCCGGGACATCAGCCACGCCTCGACCTCCTTGAACTTGCCGTCGGTGTACTCCATCGAGGAGCCGACCGGCGTCTCGAGGCGGACCATGAACATGGACTGGTCCTGCGCCGGGACGAACTCCTTGCGCAGGAACTTGGCGCTGACCATCGAGACCGCGAAGAAGATGAACGCGGCGGCGAGCGTCTTCCAGCGGTGAGCGAGGACGAAAGTCAGCCCCCGCCTGTAGGCCTCGGCCAGGCGGCCGAAGCCCCGATCGACCCAGCGTATCAGAGAGTTTCCTTGAGAGGCCGGCTCGAGGAAGCGCGAGCAGCGCATCGGGGCGAGGGTCAGCGCCTCGAGCAGGGAGAACGACACGGCCGCCGACAAGGTCACGCCGAACTGGAAGAAGAACTTGCCGATGATGCCCTTCATGAACACCACGGGCAGGAAGATCGCGAGGATCGCGACCGTCGCGGCCATGGCGGCGAAGGCGATCTCGCGCGCGCCGAACACGGAGGCGTCGAGGCGGGACTTGCCCATCTCCAGGTGCCGCACGATGTTCTCGAGCACCATGATCGCGTCGTCGACGATGATGCCGATCGACAGGGTCAGCGCGAGCAAGGTGAAGCTGTTCAAGGTGAAGCCCAGGAAGTAGGTAACGATGAAGGTCCCGAGCACCGACGTCGGGATCGCCAGGAGTACGTTTACGGTGGAGGACCATGAGCCCAGGAACAGCCAGCACACCAGCGAGGTCAGAACCGCGGCCATCATGAGGTGGTGGGTCAGGTTCGAGACGGACTGCTTGATGAACTGCGTCGAGTCGAAGTTGACGCCGAGCTTCATGCCCTGGGGCAGACCGGGCTCGAGCTCCTTCATCCGGTCCTTGACGCGGTCGGCGATGGCGACCGCGTTGGCGCCCCGCTGCTTGCGGATGCCCAGCCCGACGGCGCGGGCGCCGTTGACCCGGGAAATGCGGCGCTGGTCGGCGAGGCCGTCCTCGATGCGCGCCACCGCCTTGAGGGGGATCGGGATGTGGATGGGCTGCCCGCCGCGCTGGGCGATCAGGAGCTCGCCGAACTGCGCGGGGTCCGAGATCTCGCCGAGGGTGCGCACGTTGAACTCCCGGGTCGCCGTCTCGATCTGGCCCGCGGGAATCTCGGCGTGCTCGCGGCCGATCGCGGCCAGCACGTCCGACACCGTGATCTGGCGCGCGCGCATCTTGTCGGCGTCGAGCCAGACGCGAAGGTTGCGGGAGATCAGGCCGCCCAGGAAGATGTCGCCGACGCCCGGGACCGTCTGGAACTTGTTCTTGAGCGTGTCCTGCGCGTAGACCATCAGGTCCTTGACCGGCACGTCGCCGGACAGCGCGAGCCACATGATCGGCTGGTCCTCGGGATTGACCTTCGTGACGACGGGGGGGTCCATGTCGCGCGGCAGGCGCAGCTGCGCCTGGGCGATCTTGGTCTGTATCTCCTGCAGGGCCACGTCGACCTCGCGCTCGAGCTCGAGCTCGACCGTGATGGAGGCCGAGCCGAGCTTCGAGGAGGAGGAGATCTGCTTTACGCCCTGGACCGAGGTGACGGCGTCCTCGATGATGTCGACGACCTCGGCCTCCATGATCTCGGGGGCCGCGCCCTCCCAGGTCACCGCGACGTTGACGACGGGGAAGTCCACGTCCGGCATCTGGGAGACGCCCATGCGGCTGTAGCCGACCCAGCCGAAGAGCATGAGGCCGAACATCAGCATCCAGGCGAAGACGGGGTTCTTGATCGAGAGATCGGATATCCTCACAGCGAGCCTCCGGGCGCGCCCGCGGCGACTTCCAGCTGCACGCGGGACCAATATGCGTCGATGCGCGCCTCGTTCTGCTGCAGGCGCGTCTGCTGAAGCGAGCTCAGGCTGCCGAGGACCTCGAGGTTGGTCACCTGCCCCAGGCGGTAGTCGGCGCTCTGGGCCTGAGCGTTATCCTCGGCCAGGGCCGCCGCCTTGTCGAGCGCGGCCGTGACGGCGACGGAGGACGCCAGCCGCCGATGGGCCGAGCGCGCCTCGAGCTCGGCCCGGCGCGTTATCTCGGAAAGCGCCGCGCGCTTCGCGCGCAAGCGCGCCTCCTGCCGGCGCGTCTGCGCGCCGATCTCGCCGCCGCCGTACAGCGGCAGGGAGCCGGTGATCAAGGCGTCCCATTTCACCTCGGAGGTGAAGCCCGGAGGCCGCTGGAGGTAGTAGTTCGCGTCGAGGGCGATGGTCGGCCAGCGCGCGCGGGAGGCGACCTTGACCGAGAGCTCGGCGGCCGACGCCTCCTCGCGCCGCGACTCCACGTCGGGTCGCGCGCGCGCCTTCGCCAACGCCGCGTCGAGCGCGGGAACCGGCGCGGGCTGCGGCGCCGGAGCGAGGGCCAGGCGCTGCTCGAGCCCGGTGAGGAAGCCCAAGGTGAACTGCGCTATCTGCTCGGATGCACGCGCGCTCTCCAGCTCGGCGAGGTTCAGGGCGAGCTGGGACTCGGCGGCGAGCAGCTCGCTGGCGCGGGCGCGGCCGACCTTGCGGAACTGCTGGAGATCCGCCGCCCGGCTGCGGGTGATCGAGACCAGGGCCTCGCGTATGCGGATGTCGTCCTGCGCGGCGAGCAGGTCGAGATAGGCGCGCGCGACGTCTTTATAAAGGAGCTGCTTGGCCCGCTCCAGGGACAGTTCCGCGGCGCGGCCGAGGTCCTTCGAGGCGCGATGCGCGAGGAACTCGCGGAAGCCCGAGAACAAAGGCTGGCTGAGGTTGACCCAGCCCTGCTCGCGGTGGCGCTGCAGGAACAGCAGCGACACCCCCGTCCCGGGGGGAACATCCTGAAGCGTCTCGGTCCCCATCAAGGTCAGCCGCGGCTTGACCCGCGAGAAGATCTCGTCGGCGTTCGCCAGGGCTTCCTCATAGGTCGCGCCGGAGATCGCGATCTCCTCGCTGCGCGCCAACGCGAGACGGTAGGCCTCGGACAGGTCCAGGGCGCGGTCCTGCGCCGCCGCCGCCGCGGGAAGGAGAAGCAAAGGCAGAAGCCAGGCCCCGCTCATACCCTGACCCCGCTGCCGCCGAGGAAGAACGTCACCACCTTCTCCGCCTCGCGCTCGAGCGGCTTGTCGTGCTTCTCGATGATCTTGAGCATCGTCGCCGTGCGGCACAGGCCGAAGAACGCGGCGACCGCGAAGCCGAGGTCGGACGCCGACTTGCCGCCGTCCCTGCAGGCCAGCACGAGGATCGCGCGCAGGCGGGCGTGGTTGGTCCGCAGCTTCTCCATGAGCTTGCCGCAGGACTTGTCGCCGCAGCCGGGGAAGCGCCCCGTGCTGAACTGAGCCATGAAGTCGCGGCTGTGGTCGAAATGGTTGAGGACGACCTTGGCCGCCGCGACGAGCAGCTCCCGGCCGGCGAGCCCGGTCCCGGGCAGCGCCTCGAGCTCGAGGCCCAGCCCGTCGACGAGATCGGCGAACGCGGCGGAGAACAGCTCCTCCTTGCCCTTGAAATGGAGGAACAACGTTCCCTTGGCGACGCCGGCCTCGCGCGCGATGTCGTCGAGCACGATGTCCTGGAAGCCGCGCTTGACGAGCATGCGCCGGGCGGCGGCGAGGATCAGGCGCTTCTTCGAGTCGGGATCGCGGACGACGGTCTTGACGGTGGCCATTTCGGTTCTTCCTATAATTATGACTGACTGGTTAGTCATAATATACAAAAGGAACGGCCCGCTTGTCCAAACGCGGACGCTCAGCGCCCGGCGCGAAGCAAGGCGAGCGCGAGGAGAGCGGGCAGCGCCTGAACGAAGAAGATGCTTCGGCTCGCCGTGGCGCCCCCGACGACCCCCGCCACGAAAACGCAGGCGAGGAAGAAGGTCTTGAGGGGCGTCGCGGCCGCGGGCGCGGCCAACAGACCCCAGACCAGCCCCGCCGCGAGGAAGGCGTTGTACACGCCCTGGTTGGCGGCGAGCACCGCGCACGTCTTCGCGGCCTCGGGCGTGAGCTTGAAGACCTTCAGGCCGAGGGGCGTCTGGAAGAGAAAGGACTCCAGCGCGAAAAAGCCGATATGCTCGAGCGCCACGGCGGCGACGAGAACGGTGGACGCCGTCATTCCGGAAGCGTTTCGGCTTCCTGCGCCTTCTTGTTCGCGGCCTCGGCCTTCTCCTTGGCCTCCTGCGCGCGCTTGACGTCCTCCTGCAGGCCGCTGACGTACTTCTCGGCCTTGTTCTTCTCCATGGGCGTCCCCGCCTCGGGGACGGGGGGCTTGGGAGCATCGCACGCGGCGGCGACGAGGAGCAGGGCGAACAGGGCGGTCTTCATGGGGTTTTCTCCAGGAGCTTGGCCTCGAGCTCGCGCACCTTGGCCACCAGCTCGGGCAGCTTGCCGAGCGAAGCGTTGATGCGGTGCATCTCCTTGGCGGGACGCGCGGGCGTGCCGAAGAGGATGTCCTTGGGCGCGGTGTCCTGGGCCACGGCCGAGGCGCCCATCACGATGGTCCCCGCCGCCAGGCGCAGGTGGTCCTTGACGATCACGTTGCCCGACAGCATGACGCCGTCCTCGAGGACGACGGAGCCGCCGATCGCGGTGTTGCCGACGATGTAGATCCAGCTCCCGACGCGGCAGTTGTGGCCGATGTGCACCTGGTCGTCGGTCTTCGTGTGCCGGCCGATCGTCGTGCTCTCGATGGTGGCGCGGTCGACGGTGTTCGAGGCGCCGAGCTCGACGTCGTCGGCGATGATGACGTTGCCGATATGAGGGATCTTATGGCGCTCGCCGGGCCGGTCGTAGAAGCCGAAGCCGTCGGCCCCGATGACCGTCGCGCCGTGCACGAGGCAGCGCCGGCCGATCACGCAGTCGTAGCCGACGACGGCGTTGGAGCGGATCACCGTGTCCTCGCCGATGCGGGCGCGCGCCTCGATCACCGCGCCCGGCCAGATCACGGCGCGGGCGCCGATTTCCGCCCCTTCCATGACGACGGCGCCGGGGAGGATCGACGCGGTCGGGTCGATCTTCGCCCCCGGGTGCACGAGCGGCTCCTTGGAGACCCCCGGAGCGAACCTCGGGCGGCGGTCGAGACGGCCTAGCAGCTTGATGAAGGCGAGGCGGGCGTCGCCGGGGACGACGACGGCGCGGGGGAAATGAGGGGCCAGCTCCGGCGTGGTCAGGATGACGCCGTGGTCCGGCGCGAGCGGGTGCCGCTTGAGCACGGCCTTGGATTCGATGAAGTACAGCCCGCCGTCCTCGAGCGCCTGCTCGGGCGACAGCCGCTCGATATCGCGCAGGCCCGCGATCTCCAGGCCGGCGTCGCCCTTGATCTCGGCGCCCAGCAAAATTCCCAGTTCTTTCAGGTTGATGCGCCCATCTTGCCAGTTCTGGAATCGCGGGTCAACGGTACTGCCGGCTCATCCGCCACAGGGAGAAGGCGCCGAGGGCGAGCATGAAGTCGCGCAGCGCGATGTCGCGGTAGCCGGGCATCAGCAGAAGATTGGCGGTGCTGCCCAGAAGCCAAAGCGCCACGACGATCGAGCCCAGCCGCGGCTTGACCGCGACGAGCACGCCGGCCGAGATTTCGACCAGGCCGACGAGATTCATGAAGCCCGTGATCCGTCCGCCGATCAGCCCCATGGCCAAGGGCGATAGGTATTTGTCCCAGTCCACGAGGTAGTGGGCGAACTTGTCCAGCCCGGCGATGAGGGGAAGCGCGATATAGCCGAGATACAGCAGGGAGTACGCCTGGTAGCCGGGCTCGGTGCCGCGGACCTCGCTGAGCCGGGGCCGCACGCCGACCGGAGCCGGACGCTCGAGAAGTTTCATAGGGCCTCCTGTCCTCCATCGAAGTATAGCCCCCCGGGGCGGCGTTCTCCGTGGAGAAAATGGAACCGATTCGTGTCCCGTCTGTAAATTTTCGTCACCCGGCGGATACCGACACCGGGGCGGGTTAGTCCTACAATGCCGTTGATCCTGACGAGAAGAGGAGGGAACAAATGACCGAAGAACCGGACAAGAACGAGGTCTCCATCGAGTTCATGCCCAACGGCCCGGCGCTCGTCAAAGGTGATTTTCAGTTGAAGGAGGGAGGACGGTTCGTCGCCAAGCACGGGCCGGTGGCACTGTGCCGGTGCGGGCACTCCAAGAAGAAGCCCTACTGCGACGGCAGCCATAAGACCTCGGACTTCAAGGCCGACTGACAGGAGGAGTCACTGTGATGAATATGGAGCGCTCCAAACAGATTACGCTGTTTCTGCTGCGGGTCGTCGCGGGGCTGCTGTTCCTCCAGGCGGGAGGCATGAAGCTGTTCGACTGGTTCGGCGGAGTCCCGGCTCAGATGGGCGGCCATCCCAAGTTCCTGTCTCAGATTTGGATCGCCGGCGTGCTCGAGTTCTACGGCGGCGGCGCGATCCTGCTGGGCCTCTGGACCAGGCCCGTGGCCTTCGTGCTGGCGGGCGAGATGGCCGTCGCCTATTTCCAGGTCCACCAGCCTCAAGGCTTATGGCCGGCTCAAAACCACGGCGAACCGGCCGTGCTGTTCTGCTTCATATTCCTGATGCTGGCGGCTCACGGCGGCGGCGATTGCAGCGTCGACGCGGCGCTGCGGAAAAGGCGGGAGCGGAGCGTGCCGATCGAGAGGTGAACCCATGAACCCCGTCCAGCATATCAGCGTCTCTATCGCTCGACCGCCGGCCGACGTCTACGAGTTCGCCTCCGACCCCCGGAACCTTCCCCGCTGGGCGGCGGGGCTGGCGCGGTCGGAGGTCCGGAAAGAAGGCGATGAGTGGCGCGTGGAATCCCCGTTCGGGAAGGCATGGGTCAGGTTCGCGGAGAAGAATCGCCTCGGGGTCCTGGACCATGACGTCAGATTGGAGTCCGGGGTCACCGTTCATAATCCCGTCAGGGTCGTCCCTCATGGCGAGGGCAGCGAGTTCATTTTCACGTTGATCCGCCAGCCCGGGATATCCGACGCGAAGTTCGCGGAGGACAAGGCGGCCGTCGAGAAGGACCTGAAGACGTTGAAAGACCTCTTGGAACGGAACTAAGACCCGCATGCCCAGCCGACGGCGTCCCACCGCGGCCGACCTCGAGGCGGCCAGGTCCAAGACCGTCAAGGACGTCATCCGTCCGGGGCTCGACGTCCTGTTCGTCGGGATCAACCCGGGCCTCTACACCGCGGCGATCGGCCACCATTTCGGAAGGCCGGGCAACCGGTTCTGGCCGGCTCTCAATCGATCCGGGCTCCTGCGCCGTCCGTTGACGCCCTACGACTCGAGGAGGCTCCTCGAGTCGAACCTCGGGATCACCAACATCGTGGACCGGACCACGGCGGCGGCGTCGGAATTGTCCGTGGAAGAGCTGCGCCTCGGCGCCCGGAAAGTCGAGCGGAAGATCCTGCGCTACAAGCCGCGACAGGCCGCGTTCCTTGGTCTCGGCCTGTACCGCGACGCCTTCGACCGTCCTCGGGCGCGGGTCGGCCTGCAGCGGGAGACGATCGGGAACACGCGACTCTGGGTCTTTCCGAATCCGAGCGGCCTCAACGCTCGATTTCAAATCCCGGATTACGCGCGGATGTTCCGGCGCTTGAAGCTCGCCGGCATAGCGGCCGGCATCGCATTCTGCGCGGCGTCCGCATCCGCGCAGCAGACCATCTTCAACGTGCCTTCAGCCGATGTCCTCAAGCCTCGAGCGATTTACATCGAGACCGACTGGTACGTCAGGCCCTGGAAGTCGCCTGACGGTCGCGCGGCCGACACGTCTCTTCGGACCGTTGCCGGCCTGGTCGAGAACGTGGAGGCCGGAATCAACTTAGGCGCCTTTGACCTTTTGAACGAAAGCGCTCCTTTCGCGGATGCCGCCGTGAAATGGGCTCCGGAGGCTCTCGCGTCGGAGCGAATGGGCGCGTATGCCGGAAGTCATCTGGGGATCGGGCTCGGCGGCGAATCGGCCGGCAGGATGCGCAGCCTCAGCTACGCCGGCCTGTATGCGGCGACGGCGGATCGCCGAGTCAGGGTCGCCATAGGCCCCTATTTCGCCACTCGCTACGTCTTCGGCCGCTCCCGCGGCGGAGCGCTCGCCGGCGTCGAGGCCGAGCTCAAGCGCATCGAAGGCCTTACGCTCGCCGCCGATTGGTTTTCCGGAGACGGAGGATCGGCGACTCCAGGGCTGATCTACTCGGCGGGGGCCTTCACTTGGTACGCGGGGTACGGGTTCGCCAACCGCGGCCGTTCCAGCGACGCAGTCGCCCTCGAACTGGGGCTCACCCTCTGACTTCCATCGAGCCTGACCGCGGCGGCCGGCGTGTGCTATAATCGGCCATTCGTGGCCTAAGCCGGCCTTGGGGCGGCGGGAGTCGAATGAAGATCTCGGACGGCGTGGCGGACCTCATTCGGGAAGACCTCATCATTCCCGAGCTGAGCTCGAAGGGAAAGAAGGAGGTCCTGGCGGAGCTGGCGGGCCTCCTGGCCGCCCGCGAGGGCCTGGACCGCGCGGACATCGAGCGCGTGCTGGCCGAGCGCGAGCGGCAGGGCTCGACCGCCGTGGGCGAGGGGATCGCCATCCCCCACGGGAAGCTCAACGCCGCGGGCAAGCTCGTCGCCTGCCTGGGACGCTCCCGGCGGGGGATCGACTTCGGCTCCGCGGACGGGAGCCCGACTTACTTCTTCGTCGCCCTGGTCGTGCCCGAGCGCTCGGCCGGCGCTCATCTCAAGGCCCTCGCTCGGATCAGCCGGCTGTTCATGGACAAGGGCTTCCGCGCGCGCCTGCTCGCGGCCGAGACGGCGGGCGAGATGCGAGAGGTCCTCGCCAAGGCCGAGTCCGTCAAGTAGCCTTGCGGACCGAACTGGACAACCCGGGCCGGAGCATCCGGATCGTCGCGCGCGACGTGGGCGCGCTCCAGGTCCTGCTCGGCGCGGGGATGCTCGTCTCCGTCGCGGTCTCTCTGCTCTACGGCGAGCTCTACAACGCGCTGAGCCTCCTGGCGGCGGCCGCGATCAGCGCCGGCGCCGGCTGCGCGGCGTACGCCTCGTTCCGCGACGCCGGCGAGCCCGAGCGCCGCCACGCGATGATCATCGCCGGCGCGGGCTGGCTCTCCGCGGCGGTCTTCGGCGCGCTGCCCTTCTTGTTCGCCGCCTACTGGACGCCGGAGGCCGCGGCCCGGGCCTTCATCCCGGCCGGCGAGACCTACGAGTCGAGCCTGCTCTATTTCCGCAACCCGCTCCACGCGCTCTTCGAGAGCATGAGCGCCTTCACGACCACCGGGCTCACGATGGCCGTGCACGAGCCCTCGATCGGGCACGGCCTCCTCTTCTACCGCTCGCTGACGCAATGGATCGGCGGAGCGGGGGTGATCGTGCTGTCGCTGGCGATCATCCCGCGTCCGCACCTGGCCGGCGAGCTCGAGCTCTACCAGTCCGAGGCCGCGGGCATGAAGCTGCGCCCGAGCATACTCGGCACCGCGCGCGAGATCTGGAAGATCTACAGCGGGGTCACGGCCCTCGTCGCCGTCTACCTGTTCGTCGCGACCATGATCATCCTCCCGGACTACGGCGCGCTCCCGAGCCTCTTCGACGCGGTCAACCACGCCATGGCGGGGCAGTCGACGGGGGGGTTCAGCACGCTCGACGACAGCATCGCCGGCTACAAGTCCTACGCGATGGACCTCGTCCACATCCCGCCGATGGTGCTGGGCGCGATCTCGATCCCGCTCTTCTACGCCTTCCTGCGCGAGCGCAGCGCGCGCGTGTTCTGGCGCGACGCCCAGTTTCGCGCGATGATCCTGCTCCTGCTTGCCGGGACGCCGCTGCTGATCTGGCTGCTGCGCGCGACGGCCGCCGTCCCCGACCCCGTCCGAGCGGGCCTCTTCCAGTTCATCAGCGCCGTGTCCACCACCGGCTGGCAGACCTCGAGCATCGGCGACTGGAGGGACTCGGCGATCCTGCTGCTGGCCTGGGGGGCGATGCTCGTCGGCGGCGCCGCGGGGGCGACCGTCGGAGGCATCAAGCTCATCCGCGCCTATCTCCTCACGCGCGCCGTGACCTGGCGCGTGCGCGGGATCTTCCTGCCGCGCGAGGCCGTGATCCCGTTCCGCGTCGGGGAGCGCACGCTCCCGTCCGCGTCGATCCAAAAGGAGGTCGCCGACGCCGGGACGTTCTCCTTGCTCTACCTGGCCATCCTGGCCGCGGCCGTGATCATCGTCTCGAACTTGGCGGGCCCCGCCTTCACCTTGGCGGACGTGATCTTCGAGTGCGTCTCGGCGCAGAGCACCGTCGGGCTGTCGTCGGGGATCACCGATCCGGGCATGCCGGCGGCCATCGAGCTCGTCTTCATCCTCCAGATGTGGGTCGGCCGCCTGGAGATCTTTCCCGTGATCATCCTGCTCCGCGCGCTGCTCGCGTGGACCGTGAGGCGCTAGACCATGCATATCGTCATCGTCGGAGCCGGAGAGGTCGGAAGCCACGTGGCGCGCATCTTCATCGAGGAAGGCCACGAGGTGGCGCTCGTCGAGTCCGACGGCGAGCTCGCCCGGAGGCTCGACGCGACGCTCAACGCCCTCGTCGTGCACGGCTCCGGCGCCAACCCCGCCGTGCTCCAGCGCGCCGGCGTGGAGCGCGCCGACCTGCTGCTCGCCGTCACGGCCATCGACGAGGTGAACCTGATCGCGTGCATGACCGCGGGCAAGTTCGCGGGCCCGGGCCTGCGCGCCGTCGCGCGCGTGCGGCAGTCCCGCGGCGTCGCGGGCGACATGGCGCTGAACGCCGACGACCTCGGGCTCGACGCGCTCATCAGCCCGGAGCAGGCGCTCGCGGCCTCGACCGACGACATCCTGCGCTACGCCGGCAGCGGCGAGATGCGCGAGCTCGCGGGCGGGCGCCTGGTGCTCGTCGGCATGGTCCTCTCGGCCGACTCCCCGCTGGTCCATGAGAGCCTCGCCGACCTGCGCCGGGACTTCTCCCAGGATTTCCTCGTCGTCGCCGTGCACGGCCGCGACGGGGTGCGCATCCCGACCGGCGCGGACCGGCTCGGGATCGACGAGCGCGCCTACGTCCTGACCAAGCCCGAGAACCTGACCGAGCTCGCGATCCTCTCCGGGCAGCCGTGGCACCACGTCAAGCGCGTGCTCATCATCGGCTGCGGCAACACGGGCCTGGCGCTGGCGCGCGAGCTCGAGGGCCAGAAGTACGAGCGCACGATCATCGAGAAGGACAAGGACCGGGCGGAGGCCGTGGCCGACCTGCTCCCGGGCGCGCTCGTGCTCAACGGCGACGGCTCCGACCCCGAGTTCCTGCGCGCGCGGATCGAGGAGGGGAGGATCGACGCGGTGCTCGTGCTGCTCAAGGACCCGGAGAAGGCGGTCCTGATCGGCATCTTCGCGAAGTCGCTCGGCGCGCGCAAGGTGATCGTGCGCTGCGACAAGCCCGCGTTCGTCCAGCTCGCCAACCAGCTCGGCATCGACGCGGTGATCAGCCCCAAGCGCGCGATGACGGACGCGATCGTCCGCTACGTCCGCCGCGGCAAGGTCGAGTCGACCCTGCTGCTGGGCGAGCACGAGGCGGAGCTCATCGACCTGAGGGTTCCCGAGGCGCCGGCGTCGCGGGCGCTCCTCGAGAAGCCGCTCAAGGAGCTCGAGTTCCCGAAGGGCGCGCTGGTCGGCGCCGTGATCCGCGGGACGGAGGTGCTCATCGCCTCGGGCGACACGGTGCTCCGGCCCGGCGACGAGCTGTTCGTCTCCTGCCTGCAGGAGTCGCTGCGCGACGTCGAGAAGATGTTCTCGTAAGCCGTTTATCAAGGTCTCGGGTCCCTTCGCCGCCCGGACGCCGCGGGCGCGGTCGCCTTGACAATTCGCTCTATTAGTTGTATATACTACTATATGGACGACGAACTGGCCCTCTTGATGCAGGAAGCTCCGCTATGCTTGTGCCACAACCTGCGCATGGCGGCGCGCGCCGTCACCGCGTCCTACGACGCCGCCCTGCGGCCGCATGGGCTCAGGGGTACTCAATTCTCACTGCTGGCGACTACGGCGGCGCTCGGACCTGTGGAGTCAACCCGGCTGTCGGAGGCTCTCGGCCTCGACAAGACGACTTTGCCGCGTAATCTTCGGCCGCTTGCACGGCGGGGCCTTGTCGAGATCGAGCGGGGCAAGGATCGGCGGACCAGGCAAGTCAGAATCACTTCCCCGGGGAAGAAGCTTCTAAAGGCGGCTGCCGTGCCATGGAGAGAGGTTCAAGCATCGTTCAAGGAGCGGCTGCGCAATGAGGATCTCGGACGAATCCTGCGGCGACTGACCCGCATCACCGCGGCGGCGAGACCGCGATAGGAGATCGAATATGAAACGGAGCGGCCGCACCATCCTCATCACCGGCGGCTCCGCCGGCATCGGACTCGCCTTCGCGCTCAAGTTCGCCGTGCCCGCGGGCGCGGACTAAAAATGACCAGAGGAAGCGTGCAGGCCGCTTTCTCCGCACATAGTTGCATATACGACTAGGAGCGACCATGAACCTCGAAGATCATCCGACCGTCAAGCGGGCTCACATCAAGACCGCGCCGGCAAGGAAGGCGTCCCTCGATGCCGCGTGGCTGAAGAAACTGCTCCTCGAAGTCGGCGCCGATGACGCGGGATTTGTCGAGATCGGAAGACCGGCTTTGGACGATCAGCGCCAGGACATTCTCGCGGCGTTCCCCATTACAAAGACGCTCATCAGCTTCGTGGTTCGGATGAATCGGGAGGCAATCCGGACCCCGGCACGTTCGGTCTCCAATACGGAGTTCCACCACAGCGGGGATGAGGTCAATGACATCGCCCGACGCGTGGTTCAGGCCCTGGAAGATCTGGGAATTCGGGCGATGAATCCGGCGATGGGCTTCCCGATGGAGATGGACCGGTTCCCCGGCAAGGTATGGGTCGTGTCGCACAAACCGGTCGCGGTGGCGGCAGGGTTGGGAATGATGGGCATACATCGCAATGTGATCCATGAGAAGTTCGGAAATTTCATTCTCCTGGGGACGATCCTGCTGGAGGCCGAGGTTTCAGAGTCCGGTCGGCCGATCGACTACAACCCTTGCCTGGAATGCAAACTATGCGTGGCCGCCTGTCCCGTAGGCGCGATCTCGCCGGAAGGGAATTTCAACTTCTCGGCTTGCTACACCCATAACTACCGGGAATTCATGGGCGGCTTCACCAATTGGGTCGAGCAGGTGGCCGACAGCAAGGACGCCCGCGACTACGGCCGCCGGGTCAGCGACGCGGAGTCGGCCTCGATGTGGCAGAGCCTCTCCTTCGGGGCGAACTACAAGGCGGCCTACTGCCTGGCGGTCTGCCCGGCCGGAGAAGACGTTATTGGGCCGTTCCTCGCTGATCGAAAGGCGTATCTCAAAGAAACCGTGCGGCCGCTCCAAGAGAAGGAGGAGACGATTTACGTCGCCAAGAATACCGACGCCGAGTCGCATGTCGCCAAACGGTTTCCCCACAAGAAAATCAAGCATGTGGGCAACAGTCTGCGGCCCAGCACCGTTCAGGTTTTTCTGAAAGGATTGCCGAACGTCTTCCAGCCGGGCAAGTCGGCGGGTTTGAACGCCACCTTCCACTTCACCTTCACCGGCGACGAGCGGCGGCTGGCGACCATCGTGATTCAAGAGCAGCAACTCAGCGTCAAAGAGGGGCATGTCGGCCGACCCGACCTGCACATTACCGCCGACTCGCGAACGTGGATCGGTTTTCTGAGGAAGGAAAAAAACGTGCTTTGGGCGCTGCTGCGGCGAAAGATTCGTCTCGATGGCCCGCTCAATCTGCTGGTGGCGTTCGGAAAGTGCTTTCCGCAGTAGCTCCCGCGCCGCTCAAAATTCGACGGCCGCGACTGCGTAATTCGCAATCGCGGCCATCGGCCAGATTTGGGGTGACCGAGGGGACTTGAACCCCCGACCTCAGCGTTCACAGCGCTGCGCTCTAACCAGCTGAGCTACGGCCACCAACCGCCGACATTATAGCACTGTCCGCCCATAAAGCGGCCTAGGCCCAAGGGCCTAGACAGGCCCAGGCCCCACGCCCCATGTGCCCCTCTATGGCCGCCGCTATACTCTAATTATGAAGAGAAACCTGACGGAGACGATCGGAATCGTCCTCACCATCGCGTTGGCCGCTCTTCTGTGCACCCCTCCGGCGAACGCTTCCAAGACCAAGAAAGCGCCCAAATCCAAGGCGCATCCCGAGGCCCAGCGCCTGATGTCGGCGGGCCTGGCGAACCTGGAGAACGGCGAAACCTCCGCCGCGATCTCGACCTTCAATAAGGCCGTGCGCAAGGAAGGCTCGGTTTCGACCTATTTCCTGCTCGGCTGGGCGCACTACCAGCGCGCCTTCAAGCTCGGCTCCACCGAAGCCGCCGACCGCGACGACGCCCAGTCCGCGATCGACGCCTACGCGATGGCCCTGAGCCTCGACGCGTCGCTCAAGGAACTGCCCGACGCCTCCCGCCTGTACTTCTCGCTGGCCCTGTGCTACGAGGCCGTGCAGTCCTACGACAAGGCGCTGGAGGGCTACAAGATGGCGCTTCGCGCGGCCCCCCAGAAAGCCTTAATACCCCTGCACGCCGCCCGTCTCAGACTGAAGATGGGCGACACGGCCAAGGCCGTCGCCAACATCGACCTCGGCATGACCAAGGCCATGAAGGCCGGCCAGGGCAAGACTTTGCGCGACGCCGTGCGCCGCGACCCCGCCTTCGCCCCGCTGATCGCCGACGGCGCCTCCCGCAAGGCGCTCGGCATCGCCTCCGGCGAGGACGGCACCATGGTCGCCGACCTCGGCCTGCGCGGCGAGGAGATGCGCGACGCCGTGCGCGACACCGCTCCCCGGCCCGCCGCCCCGGCCCAGGACGCCGAGGTCCTCGAGAAGATCGCCGCCGGCAACATCGAGTTCAAGTTCCGCCGCTACCTGTCCGCGGTCTCCTCCTACAACGAGGCGCTGTCCCTAGACCAGGAGCGCATGACCCTCGGCGCGCCGCAGACCGCGCAGATCTACGAGAAAATCGGCACGGCCTACAACAAGCTCGGCTCCTCCGAGGTCGCCATCCGCTCCCTTCAGAAGTCCCTGCAGCAGAACCCGATGAACCCGTCGGCGCATTACCAGATCGCCATCGCTTACGCGATGTCCGGCAAGACCGCGGTCGCCTTGCGCGCCCTGAGCGAGTCCTTCAAGGCTTGCGCCGGGCCCAACGACCTGCGCCGCTTCGTGATGCAGGCCAAGACCGACACCGAGCTCGCGGCGGTCCGCGACCTGCCGTCCTTCCGCTCCACCGTCGCCGAGTACTCCGACCGCGTCGCTCTGCGCTGATCTCACGGAGGGGACATGCCCCTGGCCTGCCTCTTGCTTCTGGCGGTGATCCCGGCCTCGGCCGGAGAGCTCGAATACGCTTCCGCGTCCGCGATCGTCGAGAGGGCGCGCGGGGCGTGGTTTCGCAAGGTCGTCTCTCCCGCCGGCGCCGCGTTCGTGGGGATCGAGGCCTGGGGAGTGCTGCCCACGCCGTCCTTCGACCCGGCCCGGGAGCACCGCGCCGCGCCCGGCGAGGAGCCCTACAAGTCCGGCCCGCTCGACCGTCCCGACGTCTATCTCGGCCTCAGCGCCGAGGGGGCCGAGGTCGACGCCGGACTGATCTGGGACCGCGTCTACGACGCGGGGGGGCGCGACACCGGGGAATTCGCCTATCGGGTTTATTGGCGAACGAGCAAGGGGGGCTGGAGCAACCCGGCCGTCGGCGCCGCCGACAATATTTATTTGCGTCCCGGCGACCGCTTCGCCCTGACCTTGCGCGCCCTTCCCGACGGGACCGCCCGCCTCGCGGTGCGGCGGGCGGGCCGCGACGCCGCCTCCGCGGCCTATCGGTTTTCGGTGCCGGGCCTGCTGGGCCGCGAGGGCGCCCTCAAGCCCCTTTCCTTTAAGAGGGTCCATTCCATCGATCAGTTCCGCCTCGAAGGCGGGCGCCGCCGCGGCAACGAAGGCCGGGCCGCCTTGGCCACGCGCACGACCTTGAGCGGCGGCCGGTGGGAGGGGGCGCATCTGCTCGGGGCCGACGGCTCGCGCGCGGCCCTGGCGGGAGGTCTCGCGACCGTCGCCCGGGGCGTCGACGCCGCGGGCCGCTACGGCTCGGTCTTCCCGGCCGCCGGCGTGGGCAAGGGCGGCGCCGAAGAAATGCGAATCCTGCCCCCTCGCTCTTAAGTTGCTATAATGACTTGTGGCCTACTCGAAGCGAGACGCGCCCAATTGCGATTGGTGCCCCTATAAGAAGAACTGCTTTTACGAGCTCCTCGGCACGAAGGAGTCGAAGAAGGCTTGGCGCGAGATCCGTCTCGCCCATCCGCATAAGCGCGGAGAAGTGATCTTCCACGAAGGCGCCATGCCCCAGGGCGTCTACGTCGTCTGCACCGGCAAGGTGAAGGTCTACAAGTCCAGCCGCACCGGCCAGCAGCTCACCACGCGCGTCGAGTCTCCCGGCGACCTGCTGGGCCACGTGACCTTGCTCTCCGACGAGGGCGCCTACACCGCCACCGGCGAAGCCCTCGAGCCCAGCATCGTGTCGATGATCGACAAGACCGCCTTCTACAATTTCCTCGCGAAGTACCCGCCCGCCTCGCACGCCCTGCTCAAGGAGCTCGCCAAGGACGTGCGCCGCGGCGAGAACAAGGCGCGCGACATCGCCTTCAAGCCCGCGCGCGGCCGCCTGGCCGACACCTTGATCCGCATGATGGTCGTCAAGAAGCCCTACTCGATCGTGGCCGGCATCAAGCGCCGCGACCTCGCCGAGATGGCGGGGCTGACGATCGAGACCACGGTGCGCCTGCTCAAGGACTTCGAGGAGCGCGACGTGCTGCGCAAGAAGGAGAAGGATCTCCTGATCCTCAGCGAAGAGCGCCTCCGGGCCTTGGCGGGCTCTGCGTCCTAAGTCCCGTCCGATCTGGGTCCTTTGACCTAGATCAATTGATATCCATCAAGCGGGCGGGTTGTCCGGACTCATCGGAGAAAAATCATGCGGCCGGTATACTGTATGCATGATCAACCTGATTCTGACGCTCTCGCTCTCCTCCTTCAACGCCGCTCCGGCGACCCAGACGGCCCAGTTCCGGCCCTGCGTGTGGCCCAACGTCTGCCGGACCGCTCCGGCTCCCGTGACCGTCGCCCAGTTCCGGCCCTGCGTGTGGCCCAACGTCTGCAAGAACGAGGCCGCGCCGGCCGTCGAGGTCGCCCAGTTCACCACCTGCGTGTACCCGCGCAAGTGCGGCAAGAAAGCCTGACCCTTTAAACCGGCCTCGAACCGGCGCCGTGAGAAGACCCCGACCCCTCGGGGTCTTCTTCTTTTTGTATCGGCGCGGTTGCGGGAGCATTAATGACGAGCATCAAACGGGCGCGTTGACCGCCGTCCTAGGGGGATTTTCCCGCGCGCGCTACACTGTCTCCATGATCAACCTCATTCTGACGCTCTCGCTGTTCAACGCCCAGCCCGCGACCGAGACGGCCCAGTTCCGCCCGTGCGTGTGGCCCAATACGTGCAAGACCGCGCCGGCTCCCGTGATCGCGCAGTTCACGACCTGCGTCTGGCCCAACAAGTGCGTCAGGAAGGAAGCCCCGGAAGCCGTCGCCCTTTAAACCGGCCTCGAACCGGCAGCCGCACGGGAGCCTCCGACCCCTCGGAGGCTCCCTTTATTTTTTGCCTTCCCGGCCATGAGCGGCGAAGGTTATCCACGTTATTCCACCGGCGGAAATTGGGGATGACGGCCTTGCTTGACCGCGATCAAGTGACGAAGATCAATTTTCAAAATTGACATGCGTCCTCGGCCGCCGCGCGGGGAAACGATATCCTGTCATCAACGATTTAGGAGGACACCAACATGATGACCATGATTCTCGCGACGTTCCTGACGGCGACCCCGGCCCCTGTGACCACGGCTCAGTTCCGCCCGTGCGTGTGGCCCAACACCTGCAAGACGGCTCCGGCCCCGGTCGTGGCCCAGTTCCAGCCCTGCGTGTGGCCCAAGACCTGCCGGGTCGCTCCCGCGCCCGTTGTCGTGGCGTCCGGTCCGGTGACGACGTGCCAGTGGCCGAACAAGTGCGGCTGATCTAAGCCCCGCGCCAAACGCAAGCCCCGACCACATGGTCGGGGCTTTTTATTTCCTGAGAGGAAGCGCGGTCAGGTATTGAAGAGCCGGTCGCCGGCGTCGCCCAGGCCCGGGACGATGTAGCCCTTCGCGTTGAGCACGGAGTCCACCACCGCGGTGTACACCGGGACGTCGGGATGGTCCTTGTGGATGCGGGCCACGCCCCGGCGGGAGGAGAGCAAGGTCAGCAAGGCGATGTTCTTGGCGCCGTGGGTCTTCAAGATGCGGATCGACTCGGAGGCGGAGCCGCCGGTCGCGAGCATCGGGTCGCACAGGACGACGAAATGCCCCTCGATCTTCTTGGGCAGGCGAACGTAGTACTGGACCGGCTCGAGGGTCTTCTCGTCGCGGTACAGCCCGATGTGGCCGATCGAGGCCTTGGGGGCCAGCTCCAGCAGGCCGGGAGTCATGCCGAGGCCGGCGCGCAGGACCGCGACGAAGGTGAGCGGCTGGTCCAGGATCAGAGCCTGGGCCGTCCGCAGCGGCGTGCGCACCGTCGTCCTGCGCGTGCGAACGCTCTTGAGCACCTCGCAGCCGATGAGCATGGCCACCTCGGCCATCAGGCGGCGGAAGTCCTGGGGGTTGGTGCGCTTGTCGCGCAGTCGCGCGAGCTTGTCCTGGACGAGCGGATGATCGCTGACGAATAGCTTGGGCATTTGAGCTCCGGTTACCGAATGATCTCGAGGACGACGGGCTTCGCGCGGACCGCCTTGGGGGAGATTTTGAGCGCCTCGAGGTATTCGCGCTCCCCGAGATCGAGCTTCTCTTTATCGGAGGCGTGCAGGATCGCGAGGGTCTCGCCCTTGACGACCCGGTCTCCGACCTTCCGCAGAAGCTCGAGCCCGGCCCCGTAGTCGAGCTCCGCCTCCTTGAACGCCCGGCCCGCGCCGAGCAGGACGGCGGCGTGGCCGACCTTGCGAGCGTCGAGGGCGGCGACGAACCCCGCCTTGGCGGCGCGGACCTCGCGGGACAGCTTCGCCTTCGGCAGCAAGGAGAGGTCGTCGATGACGGCCAGGCTGCCGCCCTGGGCTTTGACGCATTCGCGGAACAGCCGCAGGCCGGAGCCGTCGGCGATCTTCGAGCGCATCCGCTCCGCGCCGGCCGCGGGCGTCTTCGACAGGCCCGTGAGCTTGAGCATCCAGCCGCCGAGGGCGAGCAGGCACTCGAGGTAATCCGCGGCGGCCGCGTCGCCGCGCAGAATCTCGACCGCCTGACGGACCTCCAGGGCGTTGCCGACGAAGCGCCCGAGAGGCTGCTCCATCGCGGTGAGCACGGCGACGGCGGGCATGCCGAGGCCCTTCGAGGTCTTGACCAGGGCCCGCGCCAGCTCGCGCGCGCTCTTCGCGTCGCGGAAGATCGCGCCGGAGCCGACCTTCACGTCCAGCACCAGCGCGTCGAGCTCCTCGGCGGCCTTCTTGGAGAGGATGCTCGCGACGATGAGCGGTCGCGCCGGCACGGTCGCGGTGGCGTCGCGCAGCGCGTACAAGGTGCGGTCGGCGGGGGCGAGCTCGCCCGTCTGTCCGAACAGACTGAAGCCTTGCGCGGCGACCTGCTCGCGAATCTCGGACAGCTCCAGGCGGACGCGGAAGCCCTCGATCGACTCGAGCTTATCGAGCGTCCCGCCGGTGTGGCCGAGGCCGCGCCCCGACATCATCGGGACCGCGAGGCCGCAGGCCGCGGCGAGGGGGGCCAGCGCCAGGGAGACGCCGTCGCCGACGCCGCCGGTGGAGTGCTTGTCGGCCTTCGGCCGCTTGATCGCGCCCAAGCCGAGCGTCTCTCCGGAGGCCGCCATCGCGCGCGTGAGCTCGACGGTTTCCTTCTCGTCCATCCCCCGGCACAGCACGGCCATGAGCCAGGCGGACAGCTGATAGTCGGGCACGAGTCCCTTGGCCGCGGCGCGGGCGACGAACGCGAGCTCGCCGGGCGTGTGCCGTCCCCCGTCGCGCTTCTTGGCGATGAGGTCGAGGAACAGCATTCTTTACACGACCTTGATCAGGTCGGAGAGCACGCCGCGCAGGTCGTCGGACACGCGGGCGCCGAGCGCCAGCACGTCTCCGTGGTTCTGGATGGCCCCGGGCAGGCCCGCGGCCATGTTCGAGGTCCACACGAGCGCCGCGGTGGCCAGGCCCATCTGCCGGGCGGGCACCACCTCGGGCACGACGGACATTCCGACGACGTCGCCGCCGAGGGCGCGGAACGCCTTGATCTCGGCCGGCGTCTCGTAGGACGGCCCGCCGACGGCGAGATACACGCCCTCGTGCACGTTCACCTTGCGCTTGCGGCAGGCGCCCAGGACCGCCTTGCTCAGGCGCTTGTCGTACGCCTGGGTCATGTCGGGGAACATCGTCCCGAACTCCTCTTCATGAAACGCCCTCAGCGGGTTGCGGCCCATCAGGTTGATGTGGTCGGTGATGACGGTGAAGTGGCCGGGCTTGACCTTCTCGCGCATGGAGCCGACGGCCGCGGTCACGATCATGGTCTTTAGGCCGAGGTATTCGAGGGCGCGGATGGGAAGCGCTATGTCCTCCATCGCGTGCCCCTCGTAATAATGAAAACGGCCCTGCATGACGGCGACCGAGCGCCCGGCGGCGCGTCCCAGGATGAGCTTGCCCTCGTGGCCGGGGACCGTGGTGCGGGGGAAGCCCGGAATATCCCGGTACGGGATCATCAAGGTCTTTTCAAGGGGAGGAACGGCCTTCGCCAGGCCGGAGCCGAGGACGAAGCCGAGGTCGGGGGTGAAGCCGGGGGCCCGCTTCTTGATGAACGCCGCCGCCTTGCGGATCGCGCCGATGTAGAGGTTGATCTTCATGATATGCGATTCTACCACATGCGACATATCCGTCGAACGGAAGTCATAAGGGCATGAACAAGATCATCGCGCTGGCCGCCGTCCTCGGCTTCGCCGCCGCCCCCGTCTCCGCGGCCGCTCCAGCGGCGGCAGCCGAGGAAGCGGCTTTCTGGTCGCGCGTGATCGTCGATCCATCCTTGCCCCCGCATTTACGGGAACGCACGACCGCCGCGATCACCCGCCTGCTCGCCGCGCCGTCGCTGCGCGAACGGATGCGCGTCATAGGGAACTCCTGGGTCACCGTGCATGTCACGACCTGCGCGCCGATGAATTCGGACGCGTCTACGAATCTCCCTTACCGGCAATACGAGCCGGGCGAGGCGGGCCGCGTGGAATGGGTCGGACACGGTCTCCAGGCATGCTGGGACGAAAGTCTCGCCCGCCTCTCTCCGGGAATCATGAGCGGCAGGCCGGAAGAGGTCATCGCTCATGAGCTGTTCGGCCACGCGCCCGCGCAAATACTGCAGTCAGACTCGAGCACGAACTGCCTCGCCTACCGGAGCGAAGGCGAGCTCAGCGCCCGCCTGATCGGGTGGGTCGCGGTGCGCGAAATCGGCTACCCGTTGCCGTTCAGCCGCCCCGATTTCAAGGCGCTAGCTGACGGGCTCGCGGCCTACGAAAAACACTTCACCGCGTCCGATACCTCTTACGCGCACATGCTGACCGCCGCCGAAACCAAAACGCCTCTGGCATCGTTCAAAAAGAGGCACGCGTTCTGGAGCAAGTCTTGCCGCGCGGATGTGCCGAGGAGCTGCGATGCCGCGAAATTCCTGACCCGCCTTATCGACCAACTCCGAGACGAACCGAATCTGAAGCGCCTCATGACGGACCTGGCTTGCCCGAACGCGCCGTATTTAATCCCGGGATTGCGGCGCGAATCGGAAAAGCTGCGCCGCGAATTGCTGAGACTCAAGACCGGCTTCGAGAACACCGGGAAGCCCCGACTCGCTCCGCGCGCGGACGGCCCCGGCCAGTTCGGCGCGCCCATCACGTCCGGCGAGGAGCCTCCCGCCCGCTGACATGTTCTCGCTGGACGCGGCCCCGCGTTTTGGTAGAATTGCATCATGCCCACCTCGACCGCCGCCCCGACGGACCTGAAGGCCCTGACGAAGCATCTGCGCCACGACATCATCCGCATGATCGAGGCGGCCGGCAACGGCCATCCCGGAGGCTCGCTTTCGATCATCGATATCCTGGTGGTCCTGTACTGGAGATTTCTCAAGCACGACCCGAAGAACCCCGCCTGGGAGGGCCGAGACCGCTTCATCCTCTCGAAAGGGCATGCCTGCCCCGCTCTGTACGCGGTGATGGCGCACCGCGGCTATTTCCCGACCGCCGACCTGCTGAACCTGCGCAAGCTCGGCAGCCCGCTGCAAGGTCACCCGGACAGGCTTCGCCTGCCGGGCATAGAATTCTCCACCGGCTCGCTCGGCCAGGGGCTCTCCGTCGGGCTCGGCATGGCCGCCGCCGCGAAGCTCGACAAGAAGGACTGGAAGACGGTCGTCGCCCTCGGCGACGGCGAGCTCCAGGAGGGGCAGTGCTGGGAGGCCTTCATGGCCGCGCCCAAGTTCAAGCTCGACAACCTGATCGCGATCGTCGACTACAACGGCGGGCAGATCGACGGCCCGGTCAAGGAGGTCATGGACGTCGACCCCCTCGAGGGCAAGCTGAAGGCGTTCAACTGGGAAGTGCAGGCGGTCGATGGTCATGATTTGGCGGCCATCGAGAACGCCCTCGCGCGCGCTTGGGCCGCCAAGGACGGACGGCCGCAGGCGATCATCGCCAACACCGTCAAGGGCAAGGGCGTCTCCTTCATGGAGCACAACATCGCCTGGCACGGAAACGCCCCGAAGAAGGAAGACGCCGACAAGGCTTGCATGGAGATCAAAAATGGCCGCTAAAGCGACCCGCGAATCCTTCGGCGAGACCATCCTCGAGCTCGCCGCGACCAACGAGAACCTCGTCGTCCTGGACGCCGACCTCTCCAAGTCCACGATGACCCAACCCTTCATGAAGAAGTACCCGCACCGGCACTTCGAGATGGGCATCGCCGAGCAGAACATGATCGGCGTCGCCGCGGGCCTGGCGCTCTCCGGAAAGATCCCGGTCCTCACGAGCTTCGCCTGCTTCCTGATCGGCCGCGTGGAGTCGATCCGCGTCAGCGCCGCCTACAACCAGACCAATATGAAGCTCGTCGGCACGCACGCCGGCATCGGCATCGGCGAGGACGGCACCTCGCAGATGGGCCTCGAGGACGTCGCCGCGATGCGCGCCCTTCCCCATATGACGATCCTCCAGCCGGCCGACCACACGGAGACCCAGCAAGCCGTGCGCTGGATGCTCGAGCATAAGGGGCCGGTCTATATCCGCCTCACCCGCCAAAAGATGCCCGACGTCCACGGCCCGGACTACAAGTGGCAGCCCAACAAGATCGACACGATATTCGAGCCGGCGAAGAAACCCGCGCGGTACCAAGCGACCATCATCGCCTCGGGCGGACCCGTGCCGCACGCCGTCGAGGCCGCCAAAATTCTCGAGGCCAAGGGCTTCGCCGTGCGCGTCGCCAACGCCTCCACCTTGCTTCCCTTCGACGGCGACACGGTCGCGCGGCTCGCGAAGGACTCCCAGCGCATCGTCGCGGTCGAGGACCACAACGTGCACGGGGGCCTCGGCTCCGCGGTGTGCGAGGCCATCGCCGAGCGGGGGATTTCCTGCCCCGTCGTCCGCGTCGGCCTGCGCACCTTCGGCGAGTCGGCCACCCCCGAGGAGCTCTACGAGAAGTACGGCCTCACGGCGCCGAGCATCGCCGAGGCCTGCCTCAAGAATCCCGCGTAGGTCTTCGTGCTCTCGCCGCGCGACCGCGCCGTCCTCGACGCGCTCCTGCCGCCGGGCGGACCCGAGGGCCTTCCCGGCGCGTTCGAGGCGGGCTTCGAGGATTTCGAGAAGGGCTTCGCCGCGGACGCGCCGCTTCCGATGCGCCTCGGCTGGCGCGCCGCGCTGGCCGCCGCGACCTGGATCTCGCCGCTGCTGATCGGCCGCCTGCCGCCGCTCGGGCGCCTGGCTCCTGAGGAGCGGGAAGAGGCGCTGTGCGCGATGGGCAAGAGCCGGGTCTACTTGATCCGGCAGGTCTTCCTCCTGCTCAAGGCCGTGACGAGCTTCGGATATGGAGGCACGCGCGCCGTAAGGCGCGTCGTGGGCTACGATGCGAGTTGACGGCGCGGCGGGCGCGCGCTTCGACGAGGTCTTCGACTACGTCGTCGTGGGCTCCGGCGCCGCCGGCGCGACCGCGGCGCGTTCGCTCGCCTCGACGGGCCGCTCCGTCTGCGTCTTGGAGGAAGGCCCCGCGATCGACCCGAAGGCCTTCGGCGACGACTCCTGGGGAGCGTTCAAGACGATGTTCCGCGGGATGAACGGACAGGTGGCGCGCGGACGCGCCTTCATCCCCGTCATCCAGGGCCGCGTGCTCGGCGGCAGCACCGTCATCAATTCCGCGATCGCCTGGCGCGTCCCCGACGACCTTTTCGCCGAGTGGGAGGCCTTAGGCCTCGCCGACGCGCTCCCGCCCAAGGAGCTGCACCGCTATTGGGACGAGATCGAGAGCGACCTCGACGCGGCGCCCACGCCGCCGGAGGCGTGGGGGGGCTTCAACCGGCTCATGCGCGACGGCGCCAAGAAGCTCGGGGTGCGCGCCGACCCGACCCGCCGCTACGCCTCCGGCTGCAAGGCCACGGGGCAGTGCCTCACGGGGTGCCCGAGCGGGGCCAAGCGCAGCATGCTGACGACCTATCTGCCGCAGGCGGAGGCCAAGGGCGCCGTGCTCGTCACCGGCGCCGAAGCCCGGCGCGTGCTGATCAAGGACGGGCGTGCCCTCGGCGTCGAGGGCAGGCTCTCCGCGCCCGGACGGCCCTCGTTCCGCGCCATGGCCCGGCGGGCGGTCGTCGTCGCGGCCTCGGCGATCCAGTCGCCGATCCTTCTCGCGCGCAGCGGCGTGCGCTCGGCCCATCTCGGGGAGCATTTCATGGCGCATCCGGGCACGCCGCTGACCGGCCTGTTCGACGCGCCCGCGAACCTTTGGCGGGGCGCCACGCAGGGGTTCGACTCCACTCATCACCGCCGCGACCACCGCGTCAAGATTGAGACGATCGGCCTGCCGCCCGAGATCGTCTTCGCGCGGCTGCCGGGCGCGGGGCGGCGCTGGAAGGAGAAGATGGCGCTGGCCCGCCGCACGGCGATCTTCGCCGTGCAGACGCGGGCCTGGGCCGAGGGCTCGGTGCGCGAGGGGCCCTTCGGCGCCGACATCCGCTACGACCTGACGCGCCGCGACATGATGCAGATCCGGCGAGGCCTGCGCTTCGCCGCCGAGCTCCTGTTCGCCGCGGGCGCGCGCGAGGTGTGGCCGGGCGTCCACGGCCTGCCCGAGCGGCTGCTGCCGGGCGAGGAAGGCCGCCTCGACGCCGGCCCCGACGACCCGCGCTGCTATTCGTGGATCCTCTCGCACCTGTTCGGCACCGCGCGCATGGCCGCGCGCCCCGGGGCGGGCGTCGTGGGGACCGATTTCGCCGTCTACGGCGTCTCCAACCTCGTCGTCGCCGACTCCTCGGTGTTCCCGACCAACCTCGGGGTCAATCCTCAGCACGCGATCATGGCCGTCGCGCGCCTGTGCGCCGAGCGCCTCGCCGGGAGGAGCTGATGGAGCACCGCCCGCTGTTCGCCGCCATGAAGACGATGAAGGCGCGAGAGCTCAAGGTCCTAATGGCCGGAGGCCGCGCCCCGGACGAGGACGCGCTGGCCGGCTGGGAGTTCCGCGGCTGGAACCACCCGCCCGTCCTGGCTTTGCTCGGCATACGCAAGTTCGTGAAGGGCTTTTTCCGCGCCGACGGCCTCGAGGGCTACAACCGCCCGCCGCGCCAGGACGGCTTCGACACGGAGTGGACGGGGGCGGGCGCGCCGTTCGGCTTTTACCGCGTCGTCCCGCCCGCGGCGCCCGACGACCGGCTTCCCGCCTCCTTGCTGCTCGATTACGGCGCGAGCCCGCGCAACGCGTTTTGGAAGCCGGAGCGGCTCCTGCGCGACTACCTCGTCCAGCCCGATCCTCACGAGCCCGACGTGCTCCTGGGCCTCGCGACGCTCGCGGTGCCGGGGCGCCCCGCGACGAACTACTTCCTGCTCGAGCGGCTGGGCAAAGGCGAATGGCGCCCCTGATCGGCCTGCTGCTCGCGGCCTCACTCGCCGGGGCGGCCGAGCCGCCGCGCATCCGGGCGCTGACCTTCAACGCCGCCGGGATACCGCTCGTGCATCCCCGGCTCGCCAAGCGCATGTTGGAGGCCGGGCGAGCGATCGGCGCGGGGGGCTACGACGTCGTCGGGCTCCAGGAGCTGTGGCGCGACGGGGACAGCGCCGCGCTCGCCGGGGCGGCGGGCCTTCCCCACGCCGCGCGCTTTCACCGGACCATCGCCTTCCGTTCGGGCCTGACCATCCTGTCCCGCTGGCCGATCCTGCTCAAGGAGGAGCGGCCCTTCAGCACGGTGCGGCCCTCGCTGCGCCATCCGTTCCAGGGGGAGGCCGTGCCCCGCAAGGGCTTCCTGCTCGCGCGCGTCGCCACGCCCTGGGGCGAGCTCGACGTCTACGCCGCGCACACCTTGGCCGACTACCCGGAGACGAGCTATCGCCTCCTGCGCCTGGCCGAGCTGTTCGAGCTCGCCGAAGGCGTGCGCGAGCTGTCGGCGGGACGCCCCTTCGTGATCCTGGGAGACCTCAACTCCGGCCACGGCGACCGGGAGTTCGACCTTTTCCTCGACCTGCTCGGCCTCGGCGCCCCCTGCGCGCCCAGGGGGCGAGAGTTGTGCGGCGACCCGCGACGGCCCAAGCGCATCGATCACCTGCTCGTCCCGCCGGGCCGGCTCGACGCGACGGGCCGCCTCGCCCTCGAGGAAGACCTGTCGGACCATCCCGGCGTGGCCGCCGATCTTCCGCCCGCGCTGCTGTCCTTGCGGGGCAAGCCCGACGCGAAGCGGCGAGAGGCGGCGTTGCTCGCCGTCGAGGAGGCGCTGAGCGGCGCCGTCGAGCGCCTGTACCGGGTGAAGCGGGGGGCGTCCTGGATACCGCTGTACGGTGCCTTCCTCGCCGCGCGCTACGATCGTCAGGCCTCGCGCCTGGCCGCGCTCCGGGAGCGCGCCTTCACGGCGCGGGGGGAGCTACTCGGCCGCGACGACGCGCGTGTCGGCCATCAGGTCATGCCAGCCGCGCCGCTGCGGCTCCCATAGCGCCCACAGGTAGCCGAGGCCGGCGGCGTAGCCGGAGAGCAAGGAGACCGACGCGCGGGTGAGCCGCTGGCGGTTGTCGAGCGGCCGGCCATCCACTGAGACCACCTTGAGCTTGAGCAGGCGCTTGCCCGGGGTCGTCCCGAGCTTCTGAAGGAAGACGAGGTTGTAGACGAACCAGACCAAGGCGAACATCCAGTCGCGGCCGCCGCTGCGGCCGCCGCCCTCTTCCTCGACCGTCACCCGCAGCCCCTTCTGGTCGTCGTAAAGGACCGCGGCCTCGTCGGTCTTGATGTCGAGGCCTTTCACGCTCACCGCGACGTTGGAAGTCCCGAGCTTCTTCTTGGCGCGGACCGTGGCTCCGCCGCCGGTGATCGCTCCCGCGAGGAGGGCGCAGAACAGGCCGTCGAGAAGGAGCGCGCCGAAGCGCTTCCAGGTGGAGGGCACGGCCGCCGATGAGAGCGACGCCTTCGCCCCCGCGATGGGCGCAGGCGCCGCCGCCGCGGGAGCGAGGAGGCCGAAGAAGCGGGACTTCACGGGCGCGGCCGCGGCGGAGGCGCCGACCGGCTCCTCGCGGCGGACCTTGTAGACGCGGATCTTCTCGGGGATGCCCTTGAGCTGCATGAGGCCGATCTCGCTCGAGGGAACCTCGGCCTTGTTCATCGCCAGGTAGACGGCCTCGGTGAAGTACACCTGCCCCGCCTCGGCGATGCTCTCGATGCGGGCGGTGATGTTGACCGCCTCGCCGAAGACGTCGTTCTCCATGAGGTTGACTTCGCCGGAGTTGATGGCGATGCGGATCTCGAGGCGGTCGTCCGCCGCGCGCCCCTCGTTGAGCTTGGCCAGCGCCTCCTGCACGTCCACGCCCGCGAGCACCGCGTTCGTGGGGCTCTCGAAGGTCATGAGGAACGCGTCGCCGATCGTCTTGATCAGGCGGCCGCCGCGCCCCTCGAGCAGGGGAAGCACCACCGCGCGGTGCTCGTCGAGCATCGTGGAGATGGCCGCGCGGGTCTTGGACGAGGTCTTGTCCGTGAAGCCCTTGATGTCGGTCAGCAGGATCGTCAGGTGGCGCGTCGTCGGTTCGGCCATGCCCCTATGATATCACAGGCTCGAGCGGTAGGGCTTTCCCAAAGAGGACATCACGGCCTCGGCCGCGCGCACGCCCCGGTCCTGGGCTTCCTCGAAGATCGACAGCCCCGAGAGGTCGGAGTGGGCGAAATGCACCGGCCCGATCGGCCTGGACGCCAGCCGGCGCTCCGCGCCCCAGATGAAGCCGGGCTTGGGCAGGATCATGCCGTGGCCCCAGACCCAGCCGTCGAGGCGCGACACGCGCCGGCGCAGGCCCGGCAGGGCGCGCTCGAGGTCGCCCAGGCACAGCTCGCGCCAATCGGCGAGGGTCCTCCTGTACGCGGCCGCGCGCTGGGCGTCGGGCCCGCCGGTCAGCGGGAGATAGTAGGTCCACACGGAACGGCGGCGCTTCTGGGAAAAGCTCTGATGCGTCGCGTCGACGTAGCCCAGCCCCTTGCCGCCGTAGATCATGTTGTCCCAGGCGGGCGCGGCGCCGAGCCCGGCCGGAGGGTCCTCGACGGTGAGGTTCGCGATGAACCACGGGGCGTAGGCGAAGGACGACGGAGCCTTGTCCTCGCGCAGTGCCTTGACGATGCGGCGCGCGGCGAAGCGGGGGGCGCAGACGATGGCGCGCTTGGCCAGGACGCGGCGGACGGCGCCCGTCGCCGCGTCGTGGTAGTCCACGCGGACGCCGTCCCCGTCGGGCGCCACGTCGAAGGCCAGCGCGCCGGTGCGCACGCGCGGGCCCAGCGCCGCGGCGAGCTTGTTCGTGAGAAACCCCAGGCCCTCCGGCCAGACGAGGAAGCGGTCGTCCTCGCCCTCGCCGCGCGCGGCGTAGTAATGCAGGCCGGCCCAGGCCGAGACCTCGGACAGCTCCCCGCCGTAATCGTCGCGGCAGGCGTACTCGACGTACCAGCGCAGTCCCGGGGAGCGGTAGCCCCTCCGGTCGAGCCAGGCGGCCATCGAGAGCCGGTCGAGCGCGAGGAGCTCGGGGTCGCGAGAGCTGTTCTCCATCGGGATGGCGAAGGCGGGGCGGCCGTCGCGGCCGACGCGGGCCCGCAAGGCCGCGATCTCCGCGTGGAAGCGGTCGCGCTCGGCCAGGTCCGCGTCCGTCGCGCCGAGGCGGGGGTACAGGCCGTCCTGCCAGCGTCCGTGGTGATACAGCCGTTCCTCGGGAGCGTGGCACAGGACGTTCTCGTCGTAGACCGGCTTGCCGCCCCTCTCGCCCGTGATCACCTTGAGCTCGCGCAGCAGCTCCCGCACGGCCCGCGCCCCCGGCCCCGGCACCGGCAGGTAGTGGGCGCCCCATGGATAGCGGCTGACCTCGTTCTCGCCCCAGGCCGCGTTGCCCGCTGCCCGCGCCTCGAGGTCCAGCACGATGAAGCCGCCCTCGCCGGAGCGCAGCAGCTTCCAGCCCGCCGAAAGCCCGGCGGCCCCGCCGCCCACGATCACGATGGGCACCCGCTCCGTCGAGGAAGGCGCCGGAAAGCCGCCCGCGAGCAGCTTATGCCCCAGCGCGCGGTTCGGCCCCAGAAGCTCGCCCGGGATATCCCGCTCGCCCCGGCAAGCCGTGAGAAAAGCCGCCGCCACGGCGCCGCCGATGAACTCCCGCCGAGTCAGCCTGGTGTCAGTCTTGCCGGTTTCACTTTTCGCCAAAGTGAATCCTCCAAAGTGAAAACGACAGGACTGACACCAAAATCACCAAATCAGCCGCCGTGGCTGATGCGGGCCCATTCGCGCTCGTAGTGCTGGACGAGCACCTGGGTGTCGAGGCGGTTGGGAACGGCCGGCACGCGGGACATGTCGGCGGGAAAGTCGAACATGCCGCGCGCGATCTCCGGGGTCAGGTAGCGAAGGCCGGCGGGGAATTTCTTCGGGATG
>JAKFCD010000128.1:0-20566 GCA_036676805.1 Elusimicrobiota bacterium
TATCAGGAGCTGGCCTACGGCTGCGCCTTGGTCGTCGCCATGGCGCTGTGCCTGGTGCTGATGACCGGGGTCATGCTCGGCGTCTCGCGCGGGCGAGGGGCGCGATGAGGCCCACGCTGCGCGGCCGGGCGCTGTTCCTGCTCGCCGTCGCCGCCGTCGCGGCCTGGAGCCTGGCGCCCTTCCTGTGGCAGGCGATCACCTCGCTCAAGCCGGCGGTCGAGGTGGCGGCCGTGCCCGTGCGCTACTGGCCCTCGACGCTCGACTTCTCGAGTTACGCGCAGATGTTCAAGGCGCGGCCTTTCGCGACCTATATCTGGAACAGCCTCGTCGTCGGCGCCGGGACCACGGCGCTCACGACCGCTCTCGGCGTCTGCGCGGCCTACGCCTTTTCCCGCCTGGGGCTGCCCGGCGGGCGAGCCGCGCTGATCGGCATCCTGGGGCTCTCGCTGTTTCCCGGGACCGTCCTCATCGTGCCGCTCAAGATGCTCGCCGCGAAGGCGGGCCTGCTCAACACCCGGACCGGGCTCGTCATCGCCTACACCGCGCTGAACCTGCCCTTCGCCATCTGGGTGCTCAAGGCTTTTTTCGACCGCTTGCCCAAGGACGTCGAGGAGGCGGCGTGGCTCGACGGGCTCTCGCGCTGGCAGACCTTGTGGAAGATCGTGCTGCCGCTGTCGGCGCCGGCGGTGGCCACGACGGCCATCCTCGTCTTCATTTTTTCGTGGAATGAGTTCCTGATCGCGCAGACCTTGGTCTCGCGCGACGCGGCGCGCACCGTGCCCGTGGGCATCGCCATGCTCTCGGGCGTGACGGTCTACGAGGTCCCGTGGGGGCAGATCGCCGCCGCCGTCGTGGTCACGACTTTGCCGGTCGTGGCCATCGTGCTCGCCTTCCAACGCCGCATCGTCGAGGGTCTCACCGCGGGAGCGGTGAAGGGATGAATATATGGCCGAAGTGAAAGTCGAGGAGATCCGCAAGTCGTTCGCCGGCGGCAAGCCGGTGCTCGACGGCGTGTCGTTCACCGTCGCCGACGGGGAGTTCGTCTCTTTGCTCGGGCCCTCGGGCTGCGGCAAAACCACCTTGCTGCGCATCATCGCCGGCCTCGAGTACGCCGATTCCGGGCGCCTGAGCATCGGCGGGCGCGAGGTGTCCGACGTCCCGCCCAAGGACCGCGACATCGCCTTCGTCTTCCAGAACTACGCCCTGTATCCGCACCTCACCGTCGGGGAGAACGTGGCTATGGGCCTCAAGCTGCGCGGCGCGCCCGCCGCCGAGATCGCCCGGCGCACGGCCGACGCCGCCGCGCGCCTGGGCCTCGAGCCCCTGCTCGAGCGCCGTCCCGCCGCGCTCTCCGGCGGCCAGCGCCAGCGCGTGGCGCTGGCGCGCGCGCTGGTGCGCGAGCCGCGCGCCTTCCTGCTCGACGAGCCGCTCTCGAACCTGGACGCCGTTCTTCGAGAACGCACGCGCGGCGAGCTCAAGCTGCTCTTCAAGCGCGCCAAGGGCACCGTCGTCTACGTGACCCATGACCAGGTCGAGGCGATGACCATGTCCGACCGCGTGGTGCTCCTCAACGAGGGCAAGCTCCAGCAGATCGGCACGCCCGAGGAGATATACCGCCGCCCCGCCAACGTCTACGTGGCGACCTTCCTGGGCGCGCCGCCGATGAACATCGTGCCGCGCGCCGAGGCGGAGCGCTCAGGCCTCTTCGGGGACCTGCCGCCCGGCGAGCTCCTCGTCGGGGCGCGGCCCGAGGAGCTGGTCGTGGGGACGGGCCGCGAGGCGGCCGTCGTCCTCGTCGAGCCGGTGGGCTCGCACACGATCCTGACCCTCGACGCCGGCGGCGCGTCCCTGCGCGCCGTCGTCCCCGGGACCTGGGCCGGCGGCCCGTCGTGCAAGGTCTCGGTGCCGCCCGGGTCGGTGCATCTCTTCGACGCGGCCACCGGCGCCCGGCGCTAGGCGATACCTCCAAGTTCACGGGGTTTTGACGGTGAAGCCGGCCGGTTCCTGCCGTTGTCGGGCGGCCCCCGGTCATAATTGGTTTACGCGGCGACGCTGTCCGGCGCTCCGGGACGCGGCTAGAATCAGGCCGTCCATGGCTAACCTCATCACCGCCGGCCGTCTCGTCCTGCTGTTCTTGGTCGTGGCGCTCGCCTATCAGGAGCCGGCGGCGTGGCGCCTCGCCGCCGCGCCGCTGCTGATCCTGACCTTCGCCCTCGACGGCGTGGACGGCTGGGTGGCCCGCCGGCGGGGGGAGGTCACGCTCTTCGGTTCGGCCTTCGACATCGCGGCCGACCGCGTCGTCGAGAACGTCCTGTGGGTCGCGCTCGCCGACCTGGACCTCGTTCCCGTCTGGGTCGCGTTCGTGTTTCTCACCCGCAGCTTCCTCGTCGACTCGATGCGGGCGCACGCTGCCGCGCGCGGGGAGAGCGCGTTCGGCATGATGCGCACGCGGCTGGGGCGCTTCCTCGTGGCCGGGCGCCTGATGCGCGCGGTGTACGCGACCACGAAGGCGGCGGTGTTCTGCTGGATCCTGCTGCTGGAGCCGGCCTCGGAGCTGGCGCCCGGGCTTTGGCTCCGCTGGGGGGCGTCCCTCCGGTCCGTCACCGCGGTCCTGACCGGCGCCGCGCTGGCCTTGTGCCTGGCGCGCGGGCTGCCCGTGCTGGCCGAGCTCGCCTTCGCCGAGGAGGCGCAAGCCTAGCGTGGCGCTCGCCTTCTTCGACCTGGACGGCACCTTGACGCCGGGCCCGCTGAGCTGCGAGCAGGCCTTTTTCCTGCGGCTCCTCGCGCGTCGCCGCCTGGGCCCGCGGCAGCTCCTCGCGGGCCTCGCCTTCCTCCCGCGCTGGAAATCGAACAAGGCCTATCTCGCCGGGCTCGCCCCCGAGGAGGTCGCCGGCTGGGCGGAATCCTTCATTGCGGACAGGCCGCTTTCCGCGCTGCGTGCGAGCGCGCTCGCGAGGCTCGAGGGCCACCGGCGCGCCGGGGACCGCCTCGCGCTGCTGACCGGAGCGCCCGATTTCCTGGCCGCGCCGCTGGCGCGGCGCCTGGGCATCGCGCATTGCATCGCCACCGTCTGCGCCCGGGAGGCCGGCCGGTACTTGTCCGCGCCTCCCGTCGAGCACCCTTACGGCGCGGACAAGCTTCTTCTGGCGAACGCCCTGTGCCGGTCTCTCGGGGAGGACTTGCGCGAGGCCTCCGCGTACGCCGACTCGCACTCCGACCTGGCGCTGCTGGAGGCCGTGGGGCGGCCGGTCGCGGTGCGCCCTGACGCGCGCCTGGCCCGCGCCGCGCGCGCGCGCGGCTGGGAGCTGCTCGAGCGCTGAGGACGAATTGCTATCCTAACCGCCATGCCCGCCATCGCCGCTCCCAAGAGGCTTCTTGTCGCGCTCGACTTCGACGGGACCTTGGCCGCGCTGAAGCGGGATCCGGCGGCGGTCCGCCTGAGCTCCCGCCGGCGCGCCCTGCTCGCGCGGCTGGGACGCGCGCCGGGGGTGCGGGTCCTCATCGTGAGCGGGCGCCCGCGCGCCTTCCTGCGCCGCGCGCTCGCCGGCTCCGGCGCGGCCCTGGCGGGCGAGCACGGTTGGACGCTCGATGGGATCGGGCCGCGCTGGAGCCATCCCCGTCTCAGCCTTCGCGCGCGTCAGGCGAGGGCGCTGGCGGAGGACGCGGCGCGCGCGGTGCGCGGCCTCAAGGGGGTGCGCGTCGAGGCCAAGGCGACGGCGGTGGCGGTGCATTGGAGGCTGGCCCCCGGCGTGATCCGCGACCCGTCTCGCCTGCGCCGCCTGCTCGCCGGGCTGCTGCCTCCGGGCTGGCGCCTGTCCGGGGGCAAGCGGATCTGGGAGTTCCGCCCGGCGGACCGCTGGGGCAAGGGCGAGGCCATCGCCTTCGCCGCGCGCCGCCTGCGCGCGGGCATCATGTTCATCGGCGACGACGAGACCGACGAGGAGGCCTTCCGCCACCTCGGCCGCGGCGCGCTGACGGTCAAGGTCGGCACGGGGCCCACCCGCGCGCGCAGGCGCGTCGAGGGGCTGGCGGGGGTGGACGTCCTGCTGAAGCGGCTGGCGCTCGGCTAAGCCGGCTTGCCGTCGAGGCGGACCCGCGCCAGGTCGTCGACGAGCCGCGCGCCCCAGCGGTAGATGTTGTTCTCGCGGATGCCCTCGCGCATCGACTCCCACCGTCGGCGGCGCTCCTCGGGCTCCATCTCGACGGCCTCCCGCAGGGCGTCGGCCACGCGCTCGACGTCGTAGGGGTTGACGATCAGGGCGTCGCGCAGCTCGCGCGAGGCGCCCGTGAAGCGGCTGAGGATCAGCGCGCCCGGCTCCTCTCGGTCGGCGGCGACGAACTCCTTGGCGACGAGGTTCATCCCGTCGTGCAGCGAGGTGACCGCGCAGATGTCGGCGACGCGGTACCAGCGCGCGACCTCGTTGCGCTCATGGTGCGCGATCGCCAGCACGATGGGCTTCCAGTCCTTGTGCTCCTTCGAGACGAAGCGGGCGTTGATGCGCTCCGCCTCCTTCTTGACCTCTTCGACGAGTTCGCGGTAGCGCGGGATGGTCGTGCGGCTCGGCGCTCCCAGCTCCACGAAGACGAAGCGGCCGGCGTACGCGGGATTGCCCTCGAGGAAGCGCTCGACGGCGAGGAAGCGCTCGACGATGCCCTTGGTGTAGTCGAGCCGGTCCACGCCGAGGGCCAGGATCGAGCCTTTCGCGCCGACCGAGGCCATCAACGCTTCCTTCGACGGGAGCGGGCCGGCGTCCTCCTCCATCGCCACGCTGATCGGATAGGGCTTGACCAAGGTCGAGTGGTCGCCGCGGCGCACGGCGAAGCGCTCCCAGTCGATGCGGCACTCGAGCGCGCGGTCGACGGTCTCCAGGAAGTTGTTGCAGTGATACTGGATGTGGAAGCCGAGGACGTCGGCGCCGAGCATCCCGTCGAGGATCTCCCGCTGCCAGGGGCAGATGCCGAACGCCTCGGGGTTGGGCCAGGGAATATGCCAGAACAGGGAGACGCGCGCGTCGGGACGCGCCTCCTTTATCATGCGCGGCAGGAGCGCGAAGTGGTAGTCCTGGATCAGGACGCAGGGCTGATCGACGCCCTCGATCTCGGCGAGGACCGCGTCGGCGAACAGGCGGTTGACGGCGTGATACTGCTTCCAGTCCTCGGCCCGGAACTGCGGGCGGGCGTGGGCGATATGGCACAGCGGCCACAGGCCCTCGTTGGCGAAGCCGTAATAGTAGCCTTCCTCCTGCTCCTTCGTGATCCAGACGCGCCGCAGTGAGTAGCGGGGCTCCTCGGGCGGCACGCGCACGCGGTCGCTTGAATCCACCGTCTCGCGGTCCGCGTCGCCGGCTCCGTGGGCGACCCAGGTCCCGCCGCAGGCCTTGAGGATCGGCTCGACGCCGGAGACGAGGCCGCTCGCGGGACGCACGACCTTAACCGTGCCGTCGCGCTTGACGTGCATGTACGGCTCGCGGTTGGCGACGACGATCATCGGCCGCCCGGCGAGCCGGTCCTTGGCGTGCTCCTTGAGGCGGTCGGGCGTCCAGATGGACTGGCCGCTGTGGCGCAGGCGGGCCTCGGCCTCCGCCGCGGCGCGCGCCGTCTCGAGGCTTTTCGCGAGCCCCGCCGCCTCGTTGGCCAGCGGGCCGAGGAGGCCGCCGGGCGGAAGCGCCGCGCCCCTTCCCTCGCCCGCGCGCTGCTGGCGCATCCATTCCGCGGTGCGCTCGATGGGCGCCAGGATGTCGAAGCGCACGATCCAAAGGGTGATCGCGGTGATGAGCAGGACCTGGGTGAGCAGGCGGAAGAAGCCGCGCCGCCAGACCTCGCGCACGCCGGCTTCGACGTAAGTCGCGTCTTGAAAGACGGAGATGAACCCGGGTGAATTCTCGAAGTTGGCGGCGCACCGGTGCAGCGCGCCGCCCGGGATCAGCCCGCAGTCCATCATGACGCCGGGCGGAGGGGGCGGGGCGGCCTCGGGGAGCCCCGCGGTCGCGACGAGGGTCTTGCCGTCCGGGGAGTGCAGGGATATCCCGCGCAGGCGCCGCCGTCCGCCGAACTTCTCGGCGATGCGCGTCAGCGCCTTCGCGTCGGCGCGCTTGGCGAGCGGCTCGGCGGCCTCGCGCAGGCTGTCGGCGAGCAGCACGCCGCGGTGGTTGAGCTCCTCGAGGAGACGGACGCGCTCGCCGCGGGCCTGAAAGAAGGTCCAGCCGGCGGAGACGAGCGCCGCGGCGAGGACGATGGAGACGACGAGCCGTGTGGTGACGCGCATGAGGATGGTATTATCGCAATTTCAGGGAGGCAGGTGAAGCGTTTGCGGGGAATGTTAGAATCAAGCCGAGAATGTTTCCTCGAATCCGCCTCGGACTCCGGGTCAAGCTGACGGCCGCTTTGGTCTCGGTCGCCGCGCTCGCCGTCGTTTTCGCGGGCATCGCGACCTTGAGCCACACCAACGAGGCGCTCAAGACGCAGAAGCAGCAGGACGAGCTCGCCATCGCGCGCAACCTCGCGGCCCAGATCGACGAAGTCATGGCGAAGGCCCGCCAGACCGTCGACGCGCTCGCGCTCCATCCGGACGTCGTCAGCATGGACCCCGCGCGCCAGCGCCACGCGCTGACGCTGGTGGCCGGGGTCACCGAGCTCATCGACGGGGTCCTGATCTCCGACGCGAAAGGTCGAGTCGTCATCATGGACCAGACCGGGCCGGATACCCGCCGCCTTCTGCCGCCCTCTGTCTTCGAGCAATTCACGGCTCCGGCCCTGCGCACCCGGGCGACCTCCTTCTCCGACGTCTATCGCACGCGAACGAACGAGGTGGCCGTGGCCATCAGCGCGCCGATCCTGCGCGAGGGACGGATCCTGGGAGTCCTGAGCGCCGGCATTCTTCTCGAGGAGCACAGCATGGGCGGCATCGAGGAGATCCGCATCGGGAAATCCGGCTATGCCTACATCATCGACGGAAAGGGGCATATCATCGTTCACCCTCAGAAGGAGCGGCTCCTGATGAGCGCCGCCGGCCGCGCCCCCGTGCAGGAATTCATCACGCGTCGGGAGGGCGTCATCGAGTTCGTCAACAACGAGGGCGTGTCGATCCTGGCCGCCTTCGCCCCGGTCAAGGAGGCTTCCTGGCGGGTCGTGGTTCGACAGCCGACCGAGGAGTCCTACTCGCACGCGGAGACGCTCCGCTATTTTCTTCTTCTGGCCTTCGTCGCCAGCCTCCTCTTCGCGGCGGCGGTCGGCGCGGTCCTGGCCTGGCAGATCAGCCGGCCGCTCGATGCCCTCGCCCGGGGCGTGAGCGAGGTGGCGGGAGGTCGCTTGGATACGCGCATTCCCGTCTCGACCCGCGACGAGGTGGGAGACTTGGCCGCGACCTTCAACGAGATGACCTCGCGCCTCCTGAAAAATCGGGGCGAGATCGAGGCGGCCCACGATCAAGTGCTCGAATCCGAGAAGCAGCTGGCGCGGTCGGAGCGCATGGCCGCCGTGGGCCAGCTCGCGGCCGGACTGGCGCACGAGATCAACAACCCCCTGAACGTCGTCTCCGGCTTCGCCGATTTCGTGCTGGAGAAGACCGCGCCCGATGACCCCCGGCGCCAGGCGCTGGAGGACATCAGCCGCGAAACGATCCGCTGTCAGCGGCTCGTGTCCCAGCTGCTCGATTTCGCCAAGCCGAAGGAGCCCGTCCGCGAGACCGCGAATCTGAACGAGCTCGTCGCGGACACCGCGGCCCTGCTCCGCGCGCAGGCGAAAGCCCAAGGCGTGGCCCTCGAGCTGCGCCTCGCCGAGGGTCTGCCTCAGGTCACGCTCGATCGGGACCAGATCAAGCAGGCTTTGCTCAACCTGTGCCTCAACGCCTGCCAGGCGATGCCGCGAGGGGGGACCCTGTCCATCGAGACCGCCGGGCGCGGCGAGCGGGTCGAGGTGGTCGTCACCGACGACGGCGTCGGCATATCCGCGGAGGACCTCGGACGCGTCTTCACTCCCTTCTTTACGACCAAGGATCACGGCACGGGCCTCGGCCTGGCCACGAGCTACGCCCTCGTGGAGCGCCACGGCGGGGCTTTGCGGGTCCAAAGCAGTCCGGGCGCGGGCGCGTCGTTCACCCTTTCGCTTCCGCTCGAGGCCGCCGCCCATGCCTAACCGCGCCGAGCGCATTCTCGTCGTCGACGACGAAGCCGGGATGTGCCGTCTTCTGCAGGCCGTCCTGGGCGAAGCCGGCTATAAGGTCACGGCGCACCAGAAGCCGGAGGACGCGCTGCGCGCCTTCGACCGCGAGCCCTTCGATCTCGTGATCTCGGACGTCCGCATGCCCAAGCTGACGGGGGTGGATATCCTGCAGGCGGTGAAGAGCCGCTCGCCGGACGTTCCCGTCATTCTGGTGACGGCTTTCGGCAGCACGCGCACGGCGGTCGAGGCGATGCGCCTGGGGACCAGCGACTACATCGTCAAGCCCTTCAAGAACGAGGAGATCCGCCTCGTCGTCGAGGGCGTGCTCGAGCGCCGCCGGCTCGCCGCGGAAAACCGGCGTCTTCGCGCGGAGCTCATGGTCCGCGACGGCTTCGGAGGCATGGTCGGGACCGGAGCCTTGATGCGCGAGGTCTTCCGCGCGCTGACCGACGCGGCCGGCTCGGACGGCGGGGTGCTGCTCGAAGGCGGCCCGGGAACCGGGAAGGACCTGGCCGCCCGCTCCCTTCACGGGCTCAGCCGGCGGGCCGGCGGACCTTTCGCGTTCGTCGACTGCGCGGCCTCGCCTGAAGCGCGCCTCGAGGCGGAGCTGTTCGGCCGCTTTCGGGGAACCTTCGCCGCCGCGCAAGGCGACAAGGCCGGATTGCTCGCCGCGACCGCGGGAGGCACGCTTCTGCTCAAGAATGCGGAAGCCTTGCCGCCCGCGCTGCAGGCAAAAGTCCTGCGCTTCATTCAAGAGAGCAAGATTCGCCGTCCCGGCAGCCTGGAAGCGGTCACGGTGGATATCCGGATCATAGCGGCTTCCCAAGATCTTTCCTCGGCGGTCGCCGGGGGCCGTTTTCGCGAAGATCTCTTTTTGCGCCTTTCTTCGACCCGCGTGCGCCTGGCTTTCCTGAGCGAGCGCCGCGAAGATATCGTCCCACTCGCCGGTCATTTTATGGCCCGCATCGCCAAGCGTTCGGGGCGGGGTATTCCCGCGCTGGCGCCCGAGGCGGCCTCGGCTCTGTCGGCGCACGACTGGCCGGGGAACGTCGCGGAGCTGGAAAAGGCGATTGAGCGCGCCTTCCCGCTCGCCGCGGACAGGCTCGAGGCGGCGCATCTGCCGGCGCCGATGTCCTCCGGCTCCGTCTCCGTGAAGCGGGGCGGGGTCTTGCCCGCGTTCCGGGAAGCGAAGCAGGCGGTCCTCGAGTCTTTTGAGAAGACGTATCTTCGGCAGCTGCTTAAGCAAGCGGAGGGGAATATCACCCGCGCCGCGGAGATCGCCGGCATGGACCGCAAGAACCTCTACGACCTTCTCAAGAAGCACGACCTCGCGCCGCGCTGACGCGATGGGGTGAGGGCGTGGTTCTTTCACCACGCCATGCGGCATTTCCGCCACTCCTCGACAACCGCTTCCCCTTCTACAATGTCCTCGTCGCTTTCGGCCGCTCCGGGGCGGGACCCCCTTCGCCGGAGCGGCTCACGATCTTGGCTCGTCTCGAGGAGTCTGAATATGAGAAAGAAGGCTGCGGGTTGGACGTTGGCGGCGGTCGCGTGCGTCATGACGAGCGCCTGCGGAGGGGGGAAGCAGGAGGCGGCCGTCGCGCTGGACGAGGCGCGCTTGAGCGTCTCCAGCGCACGCAAGGCCGGAGCCGAGGCCTTTTCCCCGGCGCGGCTCGAGGAAGCCGTGACGGCGCTCTCCGCCGCCGAAGCCGGCTTCAAGAAGAAGAAGTTCGGCGAGGCGCAGGGTACGGCCCTCAAGGCGCGCGACGCCGCCCGGCTCGCGGAAAAGACGGCTAAGGCCAATGGCGCGGCGGCCTCCCCGAAAAAGCGGAAGGCGGGGACGCGAAAATGAGCTCACGGGTATTCCCGCTGGTTTTGGCGGCGCTGTTCGCTTCGTCGTGCTCGTCGGCCGCGAGAAAGAAGGACAAGGCCGACGCCGAGGAGGCGGTCGCCGCGGCGGGCGCGGCGCTCGCCGTGGCCCGGCAGGCCGGAGGCGAGATCTATGCGGCGTCACGAATCCGCTCGGTGGAAAACGACCTGCGGCTGGCTCGCGAGAAGCTGAAAGCCGGCGATTGGGAGGAAGCCGGCCGCTATGCGCGCCTCGCCGGGAGCGTGGCCGACGACGTACGCGGCGAGGCCGAGGCCTCCCGAAAGCGCGATACGGCCGGGAAGAAGGCGCGAATCCCCGTTCCAAGGAAGAATCCATGAAGACGAATGATCGTTCGACGCTGATCCCGTTCCTCTGCCTTCTGCTTCTCGTCCAGGCCTGTACGACCGCTCGCAAGGCGGACAAGAAGACGGCGAAGGTCGGCGGAAGCGAGTCTCCCTCGGGCTCGATGGAGGCCGGGCTGCCTGGCGCGGCGGAGGTCACCGAGGCGTCCCTGCGCGGGAAAACGTTCCAGTCCGTCCCGACGCTCGCGTCCGTTCATTTCGCCTACGACCGGGACTCGCTGGACGGCGGCGCGATGGCGGCGCTGAAGGCCAACGCGGAATGGCTCAAGGCCAACTCGAAGGTCGAGGTCCAGATTCAGGGGCACTGCGACGAGCGCGGCACCGTGGCCTATAACCTGGCCCTCGGACAGAAGCGCTCCCGGGCCGTGCGCGACTATTACCGCGCGCTCGGCGTGCCGATGAGCCGCATGTCCACGATCAGCTTCGGCAAGGAAAAGCCGGACTGCCCGGACGCGACCGAGGAATGCTGGCGCGCCAACCGGCGGGCCGAGACCCGCGCGCGCGTCGTCAACTGACGGGGCGCGCGCCGCCGGGATCGATCAACGCCTTGACCGCCGCGATGAAGATCCCCGTGCAGAGAAGGTTGAGGGCGAGAGACAGAAGCGCCACGGTGACGACCGGTCCCTCGAGGCCGTAGGACAGCGAGACGACCAGGACTCCGGCGCCGACCTCGCCGCGCGGCCACATCGCGATCGACACGGCGAGGCGCTCCTTGCGCGAGGCCTCGGCCCGGTAGCAGAAGAAGCTGAACATCTTGCCCAGGTTGGAGAGCGCGGTGATCCAGACCACGTGCCGGGCGATCATGCCCCATCCCGGCCAAGCGCCTCCGATGACCGTCCGCAGGCCGCCCGCGTCCGCGGCGGACGCCGCGCGCTCCATCAAGGGCGGCATCGACAGCCCGACCAGGACCATGAAGCCGCTGGTCAGCCAGGCGGCGGCGCGCTCCTCGCCCGGATCGCCGTGATCAGGCTGCCCCGCGATCACGCAGCCCAGGACGAACGCGGGCAGGAGCACCTCGAGGTGGATCGGAGCCGTCGCATCGACCCAGCCGCTTGCGATCGAGACCGCTTCGCAGACCCAGGTCACGGCCGCGGCGTAGCCCAGGACCCAGGGCCAGCTCGCCGGCCAGACCCGGGTGTTGAGGTGGCTCCAGCCTAGCCATAGCAGGACCCCCGTCGCGGCCCCCACGGCGGCCAGCTGCCATTTCATCCCGACCAGCATGATCTTGAGAGGGATCATCAGCAGCACGGTATCCAGATCGTCGAAGATCGCCAGGATGCGGGCCTTCTTGAAAACCCAGGTCGAGGTCAGCCCCGCCGCCGCGAGCATGGCGAAGAGGATGCCCGCGGACGTCGGAGCCGAGAAGCGGCCGATGAGGAGCGCCTGCTTCCAGGCGTCCCGGGACGTCGCCGCGTCCGCCGGGGTCATCGCCAGGACGAAATAGGCCGCGCAGAGCAGCCAGGGAAAGGTCGCGGCCGTCGCCGCGACGACGTAATCCCAGGCGTATAGGCGGACGTTATGCTTGTCGATCGCGAATTCGAAGCCCACCTGGATCATGATGAACGCCAGGCAGAACATCGTCGCCAGCCTCACCGGCAGCACCACCGATGCCCAGGCGTCGGGGGCGACGAGAGGGAGCGCCTGGGAAAGGATCAGGCCGGATATCAATAGGCCGGAATAGGCCGCGATTTTTCGCATGCGGAGCGCTCCTCGCGGGTACTATAGCCGCGAGCGGACGCCGCGGCCATGGCGAAGGGGTGAAGCTAATGTTTAGTCGTCAGCCGCCGCGGCTGTTGTACAGCAGCCATAGCAGGCCCGCGATCAGGAGCGCCATGAGTTGGGGGGAAGGCTCCAGGAACCAGCGCCGCTCCCGGGGCTTGAGCACCTGGCCCATGACGGCCAAGGTCGTCGCCGCGATCACCGCGAACGCCGTCAGCCCGTGGGCCGGCCGGATGGCCCCGAAGAAGGAGCCGGGCAGCGCGAGGTCCAAGGGCAGGAACAGGAGCATGTTGAACGCGTTGCTGCCGAAGATGTTGCCGAGCGCGAGGTCGGGCGCGCCGATGCGGAAGGCCGTGACGGTGGCGACCAGCTCCGGCAGGGAGGTGGCCACGGCCAGCGCCGTGGTGCCGATGAAGGACTGGCCCAGTCCGGTAAGCTCGGCGAGTCTCTCCGCAGAGGCGGCCAGGCGCGGCGCGGCGGCGAGGATCACGAGCGCGGCCCCGACATAGCCCGCGACGGGCCGGGCCAGCTCTTTGGCCAGCCGCGGGCCGGGCCGTTTCAGCTCGGCGGCGGCCTCGCCGTGGTCCTGCTCGCGCCAGATCACGCGCATGCCCAGCGCGTAGATGACGAGCACGCCCCAGGAGAACGGCCCCGCGCCGAGCAGCGGCGCCCCTCCGCCGGAGGCCGCGGCCAGGCCGACCCAGGCGGTCAGGAAGATGGTCAGCAAGGCGGCGGTGGCGTGGTGCCGCGACTCGGCGCCGAAGGCCCGGCGGGAGGAGATGCCGGCCGTGTCGAGCACGGCGAGTATGAGCAGGTTCATCAGGCTGCTGCCGAGCAGGTCTCCGGCGGCCAGATCGGGGTTCCCCTGGCGCACCGCGCTGAGGTCCACGCTGAGCTCCGGCAAAGAGGTGGCGGCGGCGAGGAAGACGCTCCCGACGAATATGCGCCCCAGGCCGCTCAGCTCGGCGATCCGGTCCGCGCAGCGCGTCAGCCAGGCGCCGGCGAAGAGGATCGCCAGGCAGCTGAGGAGGAACTCCGTGATGACGCGGGTCATGACGAGGAGAGATTAGGATTTTTAAGGGCCGAAGGGTCCGGTATTTCCTAGAATAGTCCCGTGAGCCTGCGCCTCTACAACAGCCTGACCCGCGCCAAGGACGAATTCGTCCCGGCGGCTCCGCCGCAGGTATCCCTATATACATGCGGCCCCACCGTGTACAACTACCAGCACGTGGGCAACTACCGCACCTACGTCTTCGAGGACGTGCTCGTGCGCACGCTGACGCTCCTGGGATACCGGCCGCAGCGCGTGATGAACATCACCGACGTCGGCCACCTGACGAGCCAGGGCGACGAGGGCGAGGACAAGATGGAGGTCGGCGCGGCTCGCGAGGGCAAGAGCGCCTGGGACGTCGCGAAGTTCTACACCGAGGCTTTCCTCTCCGACTGCAGGGAGCTGAACCTTCTTCCGGCCGACGTCCTGTGCAGGGCGACCGACCACATTCCCGAACAGATCGCCCTGGTGCAAAAGCTCGAGGCCAAGGGCTTCGTGTACAGGACCGCCGACGGCCTCTACTTCGACACGGCCAAGCTGCCCGACTACGGCAAGCTGATGACCAAGGAGCACTTGGACGGCCTGAAGTCCGGGGCTCGCGTCGAGGCCAACCCCGAGAAGAAGCGCATGACCGATTTCGCGCTCTGGAAATTGTCGACGGCCGGAGCCAAGCGCCAAATGGAGTGGGAGTCCCCGTGGGGCAGGGGATTCCCGGGCTGGCATATCGAGTGTTCGGCGATGGCGATGCGCTTCCTGGGCGAGACGCTCGACATCCACTGCGGCGGCGTCGACCACGTGCCGGTGCACCACACCAACGAGATCGCCCAGTCCGAGGGCGCCACCGGCAAGCCCTTCGCCCGGTTCTGGCTGCACGCCGAGTTCCTGCTGATGAACAACGCGAAGATGGCCAAGTCCTCCGGCGGGTTCGTGAAGCTCTCCGACCTGAAGGAGAAGGGCTTCTCGCCGCTCGACTACAAGTACCTTTGCCTGACGGCGCACTATCGCAAGCAGCTCGATTTCACCTGGGAATCCCTGGAGGCGGCCAAGACGGCCCGCCGCCGCCTCAAGGAGGCCGCCGCCGGGCTGGCGGGGGAAGCCGCGAAGCCGAACTGCGCCGAGTTCTCCGCCCGGCTCAAGGAGGCGCTGTCCGACGACCTCAACGCCCCGTCGGCGCTGGCCGTCGTCTGGGACGCGCTGAAGAGCGACTTGCCCGGCGGAGCTAAAAAGTCTTTTCTGGAAGAGGCCGATTCCGTCCTCGGCCTCGACCTGTTCGGCGCCGAGGCCGTCGAGGCGGTGCCCGCGGGCATACTCGCCTTGGTGGACCGGCGCGCCCAGGCGAAGGCGAAGAAGGACTTCGCCGAGGCGGACCGATTGCGCAAAGAGATCGAAGCCGCGGGCTATAAAGTGCTCGACGGCAAAGACGGCTCCAAGGCGGTTAAAAAGTGAGAAAGAAATTCGGACGCCGCCCCGACCGTCCCGACCGCCCGCAGCACGGAGCGCCGAAGCAGCCCTTCAGCAAGGACCGCCATTTCGACAAGAAGCGCCATCACGACAAGCTGCGTCACGAGCGCATGCGCGGCGCGAGGCCGCGGGGCGCGGAGCCCGCCGAAGGCGAGGAGCGCGCGCCCAACGCCGAGACGCGCTGGCTGGGCGGCTTCGAGGCCGTGGCCAAGGCGCTGACCAAGACCCCGTACGACTGCCGCGAGATGTGGATCGAGCACGAGCTCGTCCACCCGAACATCGGCAATCTCATCAAGCAGGCCAAGGACCTCGACGTCCAGGTCCGCTACATGTCGCGCCCCGAGCTCGACCGCGCGGTCAAGGGCGGCAGGCACGGCGGCATCGCGATCCGCGCCTCCTACGATCCCGCCGCCACCTTCTCCGAGTGGGTGCAGGGCCTCGACGACGAGCGCAAGAAAGGTCTCGTCGTCGTCGTGCTCGACCAGATCCAGGACCCGCACAACCTCGGCGCCATCACGCGCTCCGCGCTTCAGCTCCACGCGCGCTGCGTCGTGATCCCCGAGCGGCGCTCCGCGCCCGTGACCCAGGCCGTCATCCAGGCCTCGGCCGGCGCCGCGCTCAAGATCCCGGTCCATCGAGTCGTCAACATCGCGCAGACCCTGGACCTGTGCAAAAAGCACGGGTTCTGGGTGTACGGCGCCGACGCCTCCGGCAAGGACGCCTGGGACTGCGTCATCAACACGCCCTGCGTGCTCGTCATCGGCTCGGAGGGCTACGGCATGCGCCCGCTCGTGCGGGCCTCCTGCGACGAGCTGATGCGCGTGCCTCAATCCGAGCACGGCGTGGGCAGCCTCAACGCCTCGTGCGCGGCCACCGCCTTGCTCTACGAGATCGCGCGGCAGAACCGGAAGCCCAAGGTCTGATGACCCACGATCACGACCACCATGGCGGGGGCGGGGCCGAGCGCCCGCTGTACGCCGCGATCGCGCTGACGGGCACGATCTTCTTCGTCGAGCTCGCGGGCGGCTGGTGGACCGGAAGCCTGGCCTTGATCGCCGACGCGGCGCACATGGCCGTCGATCTGTTGGGCTTGAGCCTGAGCCTGGTGGCCGCGATGCTGTCCCGCCTTCCGGCCGACCCCAAGCGCACCTACGGCTATCGCCGCGTCGAGGTGCTCGCCGCGCTGGGCAACGCGGTCGCGCTGATGGTGGCCACGGGCTTCATCCTGCGGGAGGCGTGGGCCCGCTTCGCCTTCCCGACGCCGATCGCGGCCAAGCCGATGATCGGGATCGCCCTCCTCGGCCTGCTGTGCAACTTGGTCTCCGCCGCGCTTCTCTGGAAGGGAAGCCGCACGAACATCAATCTGCGCGGGGCGTTCCTGCACGTCCTCTCCGACGGGGCCGGGTCCGTCGGGGCCCTGCTCGCGGGCGTCATCATCCACCAGACGCGCTGGTATCAGGCCGACGCGATCGTCACGGTCCTGATCTGCGGCGGGATCGTGCTCACCGCGTTCTGGCTGCTGCGCGACTCGGTCAACATCCTGCTCGAGGGCGCCCCGGCCCACCTCGACCTCGACGAGATCCGCGCCGCGCTGACGGAGATCCCCGGCGTAAGCGACGTGCACGACCTCCACCTCTGGTCGCTGACGCAGGGCCAGGAGGCCATGAGCGGGCACCTCGTCCTCGCCGGAGGCCGCGACCACGCCGAGGCGCTGAAGGCCGGCAAGGAGCTTCTGGCCGAGCGCTTCGGGCTTACGCACGTGACTTTGCAGATAGAAAAAGAAAATGCCGTATAGAGCCGGGATCATGCCGGTCTTCTTCCTGTTCTCTTCCGTTCTTTTCCTTTGCTCGTCGGCCTCGGCCTCCGTCCGCCTGGGCGCGATCGTCGTCGTCGACCAGATGCGGCCCGAGTACCTCGACCGCTCCGACCTGCCCGACGGGGGCTTCCGCCGCCTTCGCCTCGAGGGCTCGGTGTTCACCCAGGCCCGCCACCTCCATATCCCCACCGAGACCGCGCCCGGCCACGCCGCGATCTCGACCGGCCGCTCCCCGGCGGTCCACGGCATCGTCGGCAACGACTGGTACGACCGGGTCCTGGGCGCGGACGTCAACAGCATGGCCGACGCGTCCTTCGGCATCGGGCCCGAGCACCTGCGCGGACCGACGCTCGCCGACGCGCTGAAGGCCGAAGACGCGCGGGCGCGCGTCTTCGCTGTGTCCGGCAAGGACCGCGGCGCCATCCTGCTCGGCGGGCGCCGGGCCGACCTGGCTCTATGGTTCGACCGCTACAAGGGCGAATTCACGACCTCGACTTATTATAAACGGCCGGCCTGGCTCGCGGGCTTCAACGCCGGGCTCAAGAAGAGGGGGCTGCTGCCGGTGAAGGACGCCCGGGTCCCGAAGCATCTCATCGCGAGCCCCGCCTACGACGAGGCGCTCGACCTGCTCGTCGCAGAGCTCGTCGCGCGCGAGCGCGTCGGGAAGGGCCCGGGCACCGACCTGCTCGTCGTCAGCTTCTCCGGCACCGACCTCGTCGGCCACACCCACGGCCTCGAGGTGCCCGAGATGGACGCCCAGCTTAAGAGTCTCGACGCGATCACGGGGCGCCTCCTGAGGCGCCTCGAGAAGGCCTCCGGAGGCTCCCTCGCCCTGGCCTTTTCCTCGGACCACGGCGCCATTCCCGCGCCCGAGGACGCCTCGGGCAAGGCCCTCGGCGTGCGCCGGCTGGATTGGGTGAGCTTCGGCGCCGAGCTCGAGAAAGCCCTGCAGGCCGAATGGCCTCTCAAGGGCGCGGCTTGGATCGTCTCGAACCAGGTGCCGCACGTCTACCTCAACCGCGGGGCCGCCGAGGCGCGCGGCCTGCCGTGGCGCGAATTCCTGGACCGGGCCGCGAAGGTCCTCTCCCGCGTCGACGGCACGGACGGCGTGTACGTCGCGGGCGCTGTGGGCGGCCCCTTCCAAGACGCGCTGCGCCTCTCCTACGACCCGGCCCGCTCCGGCGATCTGCTCGTGATCATGGCCGAGAACGTCCTTCTTCACGGCAACGCCCCGGGCACGAGCCACGGCACTCCCTGGGGCTATGACGTCCGCGTGCCGCTCGTCTTCTGGGGGCGGGGGATCCGCGCCGGGAAGGTGGAGTCGCCGGCCGCCACGGTGGACCTGGCGCCGACGCTCGGGCGCCTGCTCGGCCTCGACTATCCCGCCGGCGAGGGCGCGGCGGTCCGGCTCGAGGCGCTGGACGCCCCGGCGGCCGCCGTCGCCGGCGAATGAAATCCGCGCTGATCCTCCTCAACGGAGAGCTGCGCGACCCCGGCGCGGCGCGCGCCGCGGCCCGCCGGGCGGGCGCGCTGATCTGCGCCGACGGGGGGGCGCGGCACGCCGCCGCCCTGCGCCTGATCCCCGATTTCATCGTGGGCGACATGGATTCCTCGCCGAAGCGCCCGCCGAAGGGGTGGACGCAGACCGAGTATCGATACGACTTCAACCCCGAGCGATCCGATCTCGACAAGGCCCTCGATCTCGCGCGCTCGCTGGGCGTGCGGAGCGCGTGGGTCGCGGGGGTCCTGGGAGGCGGGCTCGACCATGAGCTGGTGAACTTCGCCGCTCTCGAGGAAGGCGCCGCCGGGCTCGAGCTGACCGTGATCGACGGAGGCCGGGCGCGCCTGCTCGGCCCGGGCCTTCATCGTCTCGCCCTGAAGAAGGGCGCCCGCTTCTCCTTGCTCGCGGCTCCGCGCGCGCGGCTGAGCCTCTCGGGAGCGCGCTTCCCTCTTAAGAGCGAGGTGCTGCGCCGCGGCAGCCGCGGCCTGGGAAACCGCGCCGAGGGCGCGGTGGTCCTGAGCGTCCGGGAAGGCCGGGTCTGGGCGATTGACGCGGCGCCGTTCCGGGGCTAAACTCCTCTCGATGCGCCGCCTCCTCCTCGTTTCGGCCCTTCTCGCCGCGCTCGCCGTTTCCGCCTCCGCGCGCGCGGGCGGCGGCGAGAGCTACTCCGGTTCCTCGGGCTACAGCTACGGCGGCGACTCCTCCGATTCATCCCTCCTGCTGCTGCGATTCCTGCCCCTCTACATCCATTTCGTTCTCACCTATCCGCTGTTCGGCTTCCCGCTGACCCTGTTCCTTCTTTATATGACGTACCTGGTCCACGGGACCTTGACCCGGCCGATCGTCAAGCCGTTGTCCGGCGGCCGCACTCCCGAAGGCGGCCAGGTCGCGCCTCGCAAGCACGCGGAGCTGTCCCGCCTGAAGGCCCGGGATCCGGCCTTCGAGGAGCGCGCGTTCCTGGGCCGGGCGGGTGCCGCGTTCCATAAGATCCAGGAGGCATGGTCCGCGGGGGACATGTCCTCGGCCCGCGCCTTCATCTCCGACGGCGTGCACGAGCGCTTCGGACGACAGCTCGGCGCCCTGAAGGCGCGCGGCCTGCGCAACCTGGTCGAGGGCGCGGAGATCCGGGACATCGAGCTGCTGGCCTGCCGCAGCGACAAGCACTTCGACGAGTTGTGGGTGCGCGTGGAGGCCGCGGCCTCCGATCGCATGGCGGACGCCGCGGGTGCTACGGTCTCGGGCTCCCCGGGCCGCCAGATGTTCGAGGAGGTCTGGACCTTTTTGCGCCGTCCCGGCGCCAAGACCCTCAAAAGGCCCGGCCTCATCGAGGGAAGCTGCCCGAGCTGCGGCGCGCCGCTGCCGATCGCCGACGCGGCCAAGTGCGCGGCGTGCGAGACCTGGGTCAATTCCGGCGAGTACGACTGGGTGCTGGCCGTGATCACCCAAAGCTCCGAGTGGCGGATGCGGGAGCCCTCGCGCGATGTGGACGGCTGGGCGGAGGCGGCCGCGGATGATCCGGCCCTGAGCCTCGCCGCGCTCGAGGACCGCGCCTCGGTGATCTTCTGGCGCTGGCTCGACGCGCGGCGCCTGGGCGACCCCGGGCCGCTGCTCGCGGTGGCCGGCGAGAAGTTCTGCGCCGGCTTCGCGGGAGGCGAAGGCCGGTCCGCGGCGCTCGACAACGCCGCGGTGGGCGCGGTCGAGGTCGTCGCCTTCGAGAACGCAGGCGAGTGGAGGCGAGTCCACGCCGCCGTGAAATGGTCCGCCGACGGCGAGCTCCGGCGGCATTTCTTCACGCTGAGCCGCGCGGCCGGGGCGAAGACCGACGTCCGCCAGGGCCTGCGCACCGCGCGCTGCCCTTCGTGCGGCGCGCCCCCGGCCGAGCGCTCCACTGCGGCCTGCGCGTACTGCTCCTCCCCGCTCAACGACGGCAGGAAGGACTGGGTGCTCACCTCGCTGACGCCGTTCGGCGAATGGAAGAGGCCCGGCGGCGTCTCCGCGTCGGGCGCGCGGGCGGTGTCCCCGGCCGTCGGCCTCGACTGGGGGGAGGAGCTTAGCCCCGCGGACGCCTTCGCCATCCTGGCGCGCGCGACGCTCGCCGACGGCGAGGAGACCTTGGCCGAGCGCGCGTTCCTCGAGTCCTACGCGAAGAGCCGGGGACTGCCGGCGGAAAAGGCCGCGCAGATCTCCTCCGCCGCGCGGGCGGGCCGCCTCGACGCTCCGAAGGCGCACGACGGCGCGCAGGCGGAGACGATGCTGCGCGGCATGATCCGCATGAGCCTGGCGGACGGCGTCGTCAGCGACGCCGAACGCGCCGCGCTCCACTCCTTCGCCGCCCGCTTTGCCCTGCGTTCCGACGACGTCGCGAGCATGATCGCCGAGGAGCGCGAGAGGACGAGCCGCGCCTCGCGCGGGGCCGCGTAGGCGACCGCGCGATCCAACTGCTTCCGGAAACATTCGGGTTGTTGCGGTCGCTAAACCCCATTAACTGGGAGGGCGAAAAGGGCCTGTCAAATCAGTTGAGAACGTTACCGAGCCGTTAGCCTTTCCTCCCTTGAAGATATCGGCGTTGCGCTACCAGGTGTTGAGGGTCGTCTCCCGGGCGTAAAGCCGTGCGAAGTGATCCGTC
>JAKFCD010000129.1:0-13798 GCA_036676805.1 Elusimicrobiota bacterium
CCGGCGCGACGAGCGCCGCGACGGCGGACGGGACGGCGGGCGCGGACGCGGCGAGAACCGCGGCGGCGACCGCCACCGCGACGAGCGGCGCGACGAGCGCCGCGACCGCGGCATGGAGCGCACCAACGCCGGCAAGAGCGCCCGCGGGCCGGTCAAGCGCGAGGTGCTGGCCAACACCAGCTTCGAGGAGACCCGGATCGCGATATTGGAGAACGGCCGCCTGGCCGAGCTCCACTGGGAGCGCAAGAGCTCGCAGAACATCGTGGGCAACGTCTACAAGGGCACGGTCGAGAACGTGCTCCCCGGCATCTCGTCGGCCTTCGTCAACATCGGCTTCGAGAAGAACGCCTATCTTTATATTTCAGACGTTCTCGGCGACAAGAACGCGCCCATCGACCAGACCTTGAAGAAAGGGCAGACGGTCATGGTCCAGGTCGCGAAGGAAGCGATCAGCACGAAGGGTCCCAAGGTCACCATGGACGTGTCGTTGCCGGGGCGCTATCTCGTCTTCACGCCCTATCAGGAGTACGTCGGGATCTCAAAACATATCGCCGAGCCCGAGGAGCGCCAGCGCCTCGAGAAGATCGTCGACAAGCTCGTGAAGGCGCACCTCGGCGGCAAGGGCGTCGTCGTGCGCACCGAGGCCGAGGGCGCGACCGAGGAGGAGCTCGAGCGCGAGGTGAAGTACCTGCAGAACCTTTGGGCCTCGGTCCAGAAGAAGCACGAAGAGCTGCCGTCGCCCGCCATCCTGCACAACGATCTCGGCCTCGCGATGCAGATCGCGCGCGACGTGCTGTCGGATCAGGTGTACGTGTACCTGCTCGACAGCAAGGAGTCCCAGAAGCAGGTCATCGACTTCGTCGACGGCTTCGCCCCCGAGCTCAAGGACCGCATCAAGCTCTACGAAGCCAAGACGCCGATCTTCAAGGCGTTCAACATCGAGAGTCAGATCGAGACGATCCGCGAGACCAAGGTGTCTTTGCCCAACGGCGGCTCGATCGTGATCCAGGAGGCCGAGTCGCTGTGCGCGATCGACGTCAACACCGGCCGCTTCACGGGCTCGAAGTCCCAGGAAGAGACCGTGACGGCGACGAACATCGAGGCGGCGACGTTGGTGGCCAACCAGATCCGCCTGCGCAACATCGGCGGAATCATAGTGGTCGACTTTATTGATATGCGCAAGGCCTCTAACCGCGCGAAGGTCATGGAGGCGTTCGCGGAGGCGTGCCGGGGGGACCGGGCCAAGATCCGCATTTTGCCGATCACGAGGCTGGGGCTCATCGAGCTCACGCGCGAGCGCAAGCGCATGTCCACCGCCGCCCTGCTCACGGCGGAGTGCCCGCAGTGCCGGGCGTCGGGACGGGTGCTCTCCGTCGAGACCCTCCGCATCAAGATCCAGCGCGAGATCTTCGAGATGACGGGCGGCCGCCCGGGGGGCTCGATCCGCGTGTCCCTTCATCCGGCCGTCGCCGACGCGTTCCGCTCCCAGCAGCCCATCATCGAGAAGAACGTCCAGCGCGCCGTGCGCATCCAATCCGATCCCAACCTGATGTGGGAGGACTATCACATCGTCCTCGAATAGATGAAGCGCCTCGTCCTCCTGCCGGCGATCCTTTCGATCCTCGCGGCCGCGCCCTCGCGGGCGCGCGCCGAGGAGGTCTCCGTCGTCGTCGCCGGCAAGCCTCAGGCGGGCGCGGACCTCTACCAGGCGGGAGGCCGGCCGCACCTCGACGCCAAGCGCGTCGGCGCGCTTTACGGGGGCCAGGTCTACTGGTACCCGGTGTCCGGGCGCGTGCGGCTGAGCCTGCGCGGCCGCGCGCTTCAGCTCATCGTCGGCTCGAGCAAGGCGTCCGACGGCGAGCGCGAGCTGAAGCTGGACTCGCCCGTCATCGTACGCGCCTCGCGCGCCTTCGTGCCGCTGTCGCTGCTCACCGGGCCGGACTTCGCGGCCTGGAGCGGACATCAGACCCGCTACGACGCGCGAACGAAGACCCTGCTCGTCGAGAAGACGGGAACGGTCGGCGCGCCGAGCGCGTTCTCCTACAAGGGCCGCACCCGCATCTCGCTGGCGCTCTCCCCCGGGGCCTCCTACCGGGCGGCCGCGCGCGGCACCGGGGGCGTCGAGCTCGTCGTCGACTACGGCGTCGCCGAGGGCGACGAGAAGGTGGCGCTCGACGACGGCATCGTCAAATCCTACGCGCTCAAGCAGGAGGCCAAGCTCGTGCGCCTGTCGGTCCGCTTCGCCGAGACCGGCCAACGCTGGCGCGCCTCGGAGCTCTCCGAGCCGCGCCGCGCCGTCCTCGACGTCTACGCGCCCGGGGAGCCGCTCCCGGACGAGGCGCCGGGCGAGTCGAAGGCCGCGGCCGCCGCGCCCGCCGCCGCCGTGAAGCTCCCGCCGCCCATCCCGATCCCCGCCCCCAAGCGCAAGCGCCTCATCGTCATCGACCCGGGCCACGGCGGCAAGGATCCCGGCGCCTCGAGCCCGCGGGGAACGCGCGAGAAGGACATCAATCTCGCCGCGGCTCTCGAGCTGGCGCGCGTCCTCCGGGAGCGCGGCGACTTCGACGTGCTGCTGACTCGCGAGGAGGACGTCTTCCTGCCGTTGTCGGAGCGCTCGGAGCTCGCCAACAGCCGCAGCGCCGACCTTTTCGTCTCCCTGCACTGCAACGCGGCCCGCGGCAAGGGCGAGCACGGCTTCGAGGTCTACTCCGTTTCCGAGACCGCCACCGATCCCGCGGCCGAGGCGCTGGCGGCGAAGGAGAACGCGGTCCTCGAGCTCGAGGGCAAGGACCCGCAGGGCGAGATGGCGAAGATGATCCTGCTCGCGATGACGAAGACCGAGATGCTCAACGAGTCCGTCGCCCTCTCGGCGCTGTCGGAGAAGGCGATCGGCAAGCGCGTCGACCTCGCCGCGCGCGGCGCCAAGCAGGCGGCGTTCTACGTCCTGCGCGGCACGCACGCCCCCGCGATCCTCGTGGAGATGGCCTTCGTGAGCAACCCCCGTGACGAGGCGAAGCTCACCTCGCGCCGCTTCCGGCGCGCGATGGCCGAAGGCGTCGCGGCGGGCATCGCCGACTACGCCAAGCGCCAGGGGTGGCTCGAATGAACAGGAGGGCTCCCATCGGCGTGTTCGACTCCGGCCTGGGCGGCCTGACCGTGTTCAAGGTCCTCGCGCGGCGCATGCCCGAGGAGTCCCTGATCTACTTCGGCGACACCGCGCGCGTGCCCTACGGCTCCAAGTCGCCCGAGGCGATCGCCCGCTTCTCGACGACGATAGCGGCCTTCCTCGCGAAGCGGGGCATCAAGCTTCTCGTCGTGGCGTGCAACACGTCCTCGGCCTGGGCCCTTCCGGCCATCCGCCGCGCCGTGAGGATTCCGGTCGTCGGCGTCATCGAGCCGGGCGCGCGCGGCGCGCTCGGGGCGTCCCGCGGCGGGCGCGTGGGCATCATCGGCACCGAGGCGACGGTCAAGTCGGGCGCCTACGAGAGGGCGCTCCGGGCGCTCAAGAAGGGGACGCGCACGGCGTCCGCCGCGTGCCCGCTGTTCGTGCCCCTCGTCGAGGAAGGCTGGTGGAGCGGCGAGGTCGTCGAGTCCGTGGCGCGCAGGTACCTGGCGCCTCTGCGCCGCGCCCGCGTCGACACCGTGATCCTCGGCTGCACGCATTATCCGCTGCTCAAGCCGGTCCTCGCCCGCGCGCTCGGCTCGCGCGTGCGCCTGATCGACTCGGCGGAGGAGACCGCGCGGGAGACGGAGGCGGTCCTTCGCGAACTCGGCCTGCGCGCGCCGCTCGGCGCGCGCGGCCGCCGCGAGTTCTACGCGTCCGACGCCCCGGAGCGCTTCAAGCGCCTGGCGCGCCGCATGCTCGGCGCCGGGGTCGCCAAGGTCCGGCTGCGCCGGTTCGACTGATGAAGGACATGATCATCCTGACGGGGCTGGCCAAGACGCGCATGGACGCGGGGTTCTCCCGGATCGGGCGGCGCCTGTCCGCCTCCGACCCCGGCGACCGGGCGCTGATGATCATGGCCGCGCGCGCGATCGCCCAGGGCAACGCGGTCATGGCGCTCAGCGAGCGCGGCCTCGCCAACGAGGCCCTGCCGATTCTGCGCGGGCTCGCTGAGATCTGCCTGATGATGCGCTGGGTCGCGGAGAAGGAGTCGACCGCGCGGGCCGTCGCCTCGTTGGCCGAGCTGCAGGACCCGGACTGGGAGACGCATTGGCCCAGCGCCCGCCTGCGCGAGCGGGCCGAGGCGTACGCGGTGCCCGGGGAGGCCGTCGAGGCCGTGCTCGGCTCCGTCGTCGATTTCGCCCGCGGCTCGGCGCAGGGCCTGCCCTGGGGCCACGTGTTCTCGGATGCGACGCGGCCGGGACGGCGCGCCGAGGACGTGCTCCCCGCCGCGGCGGTGTTTTTGGGTCATGCGCTGAAAGCGCTGGACTCAAGATGGGCCGGGGAATTTCCCGGGGCGGAAGAGATGTGGACGGGTGCAGGGATTTCGAGAGGATAATAAAGATGATGAACGAAGAGACGACGGGACAAGGCGGCGCGGCGGGGACGAACCCCCCGGCCGGAGGCGGCGGCGAGCAGCCGCCCCGTCAGCAGTCCCAGGGCGGCCAGCCTCAAGGCGGAGGCGGCCAGCAGCAGCACGGACAGCACGGCGGCGGAGGCGACGGCCAAGGCCGGCGCCGGCGTCGTCGCCGCGGCGGACGCGGCCGCAGCGGCCAAGGGGGCGGCCAGCAGCAGCACGGCCAGCGCCAGGGAGGCCAGCAATACGGCGGCGGCAATCGCCAGCAGAACGGCGGCGGCCCCCGGCCTCCCCAGGTCCCGCAGGCTCCCGTGCGCTCCGACGTCGAGCAGGCGTTCTCCGCGCTGACGCCCGTCGATCCCTACCAGTGGTTCCAGCTCGAGAAGGGCTCGACCGACCCGTCCATGCGCGCCCTCGACCTGCTCGCACCCATCGGCAAGGGCACCCGCGGCCTCATCGTGGCGCCCCCGAAGGCCGGCAAGACGACCTTCCTCAAGCAGGTGTCCAACGCGATCCACGAGATCGACCCGAAGGTCCGGCAGTACTGCCTCCTGGTCGATGAACGTCCCGAGGAGGTGACGGATTTCAAGCGTTCGGTGCCCGCCGAAGTCTGGGCCTCCTCGTCGGACCAGAGCTACCAGCAGCACAAGAAGATCGCCGAGGACCTGTTCCGCACGGCGCTGCAGAAGGTCGTCGAGGGGGAGGACGTCTTCATCCTGCTCGACTCGCTGACGCGCCTGGCGCGCGTGTACAACCAGTTCGCGACCGGGTCGCGCACGATGTCGGGCGGCCTCGACTCGCGCGCGATGGAGATTCCGCGCCGCTTCTTCGGCGCGGCGCGCAAGCTCGAGGGCGCGGGCTCGCTGACCATACTGGCGACCATCCTCGTCGACACGGGCTCGAAGATGGACGACATCATCTTCCAGGAGTTCAAGGGGACCGGGAACATGGAGCTCGTCCTCTATCGGCAGGCGGCCGAGCAGCGCATATTCCCGGCGCTCAAGGTCCGCGACAGCGGCACCCGCAAGGAGGAGAAGCTGTTCCCGCCCGAGTACCTCGAGGGCGTCTACAAGCTGCGCCGTCTCGTCGCGGGCATGGGCGACATCGAGGCGATCAAGGCGCTGACCGAGATGATGCGCGTGCACAAGACCAACAAGGCGCTGTTGGAGTCGCTGAAATGAACGGGCGGAAAATCCAGCCGGTCATCACGCCGAAGGCTCCGGGGGCGATCGGTCCGTACTCTCAGGGCATCTCCGCCGGCGACATGGTCTTCGTGTCGGGGCAGACGCCGCTTCGCGCGGACGGGACCTTCGTCGACGGGACCGTGGCCGAGCAGACCGAGCAGTGCCTGAAGAACATCATCGAGGTTTTGCTCGCCTCGGGCCTGACCATGGACGACGTGGTCAAGACGACGGTGTACATGACCGACCTGGGCAGGTTCGCGGAGATGAACGAGGTCTACGCGAAGCGGTTCCGGGCGCCGTTTCCGGCGAGGGCGACCGTGCAGGTCTCGGCTCTGCCCAAGGGCTCGGCCGTCGAGATCGACGCCGTCGCGGTCCGGCCCTAGGTTCCCATGTTCGCGCGCGCGCTCGCCGCGGCGGCGCTGGCGCTGCTCATCAGCGGCGACGTCGCCCGCCTGGGCTGGGGCGTGGTGAGCCTGTGGCACCTGACGTTCCCCTACGTCTGGCTGTTCCTCCTGCTCGAGGCCGTCCGCGCGCGGCGCCGCGTCGGCGACGGGGAGGTCTTCCTCGCCGGGGCCGCGATGGCGATGCTGTACGGCGGCGTCTACGCGAAGGACCTCCAGTACGGCCTGCATCCGTTCGGCGTCGATTGGCTCGGGGTCCTGGGCGCCGCCTTCGACGGCGGGATGACGACGGTCCTCGCCCTGCACGTCGCCGCGCGCCTGCGCTCCCGCCACGGCGCCGAGCCCGCGGAGCCGGGCGTGCTCGCCGCCGTCTTCCTCGCCTTCGTCCTCGGCGCGGCCGCGGCCGTCTACGGCGTGAAGACCGCGCTCGATTTCTACCGCGCCGACCGCATGCTGGGCCCGACCTGGCTCGCCGCCGATCTGCTCTTCGCCGGCGCCGCCTGGCTCCTCGCGCGGCGCGCGTGGCGGCGTTCGGAGGAGGACGCGGAGGCGGGGCGGGAGCGCGGGCTCTGGGCGTTGGCCGCGTTCGCCGTCTGGCTCCCCGGCGCGCGCATCGTGGCGCGCGCGTGCCTGGCCGTGGAGCTGCCCCTCGTGCTCGCCTACTTCTTCGTCGGGGCCTGGACGGCCGCCGCGGGCTGGCTGTTCTGGCGCCTCTGGCGCGAGCGGAACTACGCCGACGCCGCCGCCGTCGCGGGCTCTCGTCCCGCCTTGGCCGCGGCCGCTTGGCGCGCGGCGGGGGCGCTGCTGCTCGTGGCGCGGCTCGGGTCGGACCTCAACGACGTCAGCGCCGCCGGCATCTTCTCCGCCGCGATCGACTGGCCCTCGCGCGCCCTGTTCGCTTGGGCGTTCCTGACCTCGCGCCTCGAAGTCTGACGACCGCTGACAAAAACTGACGCGCGGCGCCTGGCGGGCGGCCTTTGGCCGCCTTACATTAGGTACATGGTCGCCGCCAAGCGCGTCAACGTCCTCATGATCGACGATGACCCAGAGGCCCTCCTCCTGATGGGCATGCGACTCAACGAGGCGTGCGGGGCGGACCGGCGCTTCGTCCTCCAAGGCGCCGAGACGCTCAAGGCGGGACTGGCCCAGGCCGGAAAAGAGGATTACGACGTGATCCTCCTCGATCTCAACCTGCCCGACAGCCGCGGCCTGGACACCGTGGCGTCGGCCTGCCGCAGGGCGGGAAACGTCCCCATCGTGGTCCTGACCTGCTTCGAGGACGAGGCGCTGGGCCTCGCGGCGATCGGCCTGGGGGCCCAGGACTACCTGATCAAGGACCGCCTCAATATGATCTTGCTCGGCCGGGCGATCCGCTTCGCCATCGAGCGCTCCGCGTTGCTGCGCCAGGCGCGCGAGCTCGAGCAGCTGCGCGCCGAGGTGCGCGAGCGGCGCAAGGCCGACCAGTTCAAGGACCGCCTGCTCGGCGCCGTCTCCCACGAGCTGCGCTCCCCGCTGACCGTCGCCCAGGCCGCCGTCGCCAACTTGGCCGACGGCCTGGGCGGCAAGCTCACCCCGGAGCAGGCCGAGCTCGTCGCGATGGCGGGGCGCAACCTGGACCGCCTGGGCCGCCTTGTTCTCAACACGCTCGACTTCTCGCGCCTGGACTCCGGGCGGGCGTGCCTGGAGTTCCGCCGCGTCGACTCGCGCCGCCTGATCTCGGAGCTGACGTCCGACTGGCGGCGCGCTTTGACCAAGCCCTTGAGCGTCGAGCTGGACCTGGAGGACGGCCTGCCGGCGACGCGCGCCGACGCCGACCACTTCGCCCAGATGCTGAGCAACCTCCTCGACAACGCCGCGCGCCACGCGGCGCGGCGGGTCGGGATCGCGGCGCGCGCCGAGGGGGGGATGCTGCGGGTCACGATCGAGGACGACGGCCCGGGGGTGCCGCCCGAGCGCCGGGGGGAGATCTTCGTGCCCTATATGCAGCTGACCCGCGCCGCGGGCTCTGGGTACAAGGGCACGGGCCTCGGCCTGGCCATCTGCCGCGAGATCGCCGCGCTGAGCGCGGGACGAGTCTGGCTCGACGAGGCCGCCGGGACCGGCGCGCGCTTTCACTTCGAGCTGCCGCTCTGGACGGCCTCCCCCGCGGCGGTCGCGAGCTGATATGATCCGCCTGCTCAGCGTCGAGGACGATCCCGACCTCCAGCGCCTGCTCGCGCTCGCCCTGGCCGACGAGGACTTCGAGGTGCATTTCGCCTTCACCGGCCCGACCGGCTTCGAGTCGGCGGCGGCCCTGCGGCCCGACATCATCCTCTGCGACCTGATGCTCCCCGGCTACGGCGGACAGGAGCTCATCCGCCGCCTCAAGGAGGAGCCCGCGACGCGCGACATCCCGGTCGTCGTCGTCACCGCCTACTACGACACCGCGACCATGCTCGAGTCGGAGATCCGCAAGCTCGGCGTCATCGAGTACCTGCGCAAGCCCGTGCGCGGCGCCGAGCTCCTCGTCCTCCTGCGCCGCATCGCCGCGAACCTGCCTAAGGCCGCAGCGCCGCGGCCAGAGGGCCGTCCGGCGACGTGACCTCCTCCGCGCCGAGGAAGCGCGCGAGCGAGCGCAGCGCCTCCGCCGTCCCGGCGAGCTCGTCGTCGCCGGGCTTTCCGGAAAAATGGACGGAGCGGACTTCGAGGCGTTTCTCCTCACGGTGGTTCTTGGGGTCAAGGCGGCCGATCAGGCGGCCGTCGTGGAGTATGGGCAGGGAATAATAGCCGTGCACGCGCTTGGCCGCCGGGACGTACACCTCGATCTTGTAGTCGAAGCCGAACAGCGCCTTGGCGCGGGCCCGGTGCCAGAGGAGCGAGTCGAAGGGCGAGAGCAAGGTCGTGCCGCGAGGAGCCGGGGGGGAGTCGAGGGCGGGCAGGTCTTCGGCCAGCGCGAACCATCGCCCGGCTTGGCCTTCGACCGCGAGCTCGACGGCCTCGCCGCTGATGAGCATCTCCTTGAGCGCTCGGCGTCGTTCGGCGGCGTCGAGCTTCGGGAAGGTCATGTAACGGGGCAGGTCGGCCTCGGCCGCGGCGCCCAGCGCGCGCATGGTCTTGCGCAGGTGCCAGCGGGGGAACTTGGGTCTCGGGAGGGGTTCGACCGGAGTCAACACGCGCTCGGCCAGGTCGTAGCGTTTCTGGAAGTGGCGCCGGGAGTGGACGGCGAGGCGTCCCGTCATCCAGAGGTAATGCAGTGCGTGATGCGCCGGCTTCCAATCCCACCAGCCCGCGGACTTGCCCTGCGAGGCGGGGCGCTCGAAATCCGAGGTCGAGAGGGGGCCGCGGGCGCGGATCTCGCCCTCGACGCGGCGCAGGACGCGGGGGTTCGCCTTGAGCCAGGTCGACCAGCCGGTGTGGCGGCGGCGGTAATCGGCCATCGCGCGCGCCCAGGCCGGGCGGTCCTCGTCGGCGATGAGGCAGGCGGCGTGCGACCAGTACTCGAACAGCGCGCGCTCGGCGTAGACCAGGCGGTCGAGCTCGGCCGGGTCGTAGGGGCCGAAACGGCTCCACAGGGTCAACTCGTGGGCGCGGGCGGCGACGTTGATCGAGTCGAGCTGCAGGCCGCCGGCGTCGGCGACGAAGCGGGAGAGGGTCTGCGCGTTCAGCGCCCGGGTTCCCGGACGGTCGAGGTGCTGGCGGGATAAGAATAAGCGTGCGGCGGCTTCGCGTGAGACGGTTTTCATTTTATTCTTCGTTCGATCTTAGAAAAATGGGGGGTGCAACTGTCGTTGACCCGGATTTTGCACGAAGCCGGACAGATAGTACCGCCTTCGTGCAAAATCCGGGTTGACGACAGTGCCGCCGTGAACGGCGTGGATAAGTCCGCGGCGGGGAATAAAAAGGGCGAGGCCGCTCAGCGGTCGAGGATGCCGCGCACGAGGGCGGGGAGCTCCTCGATCGCGAAGGGCTTGGCGAGGAAGGGGAGCTTGCGGGCGCGGATCGTCTTCTCGGCCTGGTCGGTGGTGTGGCCGCTGATGAAGAGGACCTTGAAGCCGGGGTTCTTGGCGGCGATGCGCCGGTAGGCCTCGTCGCCGCGCAGGCGGGGCATGACCACGTCGAATACGCCCATCGCCACCGAGCCCTCGTTCTCGCTGTAGAGGCGCCAGGCCTCCTCGCCGTCGTGGGCGACGAGCAAGGTGTAGCCCAGGGGCTCGAGGACGCGTACGAGGACGCCGCGCACCGCCTCGTCGTCGTCGGCGATGAGCAGGATCTCCGTCCCGCGCGGCGGCGGCGCCGCGGGGCCGGGCACGGGGGTCGCGGCCGGCTCGCGCTCCGTCGCGGGCAGGTAGAGGACGAACTCGGTCCCACCCGGCCGGCTGATAAGATCGATGGCTCCGCCGTGATCGTTGACGATGCCGTAGACGATCGACAGGCCCAGGCCGCTGCCCTTGCCGCTTTTCTTGGTCGAGAAGAAGGGCTCGAAGATCATGGTGCGGATTTCCTCGGGAATGCCCGCGCCGTTGTCGGCGACGCCGAGCGCGGCGTAGGCCCCGGGCTTGAGGACGCCGTGCGACAAGAGCCGCGTCTTCTCCACATGCTCCGCCCGGGTCGCGATCGTGATCTTCCCGCCGCCCGGCATCGCGTCGCGCGCGTTGAGGCAGAGGTTGAGCAGAACCTGCTCGACCTGGTCCGCGGCGGCCAGCACCGCCGGGACCCGGGGCCCGGCCTCGAAGGCGAGCTCGACACTCTCGCCGGCGGCGAGGCGGAGTATTTTGGCGCTCGCGGCGACGGTCTCGTTGAGGGCGAGGGGCTTCTTCTCGCCGCCGCGCCGGGTCATCGACAGCAGGCGCCCGGCGAGCGCCCCGCCGCGGCGGCAGGCGGCCACGATGCCCCCGGCGTCCTTCTCCGTCTGGGAGCCCTCGGGGGCCTCCCGGCGGATCAGCTCGGCGAGCCCGACGACGCCGGTCAGGACGTTGTTGAACTCGTGGGCGACGGCGCCCGAGAGCCTCCCCACGGCCTCCATCTTCTGCGCCTGCACGAGCTCGCGGGTGCGCCGGTCGACCTCCTTCTCCAGGCGGTCGCGCGAGTGGAGCATGTCCCGCTCGCTTCGCTCGCGCTCCGAGATAAGCGCCGCCAGGACGTAGGTGCTCACCGCGACGGTCGCCAGGAAGCCCTGGAGTATGAGCAGATCCGCGGCGCCCTGCCCCAGGGCGAAGGGACCGCGGCCGTTGACGGTGCCGTACACGGCCGCGCAGCTCAAGCCGAGCACGGCCGCCGCCGCGCCGCGCATGCCGAAGCGGAAGGCCGTCCAGATGACGCCGGGAAGGACGAAGTAGGCGGTCGGATAGCGATGGCCTATGAAGATGAACCAGACGGCGCCGCCGAAAATCAGCGCCAGCGCGGCGGCCTCCGCGCGGCCGCCCTTGAAGCGCTGGGGCGCCGCGGCCGTCCACGACAATATGATCGGCGTCCCGACGAGTATGCCCGAGGCGTCGCCGAGCCACCAGGTCAGCCAGGCCCCCGCCGCGGCGGCCGCGGGCAGCATGCCGGCGGCGCTCAGGCTCAGCACGCCGACGCTGGCGCTGATCATCGTGGCCAGCAGGCCGGCGAACAAGGCGAGCTTGATGAGATCGTCGGGGTTCTCGATCGCGCGCCGGCCCGAGGCGAAGCGGTTCACCGCCCAGGCTCCGGCGGCGGCCTCGAGGGTGTTGCCCGCCGCGATGCCCGCCGCGGACAGCAGGCAGGCCGCCGGGCCGAACTCGCCTCGCGCGAGAGCGATCTGCAGGTTGACGAGGAAGGCGCCCGCGAGCACGCCGGGCCACGCGGCGGGGCCGAGCACGAGCAGGGCGCCCAGGGCGAGCCCCGACGGGGGCCACACCGCGCTGACGGCGGGATCGATCACCGCCAAAGACAGGCCGAACTCGGCGGCCAGCGCGTAGGCGAGCGCCAGGCCCGCCGTCGCCGCCGCGGAAGGAGGCTTCTGCTTCATCAGAGTATGGGCCCCAGCGGGAGCAGGCGCAGCAGCAGCAGCCGCAGGCGCTTGCCCACCGGCGCCCCGGCGTCGCCCTCGCCGCTCGCCGCGCTCCAGCTGTTCTCGGGGAGCATGTCGCGCTCGATGGCGGCCTCGACGCGCCCGGCCAGCGCGCGGCTGCGCACCAGCACGCCGACCTCGGTGTTGAGGTTCGCCGAGCGCGGGTCGAGGTTGAAGGTCCCCACGAACACGGTCTCGCCGTCGATGACGACGCTCTTGGCGTGGATGGCGAACACGGGGGGCTTGCCGCCGAACTCGGCGCGGCGCTCGATCTCTCCCGCGACGGCGGGGTGGGGCTTGAACTCGAAGACCTCGACGCCGGAGGCGAGCAGGCGGGCGCGGATGTTGCGGTAGCCGCTGAAGGCGGCGAGGTTGTCCGTCGAGGCGAAGGAGTTGGTGACGATGCGGACCTTCGCCTTCTTGGCCAGCGCGGCGAAGAAGGCGAGCCCCTCGTCGGAGAGGACCACGTACGGGGACTGGATGACGACGCGCTCGCGGGCGGCGCCGACCGCCGCGGCCAGCGCGCTCGTCGAGCCGCCGCCGCCGGCGAGCCCCTTCGACTCGTTCTTGCCGGGCCGGTCGCCGATGAAGTCGACGTCCTTCTCCCACACCAAATCCTTGAGTAGCGCCGCGAAGCGGCTGGGCAGCTCCGCCAGCGCCCGGCGGGGCCCCGGCGCGAGGTTGGCCGGGTCGGCGGCGTAGCGGTGCAGGTCCCGGTAGGCCGCGTCGCGGCGTTCCGGCGTGAGCGCGGCCGTCTCGCGGGGGAGCAAGGTCTCCACGGGCACGGTCAGCGGGCTCGTCCAGAAGGCCTCGAAATGAGCCGCGACCGCCTTCGTCCGCGGCCCGATGAGCAGCACGTCGCGGTCGCGGAAGGTGTACTCCCGGTCGTAGTCGAAGTACTCGTCGGCCACGTTGCGCCCGCCGATGATCGCCACGCGGCCGTCGACGAGGAAGACCTTGTCGTGCATGCGCTGATTGGCGCCGCGGAAGTCCGTCGCGAGGTTCCACAGCCGCCGCATACGGGAGACGCCGACGTTGTGGGCGGGATTGTAGACGCGGATATCCACGCGCGGATGCGCGGCCAGCGCCAGCAGGCTCTCCGAGCCCGCGTCGAGCAGGAAGTCGTCGACGAGGACGCGGACCTCGGCGCCGTTCTCCGCGGCGCTCAGCAGGCGCTGGGCGGCGAGCACGCCGATGTTGTCGCCGCTCCAGATGAAGTACTGCACGTCGATGCTCGTCCGCGCCTGCCCGCTGAGCCAGGCGCGCGCGAGCAAGGACTCCTCGCCCTTCTCGAGCGAGTACACTCCGTTGAGGCCGGCTTGCCGGCTCAGGAGCGCGCTCAAGCCGCTCCAGAACGCGGGATCGGGCGCGTCCGCCCGGGCGGGCGCGGCGAGCAGGAACGCCAACGCGAGGAAGCGCATCCCGCTAGTGTAATAAGAATCCCGCGGACCTTTCTCGCGTAGGCGCCGTGTTTACGGGATTTTGCCGGTGAAGCTGGCTGATTCGCGCCTGTTCGCTCGTGTCATCCCCATTGCCGCAGCGCTAGCGGTAAAGGGGATAGCCGAAGGTCGCGCCGTCGAGCTCGCCAGGTAGATAAAATGGACGAGCCAATACCCCGCGTTATTTCGTAGGTTGCGCCTGGAAAGTCGGGGCGCCTATCTACAAACGGAGGAGGTATTGGCT
>JAKFCD010000130.1:0-10733 GCA_036676805.1 Elusimicrobiota bacterium
CGCGCAGCGTGGGCCTCATCGCGCCCCTCGCCCGCGCGAGACGCCGAGCATGACCCCGGTCATCAGCACCAGGCACAGCGCCATGGCGACGACCAAGGCGCAGCCGTAGGCCAGCTCCTGATATCGGAACACCACGTCGTAGGCGTACACCGCGATCGTCTGCGTCCGGCCTCCGGGGCCGCCGCCCGTCAGCACGAAGACGAGGTCGAAGAGGCCGAAGGTCTGTATGGCCCGGAAGATGACCGCCACCAGGATCGTCGGCTTGAGCAAGGGCAAGGTCACGATGAAGAAGCGCCGCGCGGGCCCGGCGCCGTCGATGGCCGCGGCCTCGTAGAGCTCGTCGGGGATGGCGGCCAGGCCGCTCATGAGCAGGACGGCCATGAAGGGCGTCGTCTTCCACACGTCGGCCAGCACGATGGCCCAGAAGGCGCCGGTCGCGTCGGCGAGCCACGGCACCTGCGGAGACCCCACGACGCCCAGACGGAAGAGCAAGTCTCCCATCACGCCGGAGTCGGCGTTGAAGATCCAGCGCCAGGCCATGGCCATGACCGCGGTCGGCAGGGCCCACGGGATCAGCACCGCCGCGCGCACGAGGCCGCGTCCCGGAAAGGGGGACCACAGCACGAGCGCCATGCCTAGGCCGAGCAGCAGCTCGAGGGCGACGGTCACCGCGGTGAGGCTCATCGTCGTGCGCATCACCGGCCAGAAGCGGGTGTCGACCGCGAGGCGATGGTACTCGCCGGCGAGGCCGACGGTGTAGCCGATGGGCAGAAGGCTGACGGCCCCCATGACGAGCAAGGCCGGCGCGGCGTAGAGCCAGTTGACGGCGCCGGCCCGGGAGTGGTCGGTCACCGCGCCGCCGCCGCGCGGATCTCGACCGCCGCGGCCTTGAGCGCGTCGGCGGGGTAAACTTGCCCCGACAGGGCCGCGGACACGTTCATTTGCAGCGCGTCCGACATGCGCGGCCACCTCGGGTGGGTCGGGCGCGGACGCGCGCCCGCGAGCACTTTTCCGAGGTCCTTCATGTGCGGGGCGGCCTTGAGCACCTCGGGGTCGGTGTACAGCGCCTTTCGCGACGGGAGTATGCCGCCCTTGAGGAAGGCCAGTTTCTGGCTCTCTGCGGAGGCGAAGAACTCGGCGACCTTGAAGGCCTCGTCCGGATGCCGCGAGAAAGCGGACACCGAAAAGCCCCAGCCGCCCAAGGTCGCCGCGGATTTCCCGCCGGGCCCGGAGACCATGGGCACGATGCCGATCTTGCCGCGCACCGGCGAGCCTTCCTTCTGCATCAGGTTCCAGGCATAGGGCCAATTGCGCATGAACACCGCGCGGCCCTCCTGGAAGGCGTTGCGCGCCTCCTCTTCCTGATAGGTCAGCACGGACAGCGGCACGATCCCGTCGACGTGGATCGCGTTCACCAGGGCGCTCAGCGCCGCGACGGCCGGCGGCTCGTCGATGCGCACGACGCCGGCGCCGTCGAGCAGGTCCCCCCCGAAGCCCCAGACCAACTCCATGAACACGCAGATCAGGCCCTCGTACTGCTTGCCCTGGAAGACGAACCCCGCGACCTTCGGCGTGTGAGTCTTCTTGGCCGCGGCGACGAGCTCCTCCCAGGTCCGAGGCACGGGGATTCCCTTCGCCGCGAGCAGGTCCTTCCTATAATAGAGCATGCCGCCGTCGGATTGGACGGGCAGACGATACAGCTTCCCTTCATAGCGGGAGCCTTCGAGGTCGCCCGGAAGGAAGGCGTCGAGCTTATCCGGCGCGATGAGCTCGTCCAACGGCCGAAGCCAGCCCTGCGCCGCGAACTTGGGAACCCACGCCACGTCCACGTAGGCGAGGTCGTAGGAATCCTCTTTACCCATGAACGCCGTGGAGTACATGTTTTCGCGCGCGTCACCCGCGGCGGGGCCCTCGACCATATCCACCTTGATGCCGGGATGGGCGAGCTCGAGCCGCTCGATGATCACCTTCGCGAAGCCTCCCACGTCGGGGGCGGCCAGGAAGCGGACGTGGATCTTGCCGTCGTCGGGCTCGCGGCGGCCGCAGGCCGACAGGACGATCGCTAAAAGGACGGGCGCGAGACGCCGGAGCATTCGCCCGCATTCTACTACACTCTCAGCGTGAACTGGTCCGTGAGACTCTCGATCGCGCGGCGCAGGGAAGGATTGGGCTTGGGGTGGCGGCCGTTGATGAACCAGACGCGCTCCTTGATCGCCGGCCCGCGCGGATGGAGCTTGCGCAGGCGCCCGCTCGCCAGATCCTCCCGCACGGTCAGCGCGTCGAGCGCCGCCGCGCCCTTGCCGCGCAGGACGAGGTAGCGGATGAGCTCGGAGTCCTCGGTTTCCACGTCCACGGAGACCGCGACGGCGTGACGGCAGAGGAACAGGTCGATCTCCTTGCGCGCGGGATTCTCGAGCGACATGAGCATCATCGGGACGCGGGAGAGGTCGGAGGGAAACCGGACGACCCGGGCCGCCGCCTTCGGAGCCCCCACGAAATAGAGCGGGATGCTCCCGGCCAGACGCCCCGTGAACTCGACGCCCAGCTGGGGGGTGAAGTCGACCTGGGACACGACCAGGTCGAGCCGGTGCTGCCCCAGCCGCTCGCGAAGGTCCTCCGCCGGGGCGCCTAGGATGCTGACGCGCAGCTGGGCGTCGAGCTTGTGCAGATGCTCCAGCACCTGCGTCACCGCTCCCCGCGAGACGGAATCGGAGACGCCCAGGCGCAGCACGGCGGGGCCGGAGGCGCCGCCCGGCCGCAAGGCGGAGGCCAGCTCGGCTCCCTGCGAGAAGATCCGCTCGCAGTAGTCGAAGGCGACGCGCCCTTCGGCGGTGAGGGTCACTCCCCGCGGGCCGCGCACGAGCAGGGCGCAGCCGAGGGAGCGCTCCAGCTGCTGGAGCTGGAGGCTGAGCGTCGGCTGCGCCAGGCGCAGCTCGCGGCTCGCGGCGCCGATGCGCCCCGTTTTCGCGGCGACCCAGAAGTAGTAGAGGTGGTGGTAGTTAATTGGTATCATGCCTTAGGACGCTCATTTAGATTGACTATTACTTATATCCCTATTATCTATTTTTTAAATCGTTATCGCACGGCTACAATCAAGTCATGAACATCCATCGATTGCGTCGGACGGCGTTCCTCGCGGCCCTGGCCGCGCTGTGCGCCTGCGCGGGAAGCAAGAAAGCGGAGCGGGACGCGGCGGCCGCCAAGGCCGCGGCGGAGGCGGCGCGCCTGGCGTCGTCGGAGGAGCCCCGCATCCAGGGCTCGCTCTACGTGGAGACCTCCGAATTGAGCGCGATCCGCTTCGCCTACGACCGCGACATGCTCACCCAAGAGGCGCGGGCGATCCTCAAGCGCAACGCCGCCGCGATCAAGGAGAACCGCAGCTGGGAGGTGCTCGTCGAAGGCCATGCCGACGAACGCGGCACCATCCCTTACAACCTCGCCCTCGGCCAGAAGCGGGCCAAGGCGGTCCGGGATTATTATCTCGCGCTCGGCATCCCCGGCGGGCGCGTCGCGACCTTGTCGCTCGGCAAGGAGAAGCCGGAATGCCCCGAGGCGAGCGAAGCCTGCTGGCAGCGCAACCGGCGCGCGCTGAGCAAGGTCAAGTCCGCGCTCGCCGGAAAGCCCGGAGCCCCCAAGCGGCATGAGTAACGCCGTTCGCCGGGCCGTGCTGTACGGCACGGCGGCGGCGCTGGCGTGGGGAGGCGCGCGCGCGCATTCCAGCCTGAAGGCATCCGCCCTGCTCCCCGACCCGAGCCTCGGGCCGTCGGTCGTCGAGGGCGCGCTCGGCGACCGCCTCGTCCCTCAGGCGCTGCGCGACGCCGGCTGCGGGGCCTCGGAGGCGGCGGCCCTCGCGCACGCCGTGGGCCGCGCCCTGGACGCCCGCCGGCTGCGCCCCGGCGACCGCTTCCGCCTTGTCCGCGACGCCGAGGGCGGGCTCATGCACCTGACCCTCACGCACGGCGAGCGGCGCGCGGTCGTAACGCCCGCCGCGGGCGGGGGCCTGCGCGCGGCGACGCGGCGCGATCCCGTCGCCGTCGTCGAGCGCCGCGCCTCCGGCGAGATCAACGGCAGCCTGTGGCTGTCGATGGAATCGGCCGGGGTGCCCGCGGAGATCATCGTGCGCTTCGCCGAGACCTTCCAATGGACCGTCGACTTCCTCTCCGAGACCCGCGACGGGGACCGCTTCTCCGTCGCCTGGAACGAGCGGGCGGCCGGCGGCCGCGTGCTCGGCCGCTCGGTCGACGCCGGCGCCTACGTCGGCCGGGCGACCGGCCGGCGCACCGCGGTCCTCTTCGATGGGGCGTATTACGACGAGGACGGGGAATCCCTGGAGCGCATGTTCCTGCGGGCCCCGCTCAAGTTCGCCCGCGTCTCCTCCCGCTTCAACCGCAACCGGCGCCATCCGATCCTGCGCATCAACCGGCCGCACCACGGCACCGACTACGCCGCCGCGAGGGGCACGCCGGTCTCCGCGGTGGCCGGCGGCGTCGTCGTCGCGGCCCATCGCGAGCGCGGCTTCGGCAACGTCGTCAAGATTCGCCACGACGGCGTCTACACGACGCTGTACGCCCATCTCTCCCGCTTCGGCCGGGGCGTCCGCAAGGGCGCGCGCGTCGAGCAGGGCCGCGTCATCGGCTACGTGGGCTCGACGGGGCTGGCCACCGGCCCGCACCTGCACTTCCAGATCGAGAAGAACGGCCGCTGGGCGGACTTTCTCGCCCTGGACCTGCCCTTCGCGCGCACGGTGGCGCGGGCGCGCCGCGCGGCCTTCGCCGCGGCGCGAGAGCGGTTCCGCCCGCTCCTGAGCGGCTCGTCGACCTAGGCCGCGCCGGCTGAGTGCCGCATGTGTGTTAGAATCTACGCGATGAGCGGAGCCCCTCAAACTTGAACCGCGAAGAGCTCCTCGCCGCGTTGGAACCTCTCGTCACCTACCTGAACGCGGAGGCTTTCCGGCTGCTCGTGTCGCGAGGGCTCCAGGCCGCGCTGGCGACCTTGGCGCTCTACGGTCTGCTGCGCGGGCTCGCCGCGTTCAGCGCCCGCCTGCGCTCCCGCCTCGAGGACCCCGCGTCCCGTCTCCCGTCGCTGCGCATCCAGCACATCGAGATCCTCCCCGCCGCGCGCGTGCGCGAGGGCCTGCTCAAGGCCCTGGGCCTGGCGCGCGCCGTCGCGACCATGCTCCTGTCCTACGTCTACCTGGCCCTGGTCCTGAGCCTCTTCCCGCGCTCGAGCGGCCTGGCCTCCGACCTGCTCGGCTACGTCCTGGCCCCGCTCTCCTCCTTCGCGCTGGGCGTGCTCGGCTTCATCCCCAACCTCATCTTCATCGCGGTCACCCTCGCCATCGTCCGCTACGTCCTCAAGCTGCTGAACCTGATCTTCGACGAGGTGGGCGCCCACCGCCTGCGCCTTCCGGGGTTCCACCCCGACTGGGCCGAGCCCACCTGGCAGATCACGCGCTTTCTCGCGGTCGCCTTCACCATCGTCATCATCTTCCCGTATCTGCCGGGATCGGACTCCTCCGCCTTCAAGGGCGTTTCCGTGTTTCTCGGCGTGCTGCTCTCGCTCGGCTCGGGCTCGGCGATCTCCAACTCGGTGTCGGGCGTCATCATGACCTACATGCGCCCCTTCGCCAAGGGCGACCGGGTCAAGATCGCCGACACCACGGGCGACGTGCTGGAGCGCTCCTTGCTCGTCACGCGCCTGCGCACGATCAAGAACGAGGAGGTCACCATCCCCAACGCTTTGGTCCTGGGCGCCCACATCGTCAACTACACCGCGGCGCTGGGCCACGGCGGGCTCATCCTCCACACCGAGGTGACCATCGGCTACGACGCCCCCTGGCGCAAGGTCCACCGCCTGCTGCTCGAGGCCGCCGCCTCCGTCGACGGCGTCGAGCGGGAGCCCGCCCCCTTCATCCTGCAGAAGGCCCTGGGCGACTATTCGGTGCGCTACGAGCTCAACGCCCACACCCGCCGTCCCAACGAGACCGCCGCCCTCTACTCCCGCCTGCATCAGGCCGTCCAGGACCGCTTCAACGCCGAGGGCGTGGAGATCATGTCGCCCGCCTTCGAGGTGCGCCGCGCGGGTCCCGCCAGCACGATCCCCGCCGACCCTCTCGGCGCATAATTTTCCTACATATGCCCGGGCTTAATGCCCCCAACTCCCGGCGCCCCGTCAGCTGGGACCGGCAAGCCGTCCGGCGGTCGCCCATCACGCTGCTGGCGGGACCGAGGCGATAACCGCCCTAACCCGCATCCGCGCGGCAACAGATGTACTGAATCGAGCCCGCGCCGCACCCGCCATTGGGCGGATATAAATATTATTTTTACGAGGCGGCAATGGCCTCTCGACGCGGATTTAGCAATGCTCTGCGCGTGGCCTTTCAATTTCTCCTCGCGCTCGCGCTCGCCGGCTTCGCCCAGGCGGCCGCTCCGGCGCGGGTGCTGCGCCTGGAGGTCAAGGGCCCGATCACCCCCCCCATGAGCCGGCACATCCGGGACGGGATCGCCGCCGCCGAGTCCCAGGGCGCGAGCGCCGTCCTCATGGAGCTCGACACGCCCGGAGGGCTGCTCGACTCCACCCGCGAGATCGTCTCGGCGATGCTGAATTCGACCTTGCCCGTGATCGTTCACGTGGCGCCGCCGGGCTCGCGCGCCACGTCCGCCGGCGTCTTCATCCTGATGGCCTCCGACTACGCGGCCATGGCCCCGGGCACGCATCTCGGGGCGGCGCATCCCGTGGGCCTCGGCGGAGAAAGCCCCCCGGCCGACAAAGACAAGCCCGCGGACAAGAAGAAGACGGCCAAACCCTCCGTCATGAGCGAGAAGGCGGTCTCCGACGCGGCGGCCTATGTCCGCGTGCTCGCCGCGGAGAAGGGCCGCAACGCCGCGTGGGCCGAGAGGGCCGTCCGGGAGAGCGTGTCCCTGACCGCCGAGGAAGCCCTGAAGCAGAAGGTGGTGGAGCTCATCGCGCGCGACCGCGAGGAGCTGCTGCGCAAGCTGGAGGGAAAGACGATTCTCAAGCGCGGAAGCGCGCGGCGGCTGCGGCTCGCCGGGGCGGAGGTCCTCGAGTTCCCGATGGCCCCCATGCGCCGCGTCCTCCAGGTCATCGCCAACCCCAACCTCGCACTGCTCTTCCTGATGCTCGGGCTCTACGGCTTGATCTACGAGTTCAGCAGCCCGGGCGTCGGCTTCGGAGCGGTCGTCGGACTGACCAGCCTGATCCTGGCGGGCTACTCGCTGAGCATACTCCCGGTCAACTATGCCGGCCTCCTGCTCATCATCCTGGGCATCGTGCTGCTGGTCCTGGAGATCCAGGTCCCCTCCTACGGGCTGCTGTCCGTCGGGGGGCTTACCCTCGTGGTGCTAGGCAGTCTTTTTCTGTTCGACACCGATCAGGCTTACCTCAAGATCTCGCTCGAGGTCGTCGCGGGGACGGCGGCGGCGACCGCGGCCTTCATCCTGCTCGTGGTCTCCAAGCTGCTCAAAACGAGGCGGCTGAAGCCCGCCGTCGGCGTCGAGACCCTCGTCGGCCTCACGGGCGAGGCCCGCGACGCGCTCGACCCGCGCGGGCCGGTCTTCGTCAACAGCGAGCTCTGGACGGCGGAGGCCCCCTCCCGCGTGGAGAAGGGCGCGCGCGTCAAGGTCCGCGAGGTCGCGGGCAGCGTGCTGCGCGTAGAGGAAATCAAGGAGACACCCCATGCCTGAAATGCTCACCGTCCTGATGCCGGTCATCGTCATCGGCGTCGTGCTCATCGCGCAGGCGATCCGCATCCTGCGCGAGTACGAGCGCGGCGTCGTCTTCCGCCTGGGCCGCCTGATCGGGGTGAAGGGGCCCGGCCTCATACTCCTGATACCCGGCATCGACAAGATGGTCCGGGTGGACCTGCGCACCATCACGCTCGACGTGCCGGTCCAGGAGCTCATCACCAAGGACAACGTCCCGGCGAAGGTCAACGCGGTGTGCTATTTCCGGGTCCTGGACCCCTCGAAGGCCGTCAACCAGATCGAGAACTACATGGTCGCCACCTCGCAGATCGCGCAGACGACCCTGCGCAGCGTCGTGGGCCAGGCCGAGCTCGACGAGATCCTCAGCGAGCGCGACAAGATCAACCAGCGCCTGCAGCAGATCATCGACCAGCAGACCGACTCTTGGGGAATCAAGGTCAGCGTCGTGGAAGTCAAGGACGTCCAGATTCCCGAGCAGATGCAGCGCGCCATCGCCCAGCAGGCCGAGGCGGAGCGGGGACGGCGGGCCAAGGTGATCATCGCCGAGGGCGAGATGCAGGCGTCGAAGAGGCTCGCCGAGGCGGCGGGCATCCTCAGCGCCCAGCCCGCGGGCATGCAGCTGCGCTTCCTGCAGACCGCCCAGACCCTGGGGGGCGAGAAGAACACCACTTTATTCTTCCCGCTGCCCATGGACCTGATCCAGGCGGTCATGAAGAAGCTCGGTCCCGGCTCGACCCCTTAGACTCGGCGGACCGTCATATGACACAATACGCCCATGGCTGAAGAACCCCAGGACCCGAAGGAAGCGATCGAAAAGCTGCTGAAGAACCTCTCGTCGAAGCTCGACGCGGGTCCCGGCTTCGAGAAGCGCGCGCTCGCGCTCGTCGCCGTCGTCGCGGTCGCGCTCGCGTTCGCGACGTCGATCTACACCGTCGAGCCGAGCGAGGAGGCCGTCGTGCTCCGCCTCGGGCGCTACGTCGCGACCCAGCCCCCGGGGCTGCATTTCCGCCTGCCTTTCGGCCTCGACCGGGTGGTCAAGGTGAAGACCAAGGTCATCCTGCAGGAGGAGTTCGGCTTCCGCTCCGCCGGCAGCGAGGGCTCCCGGACCGCCTACTCCAGCGAGGAGTTCAAGAGCGAGTCGCTGACCTTGACCGGCGACCTCAACGTGGCCAACGTCGAGTGGATCGTGCAGTATCAGATCTCCGACCCGAAGAAATACCTGTTCAACGCCCGCGAGGTGCTCAAGAACCTGCGCGACATCTCCCAGTCGGTGCTGCGCCGCGTCGTCGGCGACCGCATCGTCAGCCAGGTGCTCACCACCGGGCGCGTGGAGATCGCCGAGGAGGCCCAGCGCCTGACGCAGGAGGTGCTCGACCGCTACGACATCGGCGTGAGGATCGTCACCATCAAGCTCCAGGACGTCAACCCGCCCGAGTCGGTCCGCCCCGCCTTCAACGAGGTCAACGCGGCCAAGCAGGAGCAGGAAAAAGCCATCAACCAGGCGGAGAAGGAGTACAACACGGTCATCCCCGAGGCGATCGGCAAGGCCGAGCAGACCGTTCGCAACGCCCAGGGCTACGCCACCGCCGCCGTCAACCGCGCGGAAGGCGACGCGGCGCGCTTCCGCGTGGTGCTCAAGGCCTATCAGGCGGCGCCCACCGTTACCCGCTCGCGCCTGTACCTCGAGACGATGGAGGAGCTCTACGGCCGCGTTCAGGCCCTGACCATCGTCGACAAGGGCGTCTCCGGCGTGCTGCCGGTGTTCGCCCCGGGCAAGGAAGCCCTCACCGGAGGCACGAAATGAACCGCCCCCCTCTCGTCTACGTCCTCGCCGCCTTGGCCGTCGCCGCCGTCCTCAACAACTCGATCTACATCGTCGCGGAGTGGGAGCAGGCCATCATCACCCAGTTCGGGCGCCCGGTCGGGACTCCCGTCGTCAAGGCCGGCCTCCACATGAAGGTCCCCTTCATCCAGCGCGTGCGCCGCTTCGAGAAGCGCATCCTCAACTGGGACGGCTACCCCAACCAGATCCCGACCAAGGACAAGAAGTACATCATGGTCGACACGACGGCCCGCTGGCGCATCACCGACCCGCTCCTGTTCCTGCAGACCGTGCAGACCGAGGCGGGCGCGCGGCTGCGGCTCGACGGCATCCTCGACGCGGCCACGCGCGACACCATCTCGAGCCACAACCTCGTCGAAGCGGTGCGCAACAGCAACAAGATCATCGACGACCTCGCGGCCGCCGCCAAGGCCGGCAAGGGCGCCGCGCCCGGCGACGAGGAGGAGGTCGTGGGCGAGATCGAGGCCGTCGCGGTCGGGCGCGAGAGCCTGAGCTCGCTGATCATCCAGCGCGGCAAGGCCGGCCTGAGCGAGTTCGGCATCGAGCTCATCGACGTCCAGCTGCGCCACATCTCCTACGAGTCGAGCGTCGAGGCGAAGGTCTACGAGCGCATGATCTCCGAGCGCCAGCGCATCGCGCAGAAGATCCGCTCGGTCGGCCTCGGGGAGCGCTCCAAGATCCAAGGCAAGATCAGCAAGGACCTGCAAAAGATCGACTCCGAGGCCTACCGCACGGCCCAGCAGATCCAAGGCGACGCGGACGCCAAGGCGATCGGCATCTACGCCCGGGCGATGGGCTCCGACCCGTCGTTCTACGAGTTCGTCCGGACGCTCGAGGCCTACAAGAAGGCCTTCCCCGCCGGCACCAAGATGATCCTGTCGACGGACAACCGCTTCCTCGACCTGATGCGCAAGCGCTAAAAGCTATAAGCCTTTCCGAAAATGCTTTTGTGCCGGCCGCTCGCGGCCGGCCTGTCAGCCGCCGCGGGCCTCGTTCTTCGCGGCGCAGTCCTCGCTGCAGAAGCAGAGGACGCTGCCCCGGATGACCTTGGTCACGGCGCGCTCCTTGAGGACGTAGACCCCGCACTCGGGGTCCCTCACCATGTCGGCGTCGGGCGGCAGGCCCGCGTCCCGCCGCTCCGGCTTCGGCGGCGACTGCAGCAGCCA
>JAKFCD010000131.1:0-2582 GCA_036676805.1 Elusimicrobiota bacterium
TTTGCATTATTCGACCGAAGTTATGCAAAGAACGACAAGCCTGACACCATCTTAGTCGAACGCTCCGGACAAAACAAGCTCGCGCGCCGTCTCCAGCTTGCCTGAAAGAACTTCATCGCCCTTTGACGCCTTGACGCGGGCGCGCAGGACCGCCAACCCGGCTTCGACGCGCTTGCCGGACTTCAGGGGGCGGTGGAATTCGATGGCCTGGGCGGCGCAGACGAGCTCGATGGCGACGACCTGGGCGGAGTTCCAGACGACTTTCTTGAGCTTGAGGGCCGACCACATGCCCATCGAGACGAAGTCTTCCTTGTTGGCGGAGGTCGGGACCGAGTCGGCCGAGGCCGGATGGGCGAGGGTCTTGTTCTCGGAGGCGAGCGCGGCCGCCGCGTACTGGGCGATCATGTAGCCGGACTCGACGCCGGGGTCGCGGGCGAGGAAGGGTTTGAGCCGGGGCGCCAAGCCGGCGGTGACCTGGAAGGTGCGGCGCTCGGAGATATTAGCGAGGGCTGTAAGCGCGCCGGCCCCCGAGTCGAAGGCGAAGGACAGGGCCTGGCCGTGGAAGTTTCCGCCCGAGATCACGCGCCCTCCCGCCACGAGCGGGTTGTCCGTCACCGAGCCGAGCTCTATTTCGACGACGCGGCGGGCCTCGGCCAAGCGATCGGCCACCGCGCCGTGAACCTGCGGCGCGCAGCGCAGGGAGTAGGAGTCCTGGACGCGGGGGTCGTCGACGACGTGCGATTTCCGGATCTCGGAGCCCGCCAAAAGCCGGCGCAAAGAACGCGCGGCTGATATTTGGCCGGGATGAGGCTTCAGGCGCTGGATGGCCTCGTCGTACGGCGACGGGGTTCCGGTCAAGGCGTCCAGAGAGGCCGCGCAGGCGAGATTGGCGGCGCGGTAAACGCGTTCCGCCGCCAAAAGCGCGAGGCCCCCGACGGACTGCATGGCCTGGGTGCCGTTCAGAAGAGCCAGCCCTTCTTTTGCGGAAAGAACGAAAGGGGACAACCCAACGGCCCTCAACGCCTTCGCGGCGGCCAATCGGCGCCCACGGAAAAGGACTTCGCCCTCGCCGATGACAGCGAGCGCCATATGCGCCTGCGGCGCTAAATCGCCGCTGGCGCCTACGGATCCCCGGCTAGGAATCAAGGGAATGATATTGGCGTCCAGCATGCGCGCTAAATGACGCACTAGTGCCGGACGGACTCCCGAAAAACCTTTCGACAGCTCGTTCACACGCAAAAACAAGATTGCACGGGCTTCCCACGGATCCAACGGCTCACCAACCCCACAGGCGTGCGACAGCACCAGATTCCGCTGAACCTGCGCGAGCCTTTCCGTCGAGATTCGGGTGGAAGCTAATTCACCGAACCCGGTGTTGACCCCGTAGATCGTCCCGCCCGAGGCCATCGCGGCCTCGAGGACCCGGCGCGAGGCCGTCACCCGCCGCAGCGCCGCGCCCGGCAGGACCGCCCTGCGGCCGCCGACGGCGACCGCTTCGAGGCCTTCGAGCGTGAGGGCCGAGCCGAGCTTAAACGAGTTCGAGGGCAACGGCCACGGCCTCCCCGCCGCCGAGGCAGATCCCGGCCACGCCGCGCTTGCCGCCGCGGATCTTAAGCGCGTTGATCAAGGTCGCGAGGATGCGCGCGCCGGAGGCGCCGAGCGGGTGGCCCAAGGCGACGGCGCCGCCATGAACATTTATTTTTTCGTGAGGCAGATTGGCGAGCTTGGCCACGGCGAGGGCCACGACGGCGAACGCCTCGTTGACTTCGAAAAGGTCGACGGAATCGACGGTCCAGCCGATCTTCTTCAAGAGCTTGTCGACGGCGCCGGCCGGAGCGGTGGTGAACCACTTCGGCTCCTGGGAATGGGTGGCCCAGCCGACGACGCGGGCGACGGGCTTCTTGCCGGCCGCGCCCTTGGCGGAGCACAGGACGAGCGCCGCGGCGCCGTCGTTGAGCTTGGAGGCGTTGGCGGCGGTAATGGTGCCGTCCTTCTGGAAGGCGGGGCGCAATTTCCCGATTTTGTCCAGCTTGGCGCGGCCGGGCTCCTCATCAAGCTCGATGCCGTCAACGGCAGCGATTTCCCCCTTAAACCAACCCTTGGCGACGGCCTCGGCCGCGCGCTCGTAGGAGCGCACCGCCCAGGCGTCCTGCATCTCCCGGGTCAGGCCGTGCTCCTTGGCGCACAGCTCGCCGCAATCGCCCATGTGCACGCCGTCGTAGGGGTCGATCAGGCCGTCGCGCAGGACCGCGTCGAGCAGCTTCGCGTCGCCGTACTTGTAGCCGGAGCGGGCCTTGTCGAGCAGGTAAGGCGCCTTGGACATGGACTCCATGCCGCCGGCCAGCGCGTAATCGTGCTCGCCGAGCGCGATGCCCTGGGAGACCAGCATGACGGCCTTCATGCCCGACCCGCAGACCTTATTGACGGTCGTGGCGCCGACGGAGGCCGGGATGCCCCCGGCGATCGCGGCCATGCGCGCGGGCGCCTGGCCGATGCCCGCGGGGATCACGCATCCGAGCACCACCTCGCCGAGCTCCTCGGGCTTCACCCCGGATTTCCCGAGCGCGTCGGCGATGGCCTTG
>JAKFCD010000132.1:0-5866 GCA_036676805.1 Elusimicrobiota bacterium
CGCGAGATCGTGATCACCCGCCTCATCGACGCGCCCGTGGCGCGCGTCTGGCGGGCGTGGACCGACAACGCTGAGATCGTGAAGTGGTGGGGGCCGCACGGATTCTCCGATGAAACGACCGCGCGCGAGTTCAAGCCGGGCGGCCACTGGAAGCACACCATGATCGGCCCGGACGGGACCCGTTTCTCGAACTTCACGACCTACAAGGAGATCGAAAAGGAAAAGCGCATCCTCCTGGTCAACGGCGGCAGCAAGGAGGACGAGGCGAAGGGCTTGGGAATGCGCTCGGAGATCACCTTCAAGTCCATCGGCGAAAAAACCGAGATCACCATGCGCTCGACGTTGTCGACAGCCGCGATGCGCGAACGCGTCGTGAAGGAGTTCAAGGCGATCGAGGGCGGCCAGCAGACGCTGTCCCGTCTCAACGCCTTCGTCACCGGCCAGTTCGTCATCTTTCGGTTCGTCGACGCCCCGCGCGAGCGCGTCTGGCGCGCGTGGACCGATCCCAAGGAGATGGCCGCCTGGTTCGGTCCGAAGGGCTCCGAGGTCTTCCACTCCGAGCTCGATTTCCGTGTCGGCGGCACCTACCATTACGCCATGAACAGCGGCGGCTACGAGATGTGGGGTCTCGCCGTCTATAAGGAAATCCAGAAGCCCGAGAAGCTCGTCTATGTCCAGCAGTTCTCCGACAAGGACCGCGGCCTGACCGTCCACCCGATGGCGCCGACGTGGCCGAAGAAAATGCTGACGACCGTCCATTTTCAGGACTTCGGGCAGAAGACCTTGATCAGCCTCTACTGGCAGGCGGTCGACCCGTCCGCCGCCGAGGCCAAGACCTTCCACGACGGCATGGCCGGCATGAGCCAGGGCTGGGGCGGCTCGTTCGACCGCCTCGACGCGCACCTGAAGGAGGGAAAATAACATGAGCGCCAAGACCGAGCCTCGCCTCGTTCTCACCCGTCTGATCGACGCTCCGCGCGAGCGCGTGTTCAACGCCTGGATCGACCCGAAGCAGTTCGCCAAGTGGTGGGGCCCGCACACCTTCACCGCGCCCGTCGTCGAGCTCGACGTCCGTCCCGGAGGGAAGATCAACGTGCACATGCAGGGGCCCAAAGGCTCCCCGTGGGAGAAGCCGTATCCGATGGGCGGGGAATTCCGGGAGATCTCGAAGTTCGACCGGCTCGTGTTCACCTCCTCGATCGGGGGCGGCGCGGTGCACGAGAACCTGAACGAGGTGACCTTCGTCGACAAGGGCGGCAAGACCGAGATGACGCTCAAGGTCACCGTGCTGCGGACCACGCCCGAGTTCGCGAAGTCGCTCGCCGGGATGGAGCAAGGCTGGACCGAGAGCCTCGAGAAGCTGGAAGCGCTGTTCAAGGGAGGAAAGTGATCATGGCGACGAAGATATTCGTGAACCTGCCGGTGAAGGACCTGGAGGCGTCGAAGAAGTTCTACGTCGCGATGGGCGGGACGATCAACCCGAAGTTCACCGACGCGACGGCGGCCTGCATCGTGTTCTCGGACACCGTCTACGCGATGCTCCTGACCTACCCCAAGTTCAAGGAGTTCACGAAGAAGGAGATCGTCGACGCTACGAAGTCGACCGAGGTCCTGAACGCCCTGGCCTTCGACACCCGGGCGGAGGTGGACAGGGTCGCGAACGCGGCCGAGGCGAACGGCGGCACGCGCGCGCGGCCGCCCGAGGACCACGGCTTCATGTACACGCGCCCCATCCAGGATCCGGACGGCCACGTCTGGGAGGCGTTCTGGATGGACCCGAGCCAGGTCTGAGATGCAGAGCGTGAAGATGACGTGGGGCGGACGCGCGGTGTCCGCGCTGGCGGCGCTGCCTTTCGTGCCGAGCGCCGTCATGAAGCTGATCATGCATCCCGAGGTGGTCAAGGGCATGGGCCATCTGGGTTTGCCGGAGTCCCTGATCCTGCCGTTGGGCGTCCTCGAGTTGTTCTGCGTCGTCGTGTATGCCGTCCCCGCGACGGCCGTGCTGGGAGCGCTGCTGCTGACCGGCTATATCGGCGGGGCCATCCTGACGCATCTGCGCATCGGCGAGCCGGTCTACGTGCACGTCGGGCTCGGCGTCCTGATCTGGCTCGGGGTCTGGCTGCGGGAGCCGCGCTTGCGCGCGCTGCTGCCCCTGAGAAAAGAATGAGGCTTCGCAAGGGACTTATGAGGGGCCTAACGATTTGCGTCGCAGCCATCTCGCTGGCGGGAGATGCTCTGGCAGCCTCGCGGGCATCAGCGGCCCCCGTGCCGCCGCTGCGCGCCGCCGTGGAGATTCATCTGGCGGCTATCTCAGCGCGCGATATGGATGCGTTGCTGCCCACGCTCACTCGCGGAGACAGCCTGACCATGATCGCTCCCAACGGCTATAAATTCGACACCAGACGGCAATACATGGATTTTCACCGTAATTGGTTCGCCGCCAAAGATGACGGCAAGCTCGAAGTCCTTGCGATTGCGAGAATTATCGAGTCTCCTGCTCTTGGGCATGCCTTGATCAAGTATCGCTACAATTCCAGGGATCAGGCCGGAAAAATGCAAGCCGCTGTTAGCTGGCTCGCGTTGACCTTCGCATTGGAAAATGACAGTTGGCGGCTGATCTTCGATCAGAACACTCTCATCGACAACCCGGCGGATAAGTTTGAGAGACAAGTGGAAAAAAGGGAGAATCGTCCATGATCAAGAAAATCGCCGCCGTCCTCGCCGTCGCCGTGTTCGCCGTGCTGGGCCTGGCCGCGACCAAGCCGGACACCTTCCACGTCGAGCGGAAGGTCGTCATCAAGGCCGCGCCGGAGAAGATCTTCCCGTGGCTCGAGGATCCCAAGCGCACGACCGAGTGGTCGCCGTGGGAGAAGAAGGACCCCGCCATGAAGAAGACCTTCAGCGGGCCCTCCAAGGGCGTGGGCGCCGCCTACGCGTGGGACGGCAACAAGGAGATCGGAGCGGGAAGCCTCGAGCTCACCGAGGTGGTCGTCCCCAAGAAGGTCGTGATGAAGCTGGACTTCATCCGTCCGATGGAGGGCCATAACATCGCGGCATACGAGGTGACGCCCGTCGCCGGCGGCAGCGAGGTGGCGTGGTCCATCACCGGCCCCATGCCCTTCGTTTCCAAAATCTTCAGCCTGTTCTGCAGCATGGACGCGATGATCGGCAACGAGTTCGAGAAGGGACTCGGCGACCTCAAGATGCTGGCGGAGAAATGATCTGAAGAAATCGATTCCCGCCGCCGACCCGGATGCCTACGTCGCGGCGCTCGAAGGCTGGCGGCGCCGGCGCGTCGAGGAGCTCCGGGCGGCGGTGCGGGGAAGCTCGGCGCTCGAAGAAGTCGTGAAGTGGGGCCATCTCGTCTACTTGTCGAACGGCCCGGTCCTGCTCATTCGCGCCGAAGAGCATCGCGTGCTGTTCGGTTTCTGGCGCGGACAGCGCCTGCTCACCATTGAGAAACGCCTGAAGCCGGGCGGAAAGTACGAAATGGCCACGCTCGAGCTTCACGAGAACTCATCGCTCGATGCGGCGACGGCGCGCCGGCTGACCAGAAAAGCCGTCGCGCTCAACGCGGCTCTCGGCGACCCGACGCTGGCGGCGAAGCGAGGAGCTAAGCCTCGGGCTTGACGGGGGCGGTGAACGCGGCGCGGACGCCCCGATACAGGCCGATCAGGAAGGCGAGGCCCGTCAGGTTCATCGCGACCGCGCCGAGGAGCCAGGCGAGCTGGACGAAGCGCGCGAGCAGGAACGCGCCCGCGGCCTTCAAGGTCGGACGGCCGGTCTCGGGCGCCGCCTCGTTCATCGCGGGCGTGAGGCCCGAGACGAGGCGGTCGAAGAGCTTCTTGGAGCCTTCCGACGAGGCCCTCCAGCCGTCCACGAGGCCCTTCGTGAAGCGCGCGGCCCTCGAGCCGGACTTGGCCTCGCCGAACGCGGAGGCGGCGAAGGCGAACGGCGCGCGCAGCAGGCCGACGACGGCGCCGAGCGCGACCGACAGGACGAACTCGGCGGCCTGGATCAGGCCGACGGGCACCCAGATGGCCGAGAGCCACACGCCGTTCCAGTACGTCTTCTTGAGCCAGTAGGAGGCGTGGCTCTTCAGGTTCGAGCGGAACTTCGTGTCCTCGTGCCAGAACCCGGCCACGTCGGAGAACGCCTCCATCGAGCGCGCGAAGGACTTGATCACGCCGCGCAGGCCTTTCCAGACCCACGACGGCAGGTGCATCAGGAGGAACGGGCTCGTGGCCGCCGCCAGGGCGATGGTGCCCCAGCCGATCCAGCCGCCGAGGAAGCCGGCCCAGGCCGCGCCGACGGCCGCGGAGGCGCCGAGGGCGCCGAAGAACGCGCCGAGCTCGGCCTCGTCGAAGGAGCCGCCTTTCTCCGCGGTTTTCTTGACCCAGCGGCCGAAGCCCCAGCCGCCGAGGACGGCGAGGAGGCCGACCCAGATCGCGCTGCCGTTGAGCAGGAGGACGAGGCCGTTGTAGAACAGGGCTCGGCCCGCGAGGGACTTGGCCCACAGCGGGGCCTTGCCCATAAACGGCATCGCGGCCAGCGGCAGGACGAGCGCGAAGTAGAGGGGGATCTGGATGAAGGAGGCGCCCGCGATGATGGGCAGGCCGAAGAAGTAGGCCGGCACGAGGGCTAGGGCGACGGCGATCAGCTTCGGGGCGATCGTGGCCTTGGACGGGTTGCCGGGCTCGGGCTCGGCCGGCTCCTCGGGCTTTTCCGAGGGGGAGTCGTTGCGGTTGACGCGCAGCGAGCGGCGGGCGTGGCGCTTCTCGTCGTAGGTCCCGGCGCGGCCGAAGGCGACTATCAAACCCGCGACTGAAAGGAGCGGGGCCGCGAGCGCGGCGTAGACGAGCCAGCCGAGCTGCAGCGCGCGGATGCCGAGCGCGCCGGCCGCGCTGACGAGGAACTTCGGCGAGTTGGCGAGCGGGATCAGCTTGGCCTCGAGCGGGTTGAAGCGGGAGACCTTGCCGTTCTGCACGTTGTCGAAGACGAGGCGGGCGGCCTCGGCGAAGTAGACGTTGGCTTTCGAGCCGGGCCACAGCTTGGCCGAGGCGCCCCAGAGGAAGTTGACCGGGGCGGCGACGAGGCCGACGGCCAGGCCGGCGACGCCGGAAAGCGCGTACATCGCGGCCTCGGCGAGCATGATCGGCGTCCACATCACGGCGAGCCAGACGCCGTTCCATCTGGAACTGTTCCAGTATCTTTCAGAGAACTTCTGAAGGCGGTCGAGCAGGACGGTATCGCGGTGGATCGCGGTGAGCACGCGCGACATGCCGAGCACGCCGTGCCAGACGCCCTCGACGGCGGCGGTCATGCCCTTGCCCACCCAGCCGGGCAGGTGGAACCAGAGCAGGGTCGCGAGCGGATAGGAGAGCCAGAGGAGCCCCGTCGCGGTCCAGCCGAGCGGGGTGGAGGCGGCGAGCGCTACGCCCGTCATCGCGGCGAGGCCGCCGAAGAAGGCCGACAGGGTCTCCACCGAGCCGTAGGAGCCGTAGCGGCCCTCGCTCTTGCCCAGGCCGTAGCGCGTCAGGCCCCAGCCGCCTATGATCGCGAGCGCGCCGGTCCAGATCAAGGCGGGGGCGACGGCCACGCCGAGCCCGAAGGACAAGGAGAGGGAGACGCCGGCGGCGGCGACGCCGAGGGCGGCGAGCGCCAGGCCGGGGGCCGCGCGCAGGGCTTTCGGCGCGGTCTCGCTTAAGAAAGGCATCACGGCGAGCGATAGGCTCGTCGCGATCACGAGGCCGCCGACGAGGTAGGCGGACGCGGCGAGCAGCGGCAGGCCTATGATGACGCCGGGGGCCAACGCGAGTCCGGCGGAGAGCAGGCGCGGCCAGAAGGGGCCCTTCGAGCCGCGAGG
>JAKFCD010000133.1:0-9039 GCA_036676805.1 Elusimicrobiota bacterium
GTGTTCATTATTCGAGTTTTCGTTCAAAAATGGTCATTGTTTTCGCGCCGACCCGGCCTTCGCGCGCTTCGAGAAGGCGGCCTCCGGGCAGATCCCGCTGCCGCGAGGCCCCTGGCGCCTGCTCGAGGCCTGGCTGATGCTCGCCGCCGCCGGCCTGCTTCCCGGGGAGACCGCCGAGTCCGTCGCCCGCGCGGAGCTCGCCTGCTTGTCGGTCCCCGATGCGTCCGCGACGGGATTGCTCGCGGAGCTGGAAAGCGACATGGCGCGCGAAACGCCCGCGCGGCGCCGCCTGTTCCGCCTGCTCGCGGGGCGCGCGGCGCGACGCCGCCCGCTTATTTTGATCCCGGTCGTCCATCGCAGCGAGCCCCTCGGCGTGTCGGAGCGCGAGGCCTGGGGCGTGACGTGGGCGGGCCCAGGCCGCGTGCGCGTCGTCCGCGCCGGCTCGCCCGGCGCCGTGACGGAGATGACGGCCGACGAGCTGGCCGAACGGTTCACCCAGGAGCATTTCGCATGAGCGCCAACTTATACCGCGGGATCGGAGACCTGAAGGGCTTCTCCCTGAAGAACTGCCCGCCGATGGAAGAGCCGTCGGGCGTGCTCATGTGCCCGCCGGAGCACTTCCAGGTCCTCTCCGTGAAGAATCCCTACATGGCGCGCCACGTCGGGGACGTCAACCGCGACAAGGCCGTCAAGCAGTGGGAGGACCTCAAGGCCGCCTTCGAAGGCGCCGGCTGCCCCGTGTCGGTGATCCCGGCGACGCCCGGCCTCGAGGACATGGTCTTCGCCGCGAACTCCTCCCTGGCGGGCACGCGGCCCGATGGGGAGAAGGTCGCGCTGATCTCCGCGATGCGGCACTCCTCGCGCCGCAGGGAGACCGAGGCCTTCGAGGCCTGGTACGAGGCGCACGGCTACCGCATCGCGCGCACCAAGCCCGGAGGACATGAGACCTTCGAGGGCTCCGGCGACGCGGTGTGGCACCCGGGCAAGCGACTGATCTGGGGCGGGCACGGTTTTCGCACCGACCCCGGCATGTTCGAGCAGGTCGCCGACGTCTTCAAGACCCCGGTCATCCAGCTCAAGCTCGTCAACGAGCGCTTCTACCATCTCGACACCTGCTTCTGTCCGCTGACGCCCGAGACGGTGCTCATCTACCCCGCGGCCTTCGACGCGGCCAGCCTCGAGCTGATCCTCAAGATATTCCCCATCGTCGTGACCTCCTCCGAGGCCGACGCCGTCTCGCGCCTGGCGTGCAACGCGGCGGTGTGGCGCTCGAAGACCGCGATCATCCAGAAGGGCGCCAACGCCGCCTCCGGCCACATGCGCGCGATGGGCCTGGACGTCGTCGAGGTGGACACGTCCGAGTTCGTCAAGTCCGGGGGCAGCGTGTACTGCATGAAGCAGTACCTGTTCGGCTGATGCGGCTTTTGGCTCCGGCGGCGGCCCTGCTCCTGGCGCTCCCCGGCGCCGCGCGGTCTCCCGACACCGCGCCCTCGGCGAAGCTGGCCGCGGAGCTCGCGCGCCTCGAGGCGCTGGCGTCCTCGAGCCCGGCCGCGCGGCGGCTGTTCGCGGCGACGCGGCGCGTGCCGCGCCGCGAGGTCCGCGGCTCCGGGCTCCCCGACCCGATCGGCGTGCGCGGCGGGGACCGGCCCGAGATCGTGCTCGACGCGCTGCGCCTCGCGGACACGACCGAGAACGACGCCGAGCTCCTCTTGATCCTCAACTCCGCGCGCGCAGCGCTCGCCTTCCCGATCCCCGTCGTCGAGGCGGAGCAGGCGGCGTGGCAGAAGACCCTGCTGTTCGCCGTCGAGCGGGGCGCCGAGGATCCCGCGGCGTTCGGCGCGCGCCTGGCCAAGGCCGCGCGGGAGGCGGGCGCGCGCAGCGACGCGCTCGAGCGCTCGGCCCTTCCGCCGCGCTCCGCGTGGGAGCCCTCCGAGATCCCCGTCCTGAGGCTTCCCGCGGGAGCGCTCGAGCGCGCGGGACTGCTGCTCCACCTCCTCGAGAAGGACCCGCAGCGCTTCTACTGGACGGTCGAGGCGGGCACGCCCTGGCCGCGCGGGACGGCGCGGCTCTCCGAGCTCGAGGATCTTTTCGCGCTGCGCGCGAAAGATCTCCACGATATGACCGCCCCGCCCGAGGGGCCGTACGCGGTCCTGGGCGGCCGCCGCTATCCCTCTCCGCTCGTCCGCGCGGCGTTCCTGCTCCGGGGCACCGGCGAGGTCGAGCGCCTGCGCGAGTCGCTCGAGGCTTACGACACCGTGGGGCTCGCCTCCCTGCGCCTCGCGATCAACCGCTGGCGCCGGGCCGTCGGCAAATGACCCTTCACCTCTGCCAAGCGGGCTACGAGGCTTTTCTCATCAAGGAGCTGGGCGGCGCCGTCGAGTCCTCCGGCCCCGGCTGGGTGCTGGGCCCCGACGCGTCCGGCGAGCATTGCTTCGCGCACCTGTCTTTGAAAGCGCCCGTCGCGGTCGAGGGGAAATCCCTCAACGCCCTGGCGGGAGCCATGGCGGACTTCTTCACCGCGTCGACGAAGGGCGAGCGCTTCGAGGGTCCGTGGCCGTTCTGTGTCGAGTCCGCGGGCGACCCCGGGCTCTCCCGCCGCGCGAAGACGGCCGCCGAGGAAGCCTACGCCGCCGTGAAAAGCCGCATGTCGCGCGTGGCCAAGCTCGCCGTCCACGGGCGTCCGGGCGTGGGCCCCGCGCGCGGCTTCTTCGCCTATCTTCCCGGCTTCGACCGCGCCTTCGTGTCCCGCGAGGCGACGGCCGGCGGCCAGCGGCGCATGGCCGACGATCCCCAGGCCCCGTCGCGTTCCTATCTGAAGGCCGAGGAGGCGTACGGCATATTAATGCTCGAGCCGCAGGCGGGCGAAACCGTCGTGGACCTGGGCGCCGCCCCCGGCGGCTGGAGCTACAGCGCGGCCAAGCGCGGGGCGCTCGTCGTCGCCGTGGACAACGGCCCGCTCAAGGGCGGGGCGCTCCACGCGGGCATCACCCACAAGGCCGAGGACGCCTTCAAATACGTCCCCGAGGCCCCGGTCGACTGGCTGTTTTGCGACATGGTCGAGGACCCCGACCGCATCTCGGACCTTCTGGCCCAATGGCTCGACCGCGGCTGGTGCCGGCGCTTCGTCGTCAATTTGAAGTTCGGCCGCCACGACCCGCTTCGCGTGCTGGGCCGCGCCGGGGCGCTGCGGCCGAAATGCGCCGTGCTGCGCGCGCGGCATCTGTTCCACGACCGCGAGGAGCTGACGATCGTCGGGGAGCGAGCCCTCTAGTCGAGGGAGGCCGCGACGAGCTCGAGTTGGCGCGAGGCCTCCTCGAGCTCCTCGTTCGTCGCCGTGCCCGCGCTCTCGATGCGCGCGCACAGCGCGGAGAGGCGGCGGGCGCCGAGGGAGGCGCTCGAGCCTTTGAGAGCGTGGGCCGCGCGCGAGAGGGATTCGCCGTCCCCGCAGGCGCGCATCTCGGCGAGCAGCCGGCGAGCGTCCTCGAGGTATTCCTCCTTCCAGCGCGGCGCGGCCGTCCCGACGAGCGCGGCGGCGCGCGCCAGCGCCGCCGGATCCACCGGCACGGCCCAGCGCGACAGCGCTCCGGCGAAATCCCGCATCCGCACCGGCTTGGTCAGATAGTCGTCCATTCCGGCGGCGAGGCACTTCTCCTCGTCGCCGGCCATGGCGTAGGCGGTCATCGCGATGATGGGCAGGCGCGCGCCGGGCGCCTCGAGCCGGCGCCACTCCGCGGTCGCCTCGTAGCCGTCCATGACGGGCATCGAGCAGTCCATGAACACGAGGTCGTACGAGGAAAGCGCCATCGCCTTCAGGCCTTCCTTGCCGTTCTCGGCGGTCTCGGCCCGGACGCCGAGGTGGGAGAGCATCTCGAGAGTGATCCGGCGGTTGGCGGCGTTGTCCTCGACGATCAGCACGCGCAGGCGGGAGAGGCCGGTGGCCGGGACCGGGGTCGGCTCGGCCGAGGGCGCCGCTCTCTCGACGGTCAGCGGCGCTCGGAACCAGAAATGGGAGCCGGCGCCGGGCGCGCTGCCGAGTCCGATCTCCCCGCCCATCGAATCGACGAGGCGGCGGCAGATGGCGAGGCCGAGCCCGGTGCCTCCGTAGCGCCGCGTCGTGGACGCGTCGGCCTGGGTGAAGGGCTGGAACAGGAGGGGCTGGAGCTCCGGGGCGATGCCGATGCCCGTATCCCGGACGGAGACGCCGAGGAGCACCTTGTTCTCCGCGAGCGCCTCCGCGGAAACGCGGAGGCTCACCGAGCCCTTCTCGGTGAACTTCAGGGCGTTGTTGAGAAGGTTCGTCACGATCTGCCGCAGGCGCAGGGGGTCGACGCTGACGACCGCCGGCGCCGAGTCGGCGATGTCGAGCCGCAGCTCGATGCCTTTCGCGGCAGCCTGGGCTTCGACCAGGGAGAGCGTCTCGGCGAAGATCGCCCGGAGCTCGGTCGGGATCGGGTCGAGGACCATGCGGCCGGCCTCGAGCTTGGACAGGTCGAGAAGATCGTCGATGGTCGCCGTCAGCACGTTGACCGCGGCGTGGGCGAGGCGGGCCCGCGAGGCGTGGGGCTCGGGCAGGGGCTGGCTGGTCATCAGCTCGCACATCCCGTTGATCGCGTTGAGCGGCGTGCGCATCTCGTGGCTGATGTTGGCGAGGAACCCCGATTTCGCGCGGTCCGAGGCCAGCGCCGCGTCGCGCGCGGCCCTCAGCTCCTCGTTGAGAAGGCGCCATTCCGTGATGTCCTCGGCGAGCCCCGCGACGCGGTACACGGCTCCGCCGGCGTCGCGCACCGGGAAGGCCCGGTCGCGAATCCAGCGGACCTCGCCGTCCGGGCGGACGATCCGGTACGTCTCGTCGTAGTCGCCGTCGGCCTGCTTCGAGTGAGCGGCGAGCATCACCCGCTCCCGGTCCTCGGGGTGAAGCGCCTCGAGCCACGTGCGCGACGAGTCGTAAAGGCTCTGACAGGTGCGGCCCCAGACCAGCTCATAGGCCGGGCTGATGTAGATGATCCGGTTCTTCGAGACGTCGGAGAGCCAGATGACCTCGCGGATGTTCTCGGCGACCTGCCGGAAGTGCTCCTCTCGCTCGCGCAAGGCCTCCTCCATATTCTTGCGCGCGTGGATGTCGGTGTGCGAGCCGGACATGCGCAGGGGCCGGCCGTCCGCGCCTCTCAGCAGCGTTCCGCGCGCGAGGACCCAGCGGTAGGTGCCGTCCTTCTGCAGGAGGCGGTGCTCGAGCTCGTAGACGGGGATGCGGCCGTCATGATAGTCCTTCACTTTCCTCCGGGCGACCGGCAGGTCCTCGGGATGGATGAGGCGCTCCCACCCGGAAAAGCGGTTCTCGACCTCGTGATCGGCGTAGCCCAGCATCGACTTGTAGCGCGGCGAGAAGTACACCTTGTTCGTGACGGTGTCCCAATCCCACAGCCCGTCCGAGGAGCCTTCGACCGCCAGGACGAAGCGCTCGTGGCTGAGGCGCAGGTCCTCCGCCACGCGGGCGCGCACGAACTGGGCGCGCCGCAGACGCCCGCCGACGAACATCACCGCGGCGCACGGGACCAGGATGATGAACGCGCTCGCGACGACCGCCGCGGCCTCCAGGCCGATCGACCCGGAGCGCACGGCGGCCACGGCGACGGCGGCCGTGACCGGCACGGTCGCCGCGAAGAGGGGGACCAGGCGTCTGTAGAGGAAGCCGGCGGCGTCGAGCGTCTCGGGCTCGTCTTGGTCGCGCATGAGATTGTAATTATACAAATATTAGGCCGGAGCGGCTTGAAAGAGGGGGAGCGGGAGGCTATACTAGGACCATGACATCACGACGACTGATCCTCATCGCCGCCTTCGCCTTCTCGTTCGCCGCCCCGCCCGCGCTCGTCCGCGCCGAGGACGGGTTCATGAACGAGGAGATCAAGCCCGCCAAGAAGGCCAAGAAGAAGACGGTCAAGAAAAAGAAGACCTACGACTACGAGCGCTCGAAGTACAAGTCCAAGGCGCCCGCCTTGAAGTCGACCTATAGGTTCGACTCCAAGGGCGAGCCCATCGTCCCGGGGGCCAAGAAGAAGGCGCCGGCGAAGAAGAAGCGCTCGGAGCCGCCCGAGGAGGGCCTGGCGGAGAGCGTCGAGGCCTGCGGCCCGGAGGAGACCTGCGCCGAGAAGAAGTCCGAGGCCGACTCGCTCTAGGCGGCGGGGCCTTTCTTCGGGAGGCGCGAGATGAAGCGCGCGCCTCGCCCCGGCTCGCTCTCGACGCGTATGCTCCCGCCGTGCGCCTCGACGATGCCCTTGCAGATCGCGAGCCCGAGGCCGGTTCCGGGCGTCTTGCGCGTGATCGCGTCCCCCGCGCGGTAGAACTTCGTGAACAGGCGCGCCCGGTCCTCCGGGGAGACCCCCGGTCCCTGATCCTCCACGCTCAGCTCGACGTCGTCGCCGAGCGCCTCCGCCTTCAAGGTCACGGTCCCGCCCGGGGGGGTGTACTTCAGGGCGTTGCCGGCGAGGTTGACGAACAGGCGGTACAGCTGCTCCCCGTCGCCGCGCAGATCCTCCGCCCCGGGGCCGACGACGAGCTTGAATACGGCCTTCGCGGGGTGCTCCTTGAAGAGGCGCGCGATGCGCTCGAACAGGGGCGCCGTGCGGACCTCGGAGAGCTCGGTCTCGATGCCGCCCGCCTCGATGCGCACGATGTCGAGGAAGTCGCCGACCATGTGGGCCAGGCGCGTGGACTCATCGAGGATGATCTGCAGGTAATAGCGCTTCTTCTCCGGCTCCAGCTCGTCGCCGAAGTCGCGCAGGGTCTCGGCGAAGCCGCGGATCGCGGTCAGCGGAGTGCGCAGCTCGTGGCTGACCAAGGCGGTGAACTCCGACTTCATGCGCTCGATCTGCTTGCGCTTGGTGATGTCCCGGTAGGCGCGCACGATCGCGAACGGCTCGCCCGCGTCGTCTCTCAGGAGGGCGAAGGATCCCTCGACCGCGACGGCGGTCCCGTCCTTGCGCAGGCGTTCGGTTTCCAGCGAGTCCTTGCGGCCTTTGTCGAAGACCTCCGCGCACACCCGCGCGATCTCCTCGGGGCGGTCCGGCGGCACGAGGAAGGCGCCGTCGCGCCCGATCGCCTCGTCGCGGCGCCATTGGAAGAGGCGCTCGGTGCCGGCGTTCCAGGTCAGAATCCTGTTCTCGAGGTCGGTGACGAAGATCGCGTCGGACGACTGGTCGACGATCGCCGCGGCGATCTTGCGGTGCTGGATCGTCCGGTGAATGAGCCGCGCGTTGCGCAGGTGCCGCGCGATCTCGACGAGGCCGCCCTCGCGCTCGGCGTCGAGAGGCTCGGCGCGCACGCGCCCGAAGACGACGCCGCCGGTCAGGACGGCCGCGTCGGCGGTCAGGCGCAGCAGCGGCGCGGCCTCCCAGGAGCGGCCGCCGGCCTCGCTCGTCACGATGCGCTTCTCGGCGCAGGCGCGCGCGAGGAGGTCCCCCTCGGCGCGGCGCGCGGCTTCGTCGGAGAGGCGCTTGTCGAAGTGGCGGTGCGCGGCGACGAGCTCGCCGCGCTCGTCGGTGAAGTACACGGCGACCGACTGCGCCTCCATGAGGGCCATCGCGGCGTGGCAGGCCTCGGGCAGGGCGGCGGAGAAGGGCTTGTCGCCGAACAGCGAGATGGAGATCCGGTTGAGCAGGACGAGGCGCTGATAGCGCAGGGCCAGCAGGCCGCCGGCGGCGGGGGTATCGCCCATCGGGAGCCTATTCTATATTATGATTGGCGGCGCGTATGAAGCTCGAACGCCTGCGCTGGATCCTCCTGCCCGTCGCCGCCGTCGGCGCGCTCGTGATGCTGTTCAGGGGCGTCACGCCCGGGCGCCTGGTCGCGACGTCCGCCTGCGCGCTCTCCTGGTACGGGCTCTCGCGCCGCAAGGTCCGCTCGCTCGACCGCGACCTCTTCAACGGCGGCCGCCTCGGCCGCCGTTCCGAAGATCAGCCCTACTGAAAGAACATCAGCGCGGCGCCGAACTTGTATTCGGGGTGGTCTATCGCGTAGGGCTTCTCGCCGACGATCCTCTTGCCCTGGCCAACGAGGAAGGCCTTGCGCTTCTCGACGCGCAGGGCGAGGTCCTCCGCCGTCTTCGCCCAGAGCCCGACGTAGCCGAGCTCGGCGCCGATGTAGACGAGCATCCAGGGCTGAGGCTTCTGCACGACCGTCACGCCGGAGGCGGCGATGAGCCCATCGTCGAGGTCGTCGCCCGGCCGCAGCACGCGCAGCTGGGTCTCGCGCTCGCGCAGGGTCTCGGGCTTGACGAGATAGAGGATCGAGTAGGTGGGCAGGGAGTGCTCGAGGTTGAGCACCCGCGCCGAGACCGGGGTCAGGCCGGCGGCGGACAGGGCCTTCGAGGCGAGCGCCATGTTGGCGCGCAGGCCCTCCTCATCCTTCGGCGGAAACTGCTTGGGCTCGGCCATGAAGGCGCGCAGAACGCGGCCGTCCGCCGCGCGGTAGGCCAAGGTGAAGAAGCCGTCCTTGTAGGCCGCGGCGCCGGGCTCGATGCCGGCCGACGCGAGGACCTCGGACCAATAGGCGGAGGCCTCGGCGAACTGCTCCGGGGTCTTGGCGAACCCGAACAGGACGTCCTTGCCGGCCTGGATGTGCATGTGGCTCTCGGACACGACGTCGGCCGGGCGCGGCTCGGGCGCGGCGGGCGCGGGAGCTTCGGCGCGCAGGGCCGCGGCGCCGGAGAAACGGAACGCGGGCAGGGCGCCGCGCTCGGCTAAGGCGGCGAGCGGCGACAGGAGAAGGGCGAAGGCGGGGAGCAGTTTCATCATGCGCCGATTCTAGCACAGTCCGGGCCTTTCGGCCCATGACGGTTATGGGACTTCAGGCGTCGCGGCGCAGGGCGTCCATCACCGCGGCGCGGCGTCCGGCCGCCCCGGCGAGCAGGCCGACGACGACGGGCAGCAGGGCCGCCGCGGCGAAGAGCAAGGCCGCCTCGCGGGGGTCGGCGGCGAACGGGACGCTCAGGCGCCGGGCCACCGCCCAGCCCAGGCCGACCGCGGTCGCCGCGGCCGCGAGGCC
>JAKFCD010000134.1:0-8983 GCA_036676805.1 Elusimicrobiota bacterium
AGCCTCGGCGTCTACCTTCTCTCCAACGCCCTGGGCGCGCCGCAGGGCTTCATCCACGAGGGGCGCAGCTGGAAGCTGGCCTTGCGCCTGCGCCAATACCGCCACCCGTTCTCGCTCACGCTCAAGGACTTCAAGCACGACCGCTATCCCGGCACCAACATCCCCAAGAACTTCTCGAGCCTCGTGCGCCTCAAGGACGCGGCCGCCGGCGACGACCGCGACGTGCTGATCTACATGAACTCCCCCCTGCGCCACGGCGGGCTGACCTTCTATCAGGCGAGCTTCGGCAAGGACGACACCCTCTCGGTCCTGCAGGTGGTGCGCAACCCCGCGTGGACCTTGCCCTACGTCTCCTGCGTGCTCGTCGCCGTGGGACTGCTGTGGCACTTCGGCGTGATGCTGAGGAAGTCGCTGGGGAAGATATCATGAAGCTCGACCGCCTGCAGACCGCCGTGTTCGCGCTCGCCCTCGCGCTGGCCGCGTGGCCGGCGGTCAAGCCGGAGCCCAAATCGGACTTCGACCTCGGCGCCTTCTCGCGCGTGCCCGTGCTCGAGGGCGGGCGCGTCAAGCCGCTCGACAGCTTCGCGCGAAACACCATGCTGACGATGCGCGGCAAGCAAAGCGTGCCTGTCGACGGCAAGGCCCTGCCCCCCGCGAGGTGGCTGCTCGACGCCGCCTTCAAGCCCGAGGTCGCCGACACCTACCCCGCCTTCGTCGTAGACGACCCCGAGGTGCTGGGGCTGATCGGCCTCGACCAGGGCAAGACGCGCTACTTCGCCTATTGGCAGCTCGAGGCGCGGCGCGACGAGATCCAGAAGCAGGCCGCCCTCGCCGACGAGCTCGAGGCCCCCAAGCGCACGCGCTTTCAGAGCGCCGTGCTGGCCCTCCACGGCCGCCTGGCGATGTACGAGCGCCTCAAGAACACCTTCATGATCTCCGGCTCAGGGGACCCCGTCATGGAGCTGGCCGCTTTCACCTCCTTGCTGCCGGCGGCCCTGAAGGCGTTCCACTCGAAGAAGCAGACGGCCTCCGATATGCGCGCCATGAAGGCGCTCTCCGAGATGCTCCAGCGCTACAACTTCATCGCCCAGACCGCCGCGTTCAAGGCCATCCCGCCGAAGGAAGGCGAGGACGCCGACGCTTGGAGCAACGCCGGCGAATCCGTCGTCAGCCCGACCGGCGGCCGCGAGCCGCATCCCGCTTTGGCCTCCTTCGCGATCATGGGCCGAGCCTATCGCGCCGGCGACGCCGCCGCCTTCAACGCCGCGCTTTCCGAGCACACCGCCTGGCTCGCGCGCCACCGTCCCGAGGCCGCGCGCGCCGCCCGGTCCGAGGCGCTGTTCAACAAGATCTCTCCTTTCACCACCGGCATGGCGCTGTACATATTCGCCCTGCTGCTGATCTTCGCCGGCTGGGCGACCCGCCGCCCCGACGTCGCCGCCGCCGCGCGCGCGCTGGCGTGGGCGGGCTTCGCCGTGCACACCGCGGGCCTGCTCGCGCACAGCGTCCTGCAGGGCCGCCCGCCGGTGACCAACCTCTACTCCTCGGCGGTGTTCGTGGGCTGGGCGGCCGTAGCACTCGGCCTGTTCGCCGAGCGCTTCCACAAGCGGGGCTTCGCCGCCGCGGGCGCCTGCGTCGTCGGCTTCACGACCTTGATCGTCGCCCATCACCTGAAGTCATCGGGCGACACGATGGAGATGATGCGCGCCGTCCTCGACTCCAACTTCTGGCTCGCCACCCACGTCGTCACCATCACCATCGGCTACAGCTCCACCTACCTCGCGGGCATGCTCGGCATCGCCTGGGTCGTGCGCCGCCACCTGCCGCTCAAGCCCGACCCCGCGGCCTCCAAGGCGCTCTCCGAGCTGGCCTACGGCGTCATCGCCTTCAGCCTGTTCTTCAGCTTCATCGGCACCGTCCTGGGCGGCATCTGGGCCGACCAGAGCTGGGGCCGCTTCTGGGGCTGGGACCCCAAGGAGAACGGCGCCTTGCTCATCGTCCTCTGGAACGCCCTGATCCTGCACGCCCGCTGGGGCGGCTACGCCCGCGAGCGCGGCATCATGCTCATGGCCGTCTTCGGCAACGTCATCGTGAGCCTCTCCTGGTTCGGCGTGAACATGCTCGGCATCGGCCTGCACTCCTACGGCTTCATGGACAAGGCCTTCCTGTGGCTTTCGGCCTTCTGCGCCCTGCAGCTCGCCCTCATGCTTCTCGGCGCCATGCCCCCCCGCTTCTGGCAACAACGCAACAACGGGGTCTGACCCCTTGTTGTTGCGTTGTTGGGGTCTGACCCCGCCCTGGCGGACGGGCTGTTGCAGGGTTATATTTCACTTATGAACCCCGATCGATGGACGCATAAGACCCAGGAAGCGTTCCGCGACGCCCAGACGGCCGCTGAGAGGCGCGGCCATCCGGAGCTGACGCCGGAGCATCTGCTCGCGGCCTTGCTCGCCCAGGAGGGCGGGGTCGTCCCCGAGACGCTCAAGAAGGCCGGCCTCGACCCTCGCGCCGCCGCCGCCGAGGTCGAGCGGTTCCTCTCCAAGAAGCCGCAGGTTCAGGGAGGCAAGCTTCAGCCCTCCGCCTCGCTCGAGCCGGTCCTGCGGAAGGCCGAGGAGCGCATGAAGTCGCTCAAGGACGAGTTCGTCTCCGCGGAGCACGTCCTGCTCGGCCTGCTCGACGCCGGCGGCGACGCCGCCCGCCTGCTCGCCAAGCTCGGGCTCACCCCCGACAAGTTCCTCGCCGCCTTGACCCAGACGCGCGGCGCGCAAAGGGTCACCTCTCAAGAGCCCGAGGCCACGTATCAGGCGCTCGAGAAGTACGGGCGGGATCTCACCGCCGCCGCGCGCCGGGGCAGGCTCGACCCGGTGATCGGCCGCGACGGCGAGATCCGGCGCGTGATCCAGGTGCTATCCCGCCGCACGAAGAACAATCCCGTGCTGATCGGCGAGCCGGGCGTCGGAAAGACCGCCATCGTGGAAGGCCTGGCCCAGCGAGTGGCCTCCGGAGACGTGCCCGAGGGCATCAAGGACAAGGCCGTGATCTCCCTCGACCTCGGCGCCTTGATCGCCGGGGCCAAGTACCGCGGCGAGTTCGAGGAGCGCCTGAAGGCCGTGCTCAAGGAGATCGCCGCCCAGGAGGGCCGCGTCATCCTCTTCATCGACGAGCTGCACACCTTGGTGGGCGCGGGCGCCGCCGAGGGCGCCATGGACGCGGCCAATCTCCTGAAGCCGATGCTCGCCCGCGGCGAGCTGCGCTGCGTGGGGGCCACCACGCTCGACGAGTACAAGAAGGGCATCGAGAAGGACGCCGCGCTCGAGCGCCGCTTCCAGACCGTCTTGGTCGATGAGCCATCCATCGAGGACACCATCGCCATTCTGCGCGGTTTGAAGGAAAAATACGAAGTGCATCACGGCGTGCGCGTGCGCGACGCCGCCCTCGTCGCCGCCGCGGCCTTGTCCTCGCGCTACATCCCCGACCGCCAGCTGCCCGACAAGGCCATCGACCTCATCGACGAGGCCGCCAGCCGCCTGCGCATGGAGATCGACTCCCTGCCGCAGGAGCTCGACCAGGCCGAGCGCGACATCCGGCGCCTCGAGATCGAGGCCACGGCCCTGCGCAAGGAAGGCGACGCGCCGTCCGCCGAGCGCCTGAAGGTCATCGAGAAGGACCTCAAGCGCCTGAAGGCCGAGTCCGCGGACCTGCGCGAGCACTGGAAGAAGGAGAAGGACCTGATCGGGGAACTGAGGGGCTTCCAGAAGCAGGTCGAGGAGCTCAAGGCCGATGAGCAGAAGGCGGAACGCAGCGGGGACCTCGCCCGCGCGGCGGAGGTGCGCTTCGGCAAGGTGCCGGAGCTCGAGAAACGACAGGAGAAGCTGCGCAAGGATCTCGGGGCTCTGCAAAAGGAAAGGGCGCTCCTGAAAGAGGAGGTCGGCGAGGAAGACATCGCCGGCGTCGTCGCGCGCTGGACCGGCGTACCGGTCGAGCGGCTTCTTGAAGGACAGGCCGCTAAGCTTTTACGCATGGAAGACAAGCTGCACGAGCGCGTCATCGGCCAGGACGCGCCGGTCAAAGCCGTGTGCGAGGCGGTGAGGCGCGCGCGCTCGGGCCTGTCCGATCCGAATCGGCCGACCGGCGTGTTTTTATTGATGGGACCGACCGGCGTCGGGAAAACGGAACTCGCGCGGGCCCTGGCCGAGTTTTTGTTCGACTCGGATAAGGCAATGATCCGCATCGACATGTCGGAATATATGGAAAAGCACGCGGTCGCGCGCCTCATCGGGGCGCCCCCCGGCTACGTCGGCTACGAAGAGGGCGGGCAGCTCACGGAGGCCGTGCGGCGTAAGCCCTACTCGGTCGTGCTCCTCGATGAGATCGAGAAGGCTCACCCGGACGCCTTCAACGTCCTCCTGCAGGTCATGGACGACGGGCGGCTCACCGACGGACAAGGCCGCACCGTGAACTTCACGAACACCGTGATCATGATGACGTCCAACGCGTCGAAGGACGAGCTCAAGGCCCGCTTCCGCCCGGAATTCCTGAATCGCCTCGACGACATCCTCGAGTTCGCGAGCCTCGAGCCCGCGCACCTGCGCCGCATCGTCGACGTGCAGCTCGAGTCGGTGCGCAAGCGCCTCGCCGAGCGGCGCGTCGAGCTCGCGCTCACCGACGCCGCCAAGGACCTGCTCACCAAGGAGGGCTACGATCCCGCCTACGGCGCGCGCCCGCTCAAGCGCGCGATCTCCCGCCTCGTCGTCGACCCGGTCGCGCGCATGCTGCTGACCGGGGAGATCAAGGACGGACAGCGCGTGGAGGCCGACGCAAGCAAGGGGGGCCTCGCGTTTCGCACGTTGAAGGCCGCGAAGGAGAAGCTGGTTTAACCGACACCTACCTCTTTGACCAACTGTTTCTGGAAACAGTCGGTCCTAGGTTTGGGAGCTTCGCTCTGTAACATATCCGTAACAGCGTTCGGGCGATAATATACATCGAAGCTTTCGTGAGCTCGAACGCGGTTCGTCGTACTCCGGATTACGGCCCCCTCCTCGCGGCGCCCGGCGCCGCTCGTCCGTCCTCCAAGCCGCGTCGCACGAAAAGCGGGAGGCCTCACCACTTGATCAAACTCGTCGATATGAACGCCATCGGGATGTACCTCGCGGACATGGGCAAGGTGCCGCTGCTGACGCGCCAACAGGAGACCCATCTCGCGCGCGAGATCGAGGTCGCGAGCGCCGAGCTCAAGCGGCTCGTACTCGGCTCGCCCGTCGCGCTGCGCCAGGTCCGCAACTGGGCGGAGCTCATCAAGGGCGGGCACATGGACGCCAAGGAGCTGATGCCCCGGGGCACGCCCTCGCGCGCGCAGATCGGCGCGATGCGGCGCAAGCTGCTGCTCGTGGCGCGGTCCATCGCGCGCGGCGCGCGTCCCGAATCGGTCGTCGACCGGATCATGGCGCTCGGGCTGCACGACGACAAGGTGCGCCGCCTGACCAACCGGGTCCGAGACCAGGCGCGCCGCCTGCGCGACGGGCGCCCGACCGACCCCCTCGCGATGCCCGCGGACCGGCTCCTCGAGCTCGACGACCGGCTGGCGGCGCTCGAGGACCGCGTCGAGGCGGCCAAGGACGGCCTGCTCAAGGCCAACTTCCGCCTGGTGATCTCCATCGCCAAGACGTTCACCTCCGAGAAGCTGGAGATGGCCGACCTTATTCAGGAAGGGAGCCTGGGGCTGATGCGCGCCGTGGAGAAGTTCCGCTGGGCGATGGGCTTCAAGTTCTCCACCTACGCCACCTGGTGGATCCGCCAGGCCATCCAGCGCGCCATCGTGGACAAGGAGAAGACGATCCGCATCCCCGTCCACATCCGCGAGGACATCTCCCGCTTCAAAAAGGCGCTGCGCCATGAGTTCCAGGAGGGAGGCCGCCCCTCGCGCTCGCCCGACGCCCGCCGCCTGCGCATGAGCGCCGTCAAGATGCGGGACCTGCAGGTCGCCATGCAGGAGCCGGTGTCGCTGGCGCATCAGGTCAACGACGACGGGGAGAACAGCCTGGAAGGGCTGCTCGAGGACAGGTCCGCCCCGCCCCCCCAGGCGGCCGCGGAGGACGCGATCCGGCGCGACGAGATCTGGAAGTGGATGTCCAAGCTCGACAAGCGCGAGGCGGGCGTGCTCACCATGCGCTTCGGCCTCGACGGCTCCTCGCCGCGCTCGCTCGACGAGGTCGGGCGCGCTTTGAGGGTCACCCGCGAGCGGGCCCGGCAGATCCAGCTCCAGGCGCTCACCAAGCTGCGCGAGTCGCCCCACTGCGACCGCATGAAGGATTACTGGGCCGCGTAAGGGGGTCTGGCCGCAGCGTTGCGGCGGAGATAAGGGAACGTCGTTCGAGGAGGACCGTGCCATGCAGCCTCGGAGAGCGGACCTTATCTTCGTCGCGGCGATCCTGGCGCTCACGCTCGCCGGCGGCGGGTATTTCGCCTACCGCAATCGGGCCCCGTCCCCGGAGCGCGTGGCGGCCCACGTCCGGCCCTGGCTGGCGGGCCCCCGGGAGACGCTCAAGCTGATGATGGAGCGCTACGGCCCGCCCAATGCCCTGGGCGAGGGCACCGCGACCTGGTATGAGCGCGGGCCGTGGAAGCGGATCACGATCCACGGCCGCGAGCGCCTGAGCTATCTCGAGCAGACGGTGCGCTATCACGTGCCCGCCGAGGCGACGCAGGCGCTGGCCGAGTTCGACCACGGCCTGCGCTTCGACCGGGAGAAGGAGGAGCTCTCGGCGACGAGCAACTCCGAGGCGCTCAACTATCTGGCGCTGAACCTGGCCGACGACCTGGTCTCCGCGAGGCGCGAGGCGCCGGAGGCCCGGGAATTTTACGCCCAGACGGCGCGCCTTGCCGCCGCCGGGAAATCCTCGCCTTACCTCGAAAGGCTGCTCTTCGACCCGTACCCCCGGCTCCCCGAGATCCCCTGGGACCGCGGGATCGCCTATTAGTCGCGGCTGTCGCGATCGGGCTCCCCGCAGCCGCGCAGGATCTCGGCGCGCGCGGCGTCGCGCAGCCGGACGGCCGCCGCCCAGTCCCGCCCCCCGGGCTCCAGCGGCGGGCCGACGACGACGCTCACGGGGCCGCGGCGCGGAAACCAGCTCCCGGCCCGCAGGAGGGAGCGCGCGCCCCGAATGACGACGGGCACGACGGGCGCTCCGGCCCGGGCCGCGGCGAGAAACGCGCCCATGCGGAAGGGGCGCAGGCCCGCCTCGCGCACGAAGGTGCCCTCGGGATAGACGATCAAGGAGCTCCCCGCCCGCGCCGCCTCGGCGAGGGCCTCCGCGTCCGCGACGCCGCGGCGCGCGTCGAAGCGCTCCACGAAGACGGCTCCCAGGTTTCGCAGATAGACGCGGATCGGCAGCGACGACCTCAGCTCCGCCTTCGCGGCGAAGCGGAAGGGACGGCGCAGCGCGGACAGGAGCAGCACGCTGTCGGCGTAGCTGGTATGGTTGGCCACGAGCACGCACGGGCGGCCCTCCGGAATATTCTCCAGGCCGCGCACGTTCAGAGGCAGGCCCGCCAGGCGCAGGAGCAGCCGGGCCGCGGCGCGGCTGAAGGCCCAGCACGCGGAGGGCCGCGGGAGCAGGGCGGCCGCGGGCCAGCCGAGCGCCGCGACGAGCGCGCACGACGCCCAGACGCGCGCGGCGAAGAGGAAAGCGCCGGCCCGCGCCCCTTCGCGCCGCCCGCGAAGGGCGAGCGAGGCGAGCCGGCGCCGCGCCCGCCGCCTCCACGAGCGCTCGGCCCGCGGCCCCCCGGCCTCGTACAGCTCGCGGCATGCCGCGCGGCGGATCTTGCCGCTGGAGGTCTTCAGGACCGTGTGCGGCTCGACGAGCATCACGTCGTCGGCCGGCATGCCCAGCAGCTCGGCGGCCAGCTCGTTGACGCGGCGCCGCAGGCGGTCGCGCTCCGCCGGATCGGACGCGCGGGTCTCCGCCATGACGACTAGCCTTTCGCCGCCGGTCCGCGGGTCGCGGCAGCCGAAGGCCGCCACGCCGCCCTTGCGGACGCCGGGCAGGGCGCCGACGGCCTCCTCGATCTCGTAGGGATAGGCGTGGCGGCCGCCCCGGATGAGCATCTCCTTGACCCGGCCCGTGACGAAGAGCTCGGCGCCCGCGAGGTAGGCCAGGTCTCCCGTGTCGAGCCAGTCTCCGTGAAACAGTTCGCGCGTCGCCTCGGGATTGCGGAAATAGCCCGCGCAGGCGGAAGGCCCCTTAAACCACAGCCGGCCCTCCTGTCGCTCGCCCGCCTCGAAGCCGCTTTCGTCGACGATGCGCAGGTCGTGGCCGGGCAGCGCCCGCCCGCAGGAGACGAACTGGAGCGCGTCCGCCTCGTCCTCCCCGGCCGGGATCGCGCGGCCGAGCTCGGCGAAGGGTCCGCGGCGGACGCGGTCGATCAGGGGCCCGCGGCCGAGGGGCGTGAAGGCCAGGCCCACGGTCGACTCGGCCAGGCCGAAGGTCGGGGACAGCGCCTGCGGGCGCAGGCCGAAGGCGGCGAACTTGTCCCGGAAGCCCGCCAGAGTCGAGGGGCTGACCGGCTCCGCGGCGCAGATCGCCAGCCGCCAGGAGCTCAGGTCGAGGCCCTCGAGGCGGCGCGCGTCGACCCCCGCGACGCACAGCTCGTAGGCGAAGTTCGGCGCCGCGGAGATCGTGCCGCGGTGGCGGTGGATCGCGCGCAGCCACCGGTGCGGCCGCGCCAGGAACGCCAGGGGCGAGAGCAGTATGAGCGTGGCGCCGAAGTACAGGGCGCCGAGCCAGGCGCCGATGAGCCCCATGTCGTGGTACAGCGGCAGCCAGCTGACGAAGACGTCGCGCGAGGAGACGCCGGTCGCGCGGCCCATCGCGCGGATGTTCGCCAGGACGCTGCGGTGCGTGAGGATCACCCCCTTGGGGCTGCCGGTGCTGCCGGAGGTGTACTGCAGGAACGCGATGTCGTCGGGACGCGGGCCCGGCGCGAG
>JAKFCD010000135.1:0-63901 GCA_036676805.1 Elusimicrobiota bacterium
TCAGGCTTGTCGTTCTTTGCATAACTCGGCCGAGTTATGCAAAGAACGACAAGCCTGACACCAATTTTACTGGGACTTGAGCCAGCGGGCGAGCTTGAGGTAGATCAGGGCGACGCCGGTGTAGAAGGCGGCGAAGATCCAGAAGGTCGCGGTGCCGAAGCCGGCGAACAGGCCGCCCCAGAGCAGGAAACCGGCGACGAAGCTCAGGTAGGTCAGAGTCCGGATCGCGCCGAGGATGCTGCCCGCGAGCGCCTTGTCCTCCTTGGGGATGCGGTCCTTCATGATGGTGTCGAGGTGGATGATCGCCATCTGGCTCGTGAAGCCGATCAGGAGCAGGAGAGGGGAGATCGGGAAGATCGGCCAGACGAAGGTGAACAGCGCGGTCTGGCTGATGAAGGCCCAGGAACCGAGCATCGCGGCCGCGGTCCAGATCAGGGACTTGGCGGCGCTCCTCGCGTAAAGCTTGCGGCCCGCGTCGTCGCGCCGCGCCTCGGGCAGGAGCGCCGTCTTCTTGTCGATGAGGCGGCTGAGGCGATCCATCGCGAGCGCGCCGAACAGCGCGCCGACGCCGTAGAGGCCGGTCAGCGAGCCGGCGACGGCGGCGGCCTGCTTCGGGTCGCCCGCGACGTAGGCGCCGAAGGCGGTGGCGATGATGTAGTACATCATGTACAGAAAGCTGGAGAGCAGGATGTAGCCGAGCAGGGGCTTGGAGATGCCGGGGTTCTTGAACACGCCGCGAAAGCCCGCGCCCCAGCCCGCCTTCTTCGCCTCGACGGCGTGAGCGGGCGTGGCCTTGGGAAGCCTGAGGAGGAACGCCAGGCCCGCGGCGATCGCGAAGGCGACCGGCGCGGGATAGATCACGGCGCCGAAGCCGAACGCGGCGATCGCCAGGCCCATCGCGGACGCGACGAACACGGTGCCGTACTCGATGAAGTCGCGGAAGGAGCCGAAGCGGCTGGAGGACGTCGGCTTGTCGTGGAACCAGGCCACCTGCAGCTTGTGCTCGGCGACGCGGCCGATCGAGTGGAAGAAGTAGTCGAGGCTGAACAGGCCGATCAGCGCCGCGAGCGGCAAGGTCCCGGTCAGCGGGTTGAAGAGCAGAGCGATGGTGATCCAGATGCCGGTGCGCACGGCGAGCACGGTGCGGTAAGTGCGGCTGATGCCGAACTTGTCCACCCAGCGGCCGCCGAACAGCGCGCCGGCGGTGTAGGCGAGGTAGCTCACCACGGTCAGTCCGGCGAGCGCGAGGAAGCCCTGGGTCAGCGGCTGGGTCATCTGGGAGACGGCGAGCGAGGTGGACTCGACGACCGTCGAGACGAGGATGAAGGTCGACAGGAAGCCGAGCACGACCTTCGAGAAGAGTCCCGGGGCTTGAGACGGGGCGGGCGCGGGAGCTTCCTTGGGAAGCGGGGCCAAATCATCGGCCGTGGGCTGCTGATAATCCCCGCGGGCGCGGACGATCTCGCCGTTGTGGCGCTTGATCTTCAGGACGAGGCGGCGCGCGGCGCCGAGCGACGCGCCGATCGCCTCGCGCCAGGTCTTGCCCTTGCCGATGACCTCGGCCCACTCCTCGTAGGCGTTGCCCTTCGCGGCGACGATGCCGTCGCCCGGCTCGACGAAGACGCGGGCGAGTTCGACGCCGGGCAGCTTTTTGGCCGCCTCGAGGCCCTCGACGCCGACGAGCGTGCCGTTTCGGCTCGAGGCGAGGAAGATGTAATGGATCACCCCGTCGGGCGCGTGGCCGGGGTCCACCGGCAGGCCGAGCACCGCGCGGAAGCCCTGCTCGACGAGGCTCATGCCGGTGAGGCTCTTGACCGCCTGCCAGATCGCGACGCCGCCCATGAAGGGGTTGATCTCGATGACGCGCGGCCCGTCCGGCGTCGTCATCATGTCGAGGCGGGCGTTGCCGTCGGCGATGCCGAGCGCGTTCATCGCTCTCTCGGACGCCTCGATCAGGGCGCGATGCTCGGCCTCGGGCTGCTGGGAGGGGAAGATCATGATGCCGCCGGCGAGCTCGCCCTTGGGGCCGATGCCCTTGGTGTCGGTGACCATCGCGAAGGCGGCCTTGCCGCCCTGCATGACGACCTCTACGGAGGTCTCCTCCGTGCCGGGGGACTTCACGAGCATGCGCTCCATCATCAGGCCGGGATGCGCGCTGAAGGTGGTCTGCTTGGACTCCGGGCGGGCCACGAAGTCGCGCACGTCGGCGTCCATCTTGAGATAGGCGGCCGCGGCGGCCTCCTCGGAGCCGATGTCCATCGCGAGGAAGCGGCTGTTCTCGCCGCGGACGGTCTTCAGGACGACCTTGTACTTCCCTCCGCCGGAGAGCTCGTGATAGGCGGCGCGCGCCTGCTTGACGCTCGTGAGCTCGCGGAAAGGGACCTCGAGCGCCGGCACCTTATTAAGGAGCTTGCGGGCCTCGGGCTTGTCGTCGGCCGCGGCGACCGCGGCGCCGGGGATGCCGGCGACTCCCAGGCGGTCGGTGATCTTGCCCGTGAGGTTCGCGTACAGGCTCATGAAGCCGACGACGGCCTGTGCCCGGGAGGCGACGGGATGGGCGGCGACGGTCTCGGCGATCCGGCCCATCGTCTTGGCGTCGCGCGTGTTGACGGCGACGGGGATGAAATGGGAATCCGGGACGCTGTCGATCGAGTTCTTGCGGTTGGCCGGATCGTCCACGAGCACGAGCGTCAGGCCGAGTTCGCGCGCGACGCGCAGCGCCTCCTCCATGATGAACGGGCGCGAGCCCTTGGTCCCGACCATGACGACGGTCTTGCCCCGGACCGAGGCCTCGGCCGACGCGGCGGGCTCGGACAGGCGCGCGTCGGACGCGGAAGGGACCGCGGCCGCGGCGACGGGCGCGGCGGGGACGGCGGCCTGCGCGGCGGCGGCATTCGGGATGGACGCGGGCGCGAGAGGCGCCGGCGCGGAGACGGCCTGGAGCGAAGCGGCGGACAAAGTCCCGAGCGAGGGCGTGAGCAGCGCGGAAGGCGCGCTCGACCAAGGGACTATGACGGAAACGTTCGCGGCCGGCGCCGCGAGCGCGCCGGCCGCCGACGACGCGCCGGCGGAAATCGGCGCGACGACGCGGGCGGCCTGGGCCCACGCCGGCCACGGCGCGAGGACGATGACGAACGAAACGACGAGTGACATCGCGGAGCGAAGCGCGCGTAATTTCATTGACGGTGATATTACCACGCGACAACCGCCGGCGTTGCTGGATTTGGTCCTACTATAGGAAGGCAATCGCACTACGCCCCCGGTGGGACCTTGGACTTCCGCCCGTGGGTCCAAGGCCCCGCACGGGACGGGGAGGAGTCATTCGCGATATTCACAACACCGGCGCGCAATAGGCGCGAAACAACCCGCGGCTACACTGCGGGCATGGGTAAAGCCGCCGTCCTCGTCCTTGTGCTGTCCGTTCCCGCCTTCGCGGGCGAGCGCGTCCGGGTGAGCGACGCCGGCGGCTTCGATCCCTCGGGACGGACGATCGAGTTCCCGGATCGTTTCGGCTGGACGGGCTACGAAGCGGAATTCGACTTCTCGCTTGAGGAGGGCGGACGCCTGTCCCGCGGCTCCCGCCTCAGCATTGTGATCCTCCGGCGCGGGGGGAAGCGCTGGAAATACTCCTGCCGCGTCTCCAGGGAGGACCTCTCCGCCCGGGTGGCGCCTTTGGGCGGACGCGCGTCGGTGATCGCCGAGTGCCGGGTGAAGCCCAAGGCTTTCGCGAAAGCCGTCGATCTACATCCCGACGACGTCGGCGCGCCGCTGTTCGTCTTCGAGGCGGTGCTCGAGGGCGGCCGGGCGCGCGCCGGGGGCCAGCGGGGCCTTCGCTTCCGGCCGGACGCGCCGGTGGCGGCCCTGGACCTGGGCCCTTTCGCGGCGTCGCCCGACGCCTCCGGCCTGGCCGTGGTCTTCCGGCCGGAGTAAGGCCTAATTGCTCGTAGGCCTCTTGTCTGGGCCGCGCTTACCCGTCCGCCCCAACCCCGTCATCGTTTCATCCTCTATAATTCAGCGACAGCCGCATTGCGTTCTATTGCAGAGGAGCCGAACATGATCATCGAGAAGACCGCCGCGAAGAAGTCCCTGGCCGTGACCTTGGCCCTGGCCCTTTTCGCCGCCGCCCCGATCAACGCGTGGTCGCAGGCGACATCGGCCCGCGCGGTCCCCGGCGCCGTCGGCGTCGGCTCGATCGGCGCCTTCTCTCCGAACTCCGTCAGCGTGATGGCCCCAGTCGCGCTCCCCGATTTGTCGCTTAATACGCCGGCCCTCGCGCCCGCGCTTCAGGTCCTGACCGCTCCCGCGCCGTTGGCCGCGCCCGTCGCCGCCGCCGCGCCTCTCGCGCTCGAGGCGCACCCGGTCATCGGCGTCCTCAACGCGCTGCAGTCCAAGGGCGTTCAGCTTCCCGAGACTTTGACCACGCGCGAGGACGCGGCCAAGCTCCTCGCGGCGGCGCAGGCCATGCCCGAGGGCACGGCCAAGCAGGACATGATCGCCATGGCCGCGGCCATCAACGCCGGCAACAACGGCGGCTCCTCCGCGCAGCTGGGGCGGATCTTCGACGCCGAGCAGGCCCGCGCCGAGGCGCCGGAAGCGGCCCCGGTCCAGGCCGGCGGCTGGCGCTCGGCCGTCGCGCGCCTGCTGCCTTCGCCGCTGGCGAAGATGGTCGCCAAGAAGGAGGCCGCGCCGGTCCCCGCCGCCCGGCCCGCCGACCCGAAGGACTTCGCGGTGAAGCTCGAGGACCTGCACTACGCGCCCGCCGCCGCGCAGCTCCCGGAGAATACCTCCAAGATCCCCATGTCCGACAAGCAGGTCGTCGGTCAGGACGCGGGCCTCAAGGCGATCAAGTTCGGCCTCCAGATGCCGGGCCGCCACTACAATCTGTTCGTCGCCGGTCCGGACGGCTCCGGCCGCGAGACGGCCCTGCGCCACATGCTTCCCGAGGTGGCCGGAAAGATGGCGACGCCGGGCGACCGGGTCGCCGTGACGAATTTCCAGAACAAGGAGAACCCGCTCGTCCTCAATCTCGAGACGGGCCGCGGCCCGGCGTTCGTAAAAGGCGTGCGCAAGTTCGTCTCGACGCTGAAGGCCGTCCTCCCCGAGCAGCTCGAGTCGGGCCAGATCGGCGCGGCCAAGAAGCAGGTCCTCGCCCAGATCCAGGAAGCGGCCGAGCGGCGCGAAGAGGCCTTCAAGGCCGAGGTCGCGGCGATCACCCTCGCCGGCGGCGCCTTCACCGTCGAGTTCTTCGCGAAGCCCTCCGGCGAGGGCCGCATGATGATCGGCCTCAAGCTGGTGCGCAACGGCCAGGCCGTCGATCCGGCGAACGTCGACGCGGACATCGCGGCCGGCTCCTACACCCGCGCCCAGTTCGACGCGGCGAGCAAGGAACGCGACCAAAAGTTCCCCGCCGTCATGGAGAAGTTCAAGGCCATGATGGAGCTGAATAATAAGGAGATGGAGGCCGCGCAGGAGAAGATCGGCGAGCTCGAGTCCCAGGCCGTCGCCGCCATCGTCTCCCAGGTCGCCCAGCCGCTGATGGCGGCGGTCATGCCGGAGACGAAGGCCACCCCCGAGATGGCCGCCCTTCAGGAGAAGATCGAGGCCTGGTCCGCGGACTTCGAGACGCGCGTCTCCGCCGTCGACGTGGAGGGCTTCGGCGTCGCCTTCATCCAGAACGGCAGCAGGCTCATGGTCGCCTACACGAAGGGCGGTTCGGCACTCGACAAGGCCAAGGTCGCCGAGCTCATGGCGCAGGGCCTGACCCCGGCCAAGTTCAAGCAGATCCAGGAGGCGCTCGCCGCCGCCGTCGAGCCGCTGCTCGCCGAGTTCAAAGCGAAGAACCAGGAGTTCGGCAAGGCCCAGCAGGAGCTGGCCAAGAGTCAGCCCAAGGCCTCCCCCACGCCGGAGCAGCTCAAGGCCGTCTCCTACGTGAAGATGCTGATGCAGTTCTCGGCTTCCAACTATCGCATCTTCATGGGCAGGATCGGCTCGTCGTCCGACGCGGAAGGGATCAAGGACGCCCCCGGCCAGAAGCCGATGGACGCCGACGACTTCTTCGAGGCCAGCGTCCTCTCCAGTAACGGCGCGACGAAGGGCGCCCCCGTCGTCTGGGTCAAGAACCCCACGCTCGACAAGGTCTTCGGCAAGGCCGACGACAACCGCCGCACGATGATCATCCCCGGCGTCGGCCTCGTCAAGGGCGGCGCGCCGGGCGGCCCCACGCTCATCGGCGGCGCGATCCAGCAGGCCGAGGGCGGCTTCCTGGTGATGGATTTCATGGACGTGCTGCGCGCCCCGGGCCTGTACCAGGCGCTGATGGCCGCCGCGAAGACGGGCGAGGCGTCGATGGTCGAGGGCGGCCTGCAGAGCCTGATGAACGGCCGCAACGAGGCCTACCACGTTCCCAGCAAGGTCAAGATCGTCCTGGTCGGCTCCCCGAGCCTGCGCATGATGGTCGCGCGCCAGGACCCCGACTTCGCGCTCAACTTCCAGGCCTCGGCCGACTTCGAGTCCTCGCTCAAGGTGAGCGAGGAGTCGGTGGCCGGCTACGTGCAGTTCTTCAAGAAGGCCGTCGTCTCGCTCGGCCAGGAGCTCAAGCAGGAGGTCGTGAACCTCACGCAGGACGCGATGAGCGCCCTCGTCGAGCAGGGCGCGCGCATGGCCGACTCCAACAAGAAGCTTACCGCGCAGTTCGGCGCCCTGTACGGCGTCGTTCGCGAGGCGACCTATTGGGCGCGCGAGGCGGGCCGCACCGAGGTCCGACGCGAGGACGTCGATACCGCGCTGCAGACCAAGCAGGATCGGGAGGAAGTCTATCGCCGCCATCTGCTCCAGGTCTATAAGGACAACGTCTTCGTCGTGGAGACCGAGGGCAAGAAGGTCGGCCAGATCAACGGCCTGGCCGTGATGGGGACCTTCGGCGTGCCGATGCGCATCACCGTGGTGCCCTCCGCCGCGGCCGGCGCGGGCGGGATCATCTCGGTGGACCGCCAGGCGGGGCCGAGCCAGACCGGCTCGTCCTTCAACAAGGCGCTCGGCGTGGTCGAGGGCTTCCTGCAGAACCTGTTCGCGCAGAAGCGGCCCTTCCCGGCCCGCCTCTCCATCTCCTATGAGCAGAACTACGGCGGTATCGACGGCGACTCGGCGACCTCGACGGAGATCTACTCGATCCTGTCGGCGCTGTCGGGCGTCGGCATCGGCCAGAACTTCGCGGTGACGGGCTCGGCCGATCAGTTCGGCAACGTGCAGGCCATCGGCGGCGTGAACCACAAGATCGAAGGCTTCTACGAGCTGGCGAAGGCGCGCGGCCTGACGGGCGACCAGGGCATCGTCATCCCGCAGGCGAACGTGGCCGACCTTCAGCTGTCTCTAGAGGTCGTGGACGCAGTCCGCGACGGCAAGTTCCACATCTACGCGGTGAGCCACGTCAGCCAGGGCCTCGAGATCCTGACCGGCGTCGCCTACTCGGAGATTTTGTCCAAGGCGCGCGCGAACCTGGCGGAGATGGGCAAGCCGGAAAGCAAGAAGAATTGAGCGGAAGCGTCGTTAAAGGAGCCCCGGCCTCGCGGCCGGGGCTTTTTTTCGGCGCGGCTTGAAAATCCGGGCACAAAAGTATTACAAAAGCGCTATATGGACCCAATCCGCCGTAAATAAAATGTAGAGATGCATCCGGCGCTTTCCCTGCTTCTTCGAGGCGTTCTCGGAGCCCTGGGCGCCGCGGTCACCGCCATGCCGCGCGCCTGGGAGCTGGCGCTCGGGCCGGTGCTGGGCCGCCTCGCCCTGCGCCTCGACCGCCGGCGCCGCCGCATCGCCGAGGACAACGTCCGCCGCTGCCTTCCCGAGCTTTCGTCTTCCGCCCGGGAGACGCTCCTGCGGGAGAACTTCGAGCACTACGGCGTGCTTTTCTTCGAGCTGCTGCATATGTTCTCGCCGCTGCCGGGGCACTACCGGCGCTACGCCCGGAGTACGGCGACCCTAGAGGGTCTCGAGCACTGGCGACGCGCCCACGAGAAGGGCAAGGGCGTCCTGTTCGTATCGGCGCATCTGGGCAACTGGGAGCTGATGGCGGGGCTCGGCGCGATGAACGGCGTGCCGCTGACCATCGTGACCCGCCACCTGAAGCCGGAGTGGCTCCACCTTAAGATGCTGGAGGCCCGCCGCTCCGTCGATTTCGGCTGCTTCTTCAACAATGAGAATCCGGCGCGGAAGATCCTGGGCGCCCTGCGCAAGGGGGAGTCCGTCGGCTTCGTGATGGACCAGTACGCGCCGCCGCCCACGGGCGTGCGCGCGCCGTTCTTCGGCATCGAGGTGGACACGCTCGCCGCCGTGGGGACCTTCGCCGAGCGCGCGGGCGCGGCCATCATCCCGGTCTATCAGCGCCGCGACGCGTCGGGCACGGTCCGCGTGGTCATCGAGCCGGAGCTCGACCTCGGCGAGGCGCGCCGGGACCCCGTCGCCTCGACGGCCCTGCTCTCGCGGCGGACGGAGGAGTGGATCCGACGCGAACCGGCCCAGTGGCTGTGGGCGCACCGCCGCTTCAAGGGGGTGGCCTGGCCCGAGGAAGCGGCGAGCTCCGAACAGCGCATCCCCGCGCGGGCTTAGTAGACCGTCTCCCAGCCGCGATACGTCACGCGGAACTCGACGCGGCGGTTCTTGGCGCGGCCGGCGTCGGTCGAGTTGTCGGCGATCGGGACCGTGTAGCCCATGCCGCGGTAGCGCACCGAGGGCGGGGCGACGCCCTGCTTGACGAGGAAGGTCTTCACGGACTGCGCGCGCCGCTCGCTCAGGTCGAGGTTGTATTCCGCGGTTCCGACGCTGTCGGTGTGCGCGAGGCAGATCAGCTTCAGGCGCGGGTTCTTTAGCAGGAGCTCGGCGATCACGAGCAAGGTCGGGTAGGACTCGGGCGTGATCTCGTCCTTGTCGAACTCGAACTGGATCTTGGGCATGTCGCCCGACTCCACGCGGCGCTCGAGGTCCGCCAGGGCCTCGCGGGCGCGCCGCTCCTCCTCGTCGTCGTCGCGGCCGTAGGCGCGGCGGTCGAGGTCGTCGAGGAATATCGTGGGAGGGCCGGACTTGCACGCGCACAGCAGGCCGAAGGCGGCGATGAGGAGCAGTTTCTTCACGAGGCTAGTGTAGCGGCCGGCCCGGCGGCGCGCAAGGACGGAAATATTAAAAGAGAGTGCTATAATCGGGCGGCGGTCTTTCGGGGCGTAGCTCAATTGGCAGAGCGCGTGGTTTGGGACCACGAGGTTCCCGGTTCGAGACCGGGCGCCCCGAGACCGCCCGGGTATTGACGGCCCGCCGCAATCCGTTATCCTTTAGGGCGATGAGATTCGTCTATGCCCTCTGCCTTCTCCTTGCCGCGCTCCCCGCCGCCGCCCGGCGCGCGGATGCGGTGGAGAACGCGTTCATCCGGGTGGATCGCCTGATCGAAAACGGGGATTATTCCCGCGCGCGCGACGAGCTCGATGAGCTTGGGCTCAAGGCCGACGATCCGCGGCAAGTGCGCTATCACGAGCGGACCGGCGCCGCCTGGCTGCGCGAGGGCGACATCCTCCAGGCGCGCGCCGCCTTCACCTCGGCGCTCAGGGCGGCCCAGCGCCTGAAGGTCTCCGGAGACATCGTGGGGAAAGCCTATGCCGGCATGGGGCTGTGCCTGCGGGGAGAGCGCAACGACCGCTACGCGCTGAAGTTCTTCCGCAAGGCGCTGGATCATAAGCTCGACGAGGGGACCCGGATGTTCGTCGACGACCAAATCCGGGAGATCGAGGGCGCCCCCCCGTTGCCTGCCCGCTAAGGCGCCGAGGAGAAGCCCTTGTCGGCCTTGTCCGCGAGGCTCACCATGCGCGCGGCGGCGGCGCGGGCCTTGGCCAGGTCCGGTTCCGCGCCCTGCAGCGCCGTGAGGTATATGTCGAGCTCGACGGCGAGTCCGCGCACCAACGGACGCAGGGCCTCGGCATGGCGGCGCGCCCGCTTGAGCGCGGCCGTCTCCGGCTCGTCCCGGAAGAGGCGGCTCAGCAATCCCCGCTTGGGCGCGGGCGGGCCGTCGAGGACGGGCAAGGCGAGTATCGCGTGCGGGAGGTTGATCGCCTCCCAATGCCCTCCCGGGACGACGGGCCAGGTCTCGCCCGTCAGGCGGTAGGACTTGAGCGAGCCGCTCGCGAGCAGGCGCTGCAGCTGGAAGAGGTTGATCTCCGCGGTCCTCAAGACGTCCATGAATTGGTACGCGTCCGCCTTGGCGCCCGAGACCGCCTCGCCGTCCCGCCGGGCGCGAATGACCTCGTGCAGCAAGGTCTTGGCGTGGGTGCTGAGCTCCTCCATCGACATGTAGTCGGTATAAGAAGACGCGTCGGGCGCGATCGACCGGCGCGGGTAGGCGACCAAGGAGGCGTGGAAAACGCTGAGGTCGCCGCGGCCCAGGCGCTTGGTGAAGGCGGCGTGGCGGGACTCGTGAAGGATCGCCTCGAAGGCGTCGGTTCGTCCGAAGTCGGGAAGGTAGAGCACCCTGTCGGTCGAGTTGTAGGCGGCGACGGCGCCGTTCGTTTTCGCGGGGGCGTACTCCAAGGTGGAATCGTAGACGTTCCTCATGTCCCAGGCGAGACGGTTGAGACGATGGCCCGCCTTGAGAGGGATGATCCTCAAGACGGGATTGCCCGCGCGCTCGCCGAGCTCGGCCGCGATGCCCGCGCTCTTCGCCAGGCTCTCGGCCGAGCCGACCAGCGCCTGGAGCTCCGCCGAGCCGGACTTCGCCCGAGGCGCGCTCAGGGCGGAGCGGTACGCGGTCGTCTCCGCCGAGCCGAACGTGAACGGCGCCCCGTGGCGCAGGTATTCCGCCGATTCATAGCCCGGCTTGGAGGACTCCCCGAACATCCTCTTCGCGCGCTCGATAAGCTCGCCGACGGGGGTCTTCTCGAGGGCTCCGGACGCGTCGTTTAAGGACAATGGGGCGCCGGCGAGGGTCGCGAGCGCGGGCTTCAGCTCCGCCGGATGCGCCTGGACTATAGGGGAAACGGGCAAAGGCGCCGGCGCGAAAGGCGCGGGCGCCAGGACGGGCGACGGCGCGAGCGCGAGCGGCCTCAGCCCGGGCGCCGCCCCGAGCGAGGGCGCGGAGAGGGAGAGGGTGACGAGCTGCGGCGCGTTCCCGCCCGGGAGCGAGGAGGTCATAGAGCCGGCCTGGGAGCCGGCGTTGAGGCCTCCGGCCTCGACGGCGCCGACGCGCGACTGGGCCCGCGCCCAGGGCGCGGCCAGCAGGAGGAATGCGGCGAGGGGAAGGGGCGTCAGGCCTCCAGTATAGCCCCGCTCCCGTCGAGCCGCCAGGGGCCGGGGTCGAGCCTGAGGTCGGCTTCGGTGGAGAGCGTTTCCAGCTCCGCGGCGGAATAGAGGGCGATGCCGCCGCCCCCCGGCTCGGTGAACAAAGTGACGTGAGGAGGCAAGCGCGGCACGGCCCCCCGGGGCAGCCGGAGCGCGTCCTCGAGGCGGGCGCAGTATTCGTCCCGGCCGTCGAGCTCGACAAGCTCGATCAAGGCGCGCCGCTCGACTTTGCGAACGAGGCGGTATAGGCCGGCCGGCCGGACCGTGAACTCGAGCCCGCGGGCCGCCTCGCGCAACGCCGCGCCGTCGAGCCCGGGGCGCGAGCCGACCACGGTGGCGTGGAGCTCGCTTTTACGGACGAAGCGCTCGCCCCGGAAATCGAGAAGGTCTGGAAGGCGTTCCGCCCCCGGTAAAGGAACGACGGCGGTGCCGCCCTTCTCGTCGACCTCCAGCTTCAGGCGGCGGGGGCCGGCGGCGGGACGCGGGCGGCGATCAGCTGGGCGAGCATGTCCGAGCCGGGCGGGAGCATGGTGATCTCCGCTCCGCCCTCGAGCACGCGCTGGACCTCGAGGATCTCGAACATGGCCTGTAAAATATCGGGCGCCGAGGAGATCGTCTTGAGCGCGCTGCCGACGATCTTCGGGCGCAGGGCCGCCGCCTCGGCGAAGGCGATGGCGGCCTGGCGCGAGGCGGTGCTCGCGATGATGTTGACCTGGTTCTCGCCGTCCTGCTTGATGGCGGCGGTGACCTGGCGCAGGCGGTTCACGACCTTCTCCTCGATCTGCTTGATCATGCGCGGGTCGCGCAGATGGACCTTGCGGATGTAGACGGAGCCGAGCTTATAGCCCCATTCGTGGGACTTCGGGGACACCTCCTCGCGCACGACCTGGCTCATCTCGTGGCGGTTGCCGAGCATGTCGGCGAGCTTCATGTTCGAGAGCGAGCGCACCGTCGCGTTGCTCACGTTGGCGGCCAGCGAGCCGCGCGGGTCGGCGTTCTTGAAAAGGAAGGCCACCGGGTCCGAGACGTACATCTCGTACCAGATGCCGATGCCCATCGGCGCCCCTTCCTCGGAGTTGACGGGCTCGCTGCGGCGGTAGACCTGGTCCATGCGCATGTCGAGCGTGTAGCGCGAGCCGATCCAGTTCACGATGAGGGCCTTGGGTCCCATCCGGAGCCAGAGGAAGTGTATCCCGGGCTCGGTGATCGTCTCAAGCACGCTGCCGAACAGGACGAAGACCTGCGAGGTGCCCTCGTGGACGATCGTGTAGAAGCCGAGCAGGCGCAGGACGCCGAGCAGGACGGGCACGGCGATCCAGAGCCCGAAGAAGGTCACGGCGGCGGCGAGGAAAAAGGGGCTCATGTCAGCGGCCCTCCCAGTGCTGGCGGTTCTCGAGGACGAGCAGCTTCGTTTCTTTAAAGAGACCGAGGCGGACGTTGCGCAGGTACGCGATCAGCGAGCCGGAGCCGCCGACGGCCTTGAGGTCGGTGAGCTGCTTGGCGAGCGCGAGCAGCGGCTCGACCTCGGCCTGCGCGTTGAGCGTCTCGATCTCCACGGCTCGCTTGGACTGCACGATCTTCTGGTCGGCGGACGCCTGCGCGAGACTGATCTCCGAGGAGACGTGGTTGTGGGCCGTGTTGATGGCCGCGAGCGCGGAGTCGACCTCGGGGGGCGGATCGATGCCGGTGATGAGCGAGGCGTCGAGGACGATGCCGAAGCGGGCGGTGGAGGACTTGCAGTCGTGGTCCATCAGGTCGTTGAGCGAGCGCAGGTTCTTGCGGATGTCGTTGATCGAGACGCCGCTGAGCTCGCTTAAGCCCGTGGCCTGGGACGCGGACGCGCCCTCGAGCTTCGGCGCCTCGAAGGTCGCGATCTTCTCGCGCAGGATCGAGACGAAGTAGCCCATCACGTGCACGATCGGGCTCTTGATGCCGAACAGGTAGGCGTACAGGTTTCGCTCGGAGACGCGGTAGCGGATCTGGCCGGTGAGGCCGGTGTTGAGCTGGTCCATCGTGATGGCCTCGAGCACCGTGCCGCCCTTATTGGCGCTCGGCGTCTCGGGGTCGGCGGCAATGTTGAGGCTCTCGGTCGCGATCGAGACCTTGTAGACCTTTTCCCAGGGCCACTTGAAGTACGGCCCGCCGGGCCCGATCACCCGGAGCTGGGGGTAGTTGTAGCGCTGCTGCTCGTCGGGGGTGAGGGTCGCCTTGAGCTCGGGGTCGTCCAAGGTCCTCGCCCCGTCCAGGCGCTGGGCGCGCCCGAAGCTCGTCTTGACCGCACGCTCGTTCTGGTCGACCGTGAAGAGGCCGGCCACGAGGTAGTTGAGCAGGAACCACGCCACGAAGCCGAACGCCGCGCCGAGTAGGAAGCCCATTGATCTCCTGGAAGCCGAGACGGCAGTTTAGCGCGCTTCGGGGCGGGCGTCAACAGTCTTCGCGCAGGGGCTTCCAGCCCGCGGCTTCGAGGCTCGCCGCGTAATGCCGGATGAAGGCGTCGGCGTCGCTCGGGGAGAGGGCGGACTCGACGATGTTCATGGAGATCCGGTCCTTGGGAGCCCAGTGGGAGACGACGCGAGGGCGTCTTTCCGCGAAGCCGGCGGCGAGCACGTCGACCGGGTGCGCCGTCGTTCCGAGGTACGTCTCCTTGAGGGAGTCGTTGACCGCCTCGAAGACCGCGACGCGGGGCGGGGATTCGTCCGGGCTCTTGGCGGACATCGCGGGATTATAGCCCCCGTCCGGAAAAAATCAACGAAACTTCCGGTTAACTTTTCGGCCCGCGTGTGACCGGAATCCCCTTGAGAATATCCGGTGTTTCCCTTACGCTCATCCTGGTTAGGAGGTCTTCTATGAAATTCGCTTTGCTCGTACTCGCCGTTTCGCTGGCCGGCGCGATGCCCCTTCGCGCGCAGGGCAACTCGCAGGGCGGTCCGCCCGAAGAGACGCCTTCGGGAACCCAGCCCGCCGACCCGGGCGAGCGTCCGGCGATCCCCGGCGATAAAGCCAATAAAGGGAGAAAGGACGATTCAGGCGAGATGGGCGAGCGCAGCGAGAGGCGCGGCGAGCGGATGGAGAAGCGCGGCGAGCGGATGGAGAAGCGCGGCGAGCGGATGGAGCGGCGCGGCGAACGGATGGAGAACCGGGGCGAGCGCAAGGAGCGCCGCGGTGAGCGCCTGGAGCGCCGGGGCGAGCGTCGCGACGGCCCCCGCGGCGAGCGGATGGAGAAGCGCGGCGAGCGCATGCAGAACCGGGGCGAACGGATGGAGAACCGGGGCGAGCGCAAGGAGCGCCGCGGTGAGCGCCTGGAGCGCCGGGGCGAGCGGCGCGAGCACCAGAACAACGGCGTCCGCGACCATGGCCGGGGCGAAGGCCGGGACAACCGCGGACAGGGCGGGGAGCGCCGCCAGGGGCCGAAGGGCGGCGGGCGTCGAAATAAATAAGCGCATATTATTTAATCATTACTCGTGCATGTAATCCGTTGGCCGGTTCGTTGCTAAAGAACGGGTATGCGGCGAATATGCCTGGCGTTGAGCCTTGTCGTGGGCGCTTGCGGCAAGGAGCCGGCCGACGCGCGCATTTCGTTTACCGACGTCGAGGCTCCGGCGGACGAAGCGCCTCGTCTCGCCAGGCCGATCCGCATCGCCATCGCGTCCATCGTCTCACCGCGGAGAAATCTGCGGGACTACGAGCGCATGCTTCAATACATCGGGCGCAAGCTCGGGACCCCCGTGGAGACGGTGCAGCGTTCGGGCTATTCCGAGTGCATCGCTTTGCTCGAGAAGCGGGAGATCGACGCCGCCTTCGTTTGCAGCGGGCCTTATGTGGAGGCGAAAGAGCGGTTCGGCGCGGAGGCCTTGGTGGTCCCGCAGGTCAAAGGAGAAGGGACCTACTGCGCCTACGTCATCGCGCGCAAAGGCGGCCCGGTTCGCGCCTTCGCGGACTTGCGCGGCAAGGTCTTCGCCTATACCGATCCTCTGTCGACGACGGGAAAGCTTTATCCCGCGGCGCTGCTGTCGAAGCTGGGTTCGAGGGGAAGCGTTTTTTTCGGCAAGACGATCTTCACCTGGGGGCATGACAACTCCGTCGAGGCCGTCGCCCACGGCTTGGCCGACGGGGCCGCGGTCTCGAGCCTCGTCTGGGACGGCATGGCGAAGTCCGGAGCGGCCTCCGCTCTTCAGACTCGGGTCATCGAGCGCTCGGCTCCTTTCGGCATGCCTCCGGTCGTCGTGCATCCCCGTTTGGATCCGGAGCTGAAGGAGAAGCTGCGCGCGGTTTTCTTGGGCATGCACCTCGACCCGGAGGGCAAGGCTCTGCTCGAGCAGGCGGGGATCGGACGCTTCACCCGGACCAAGGACTCGGCCTACGACGGCGTCCGCCGGATGAGGAACGCGGCCGCGAGGGACCGGTGAAGGTCAGGGGCGCCAGCCTCACGCTCAAGATCATGGCGGGCGTGGGCGGCCTGGTCCTGGCCTTCGGCATCATCGTCATGGGAAACATCCACCGCGGCCTCTCCCGCACTTTAAAGGAAGAGCTTACCCGTCGCGGCGCGACAGTCGCCCACGTCCTGGCCGGCCCCGTCGAGGACGCGATCATGACGGACGATCAGTTCGCGCTCCATCATCTGTTCCGCGAAACGATGCGCAGCTATGACGACGTGCGCTACATCTACGTGCTGAGTCCCGCCGGCGAAATACAGGCCCACACCTTCCCCGCCGGCGTTCCCAAAGGCCTGGCCCGGGTCAATCCTCCCGGCGGCGCCGGCGCGGGCCGGTTTCGAATATCCAGGCTGTCGACGGACGAAGGCCCCATCCAGGACATCGGGATGCCGCTGCTCGGCGGGCGACTGGGAAGCGTCCACGTGGGGATGGCCGAGCAGTCGGTGCGCCGGCGCATCGCGGGCGTCGTCTTGAGCTGGGGCGCCGGCGCGGCGATCATGCTGGGTCTCGGCCTGGCGACGGCGTACTGGCTCACCTCGCGCCTGGCGCAGCGCTTCGCCCATCTCGTCGACGTCGCCCGGCAGGTCGGAGAGGGAAATCTGGAGGTCAGGGCGCACGACGACCTCGGCGACGAGGTGGGGCGAGTCGCCCGCGCCATGAACGTCATGATCGGCGATCTCAAGAAGACTCAGGCCAGCCTCATCCGCTCAGGAAAGCTCGCCGCCATCGGGGAACTGGCCAGCTGCGTGGCTCACGAGATCAATAACCCGCTCAACACGATGGCGGTCTGCACCCAGTCGCTGCTCGACCGCGCGAGGAATCCGGAGCTCCTCGCCCGCGCCGATTTCGAGGATTTCCCGGAATACCTGAAGACGGTCAACGAGGAGATCTTCCGCTGCAAGACCATCACCGAGGGGCTTCTGGATTTCGCCCGCCACAAGGAGCCGAGGCGAAGCCCGGTCGATCTCAACGTGCTGATCGCCCACACGATCCCGCTGGTCGCTCCCCGCGCCCGGCAGGCGGGGCAGACGATCGTCTTTGATCCGGCCTCCGAGCCGGTGACGGCGCGGGCGGACGCCGACCAGATCCGGCAGGTCGTCCTCAATATCCTCCTTAACGCCGTCGATCACAACGCCCCCGGCGGAGAGGTCCGCGTGCGGGCCGGGCGGGGGCCGGAGCGCGCGGAGGTGTCGGTGACCGACTCGGGCGACGGGATCCCGCCGGAGAATCTGCGGAAGGTCTTCGAGCCCTTCTTCACCACGAAGTCGGCCGGAAAAGGAACCGGGCTGGGGCTGGCGATCTGCCAGAAGATCATCGACAACCATCGCGGGCGCTTGGCCGTCGCGAGCCGTCCCGGCCGCGGTTCCACGTTCACTTTCTCGATCCCGTTCGACGCAAGCGAGGCCGCCGGCGATGCCTAGAAAAGCGAGCGTCATGATCGTCGACGATGAGGAAAAGCTTCGCCATTACCTGAAGAAGGAGCTCGTGCGAAAGGGCTACGAGGTCCAGGACGCCCGCGACGGCAAGGAGGCCTTGGACCTCCTGGCGCGCCAAAGCGCGGACGTCGTGCTCCTGGACATCGCTCTGCCCGGGGAAAGCGGCGTGGCCGTATTGGAGAAGATCCGCAGGGAGCATCCGCTGGCCCGCGTGATCATGCTCACCGGCAACGCCACCGTCGAGACGGCCCTCGAGTCGATGAAGCTGGGCGCCCACGACTACCTGACCAAGCCTTACGACCTGCAGGAGCTGTGCCTGGTCATCGACCGGGCCTTCGCGGAGACCCAGCTGCGGCGCGAGCACGAGGTCCTGCAGCGCCGCTTCTCGCGCGAGTCGGAGTTCGACCTGTTCGTTGGCGAGGACCCCGGGGTGCAGGAGGCCCTGCGCATGGCCGAAAAGGCGGCGGCCGCGTCCTCCGCGGTCCTGATCTCCGGGGAAACAGGCACGGGCAAGGAGATCATCGCGCGGATGATCCATCAGAAAAGCGCCCGGCGCGACGAGCCGTTCCTCGCGCTCAACTGCGCCGCCTTCCAGGACGCGCTGCTGGAAAGCGAGCTGTTCGGGCATGAGAAGGGCGCCTTCACCGACGCCTCCCGTCAGAAGCCGGGGCTCGTGGAATTGGCCAGCCGCGGCAGCCTCTTTCTCGACGAGATCGGGGACATGCCTCCGGGCGTCCAGGCGAAGGTCCTGCGCTTTTTGGACTCGGGGGAGTTCCGCCGCCTGGGCGGCACGCGCAACATGAAGACCGACATCCGCATACTCAGCGCGACCCACCGGGACCTGCCCAAGGCCATCCAGGAGGGGAAGTTCCGCGACGACCTGTTCTTCCGGCTGAACGTGGTGGGCATCCGCCTGCCCCCGCTTCGGGAGCGCCGGGGGGACATCGCGCGGCTCGCGGAGCACTTCCTTAAGAAGTGCTCCGCCACCATCGTCACGCGCAGCCGCAGCCTGTCGCCGGACGCCCTCGACGTCCTGAGGGATTATCCCTGGCCCGGCAACGTCCGCGAGCTCGAGAACATCATCGAGCGGGCGATGATCCTCTCGGAAGGTGAGGTCATCGGGAGAGACGACATCTCCTCCTGCCTGAAGGGGGGTTCCTCCTCCAGGGAACGGCCGAAGGATTCCTCCCTGGCGGAGGTCGAGCGCTGCCACATCCTCAAGGTGCTCTCGGCCGAGGGCGCCAACAAGGCCCAGGCGGCGCGCAGCCTGGGCATCGACGTCAAGACGCTCTACAACAAGCTCCGGGATTACGAGGCCGCCTCCTAAATCCGCCTTCGCCGGGAAAAAATACCGCCGGGCCGGGAAAAATTCCCGGCCCGCGTTTTGATGACCCCGCCTCCCCCTGCGAGCCGCCGCGAGCGGCCGGTGGCCGCTTTGTTGCTACGGAAGAAGTCGGTGACGGTTTTATGACAAAGAGATTCCGGCCTCTGGACAGTCGCGACGCATCGTTGGCGCGTGTCCCCGAGGCGAAGCGCTTCTTCGACGTATGGCGGGGCGAACCGGAGCTCGCTCGAGCGTTCATCCGGAAGCTGGCGCGCAAGCTTGATAAGTCCGAGACGTTCCAGAATGCGGTCATGAGTTCGAGACGCAATTGATCTGGCGGTCGGGGTCGTTTCGTGGTAGTTTCCGGTTTAAGTTGGCGTAGAAGGATTATGCGAGGTGTTTTGATGACCAGTCAAATCGGGAAATGCGTCGGGTTCGCGCTGCTGCTCGCCATGACGGCCGGCGGGGCCGCGGCCAAGGAGGTGGATTGGGTCTCCCTCAATCCCGCCTTCAAGGACGCCGCCTTCGTCAAGGATCCGGCGGCCTGCTTCGGCTGCCACGGGGACGCCGAGAAGGCGTATCACGGGACCACCCACGCGCGCCTGTTCAAGTCCGGGAAGACGTTCCCCGCCGGGGAGTGCGGAAGCTGTCACGGCCCGCGCAGCAAGCACGTGGAGAACCCGTCCCGGGAACTGGCGCTCTCCCCGGCCCAGCAGAACGCGGCCTGCCTGCAGTGCCACGAGGGGGGCGCCCGGATGTACTGGAAGAGCGGCCGCCACGCTTCCGGGGACATGTCCTGCGTCTCCTGCCACACCGTGATGCAGCGCAAGAGCGAGAAGGCCCTCTTGGCCAAGGAGCGCGAGGACCAGACCTGCTACGCCTGTCACGGCGAGGTCCGCGGGCAGATGAACAAGATGTCCCGCCACCCGGTCAACGAGGGCAAGGTGTCCTGCTCGGGCTGCCACAATCCTCACGGCTCGGTCGCCAAGGGCATGCTCAAAGGGGCCTCGGTCAACGAGACCTGCTTCAAGTGCCACCAGGAGAAGCGCGGGCCGCATATCTGGGTGCACGCTCCCGTCCAGGAGAGCTGCCAGAACTGCCACCAGGCGCACGGCTCGAACCACCGCAAGCTCCTGACCAGCAAGGACCCCTTTCTCTGCATGTCCTGCCACTCCTACGGCGGGCATGTCAACGCGCCGCGCTACAACCGGGTGAGCAGCCTGCGCGGCGAGGGGTGCGTCAACTGCCATATGGCGATCCACGGCTCGAACAGCCCGTCGGGCGCCCGATTGACCCGATAGTGCGAGCGAGGAAACGATGACTAAGAGAACTATTCCGGCGGTCCTTCTGAGCCTCCTGCTGCCGACACAGGGCTTCCCCGCCGTGTCGGGAAGCGTCTCCGCGGGCGGGCAGGTCGTCAACGTGGTCCCCGACGCGAGCAAGTTCAACGAGTACCGCGACCTCAAGGACGGCCCGTACCTGTACGACTTCGACGTCACCAGCGATATGCCCGGCGGCTATCTCTTCGAGCTCTCCGGCTCGAACGCGGGACGGGCCGATCAGCGTTATCGGCTGTGGGCCGGGCGGCAGGGAATCCACAGCTTGGAGTTCGAGTGGGACGAGATCCCCCATAGCTTGAGCAACAGGGCGAGAACCCCGTACACCCACCAGGGCGGCGGCCTGCTCACCGTGCCGGGGACCGTCCCGCTGGCCACCAAGAGCCTGGTGCCCACCGCGCCTCAGCTCGTGGCCAACGACTCCCTGACGGCGGCGTATCTGCGCGGCACGCTGAAGCCCATCGACTTGGGCAACGACCGGGAGAAGGCCTCGGCGGTCTTCAAGCTCTTCCCGGCGGAGGGGCTGACGCTCCGATTGGGCGCCTCGAACGAGGAACGCGGCGGAAACAAAGTGAGCTACGGCCCGATCGGCGACCGCCCGCCGCGCTCTCTCAACATCCAGCTCGAGGAGCCGATCGATTACGTGACCCGGGAGATGAAGTTCGAGGCGGATTATCAGGGAAAACGGTCGCAGACGAACGTCACCTTCGAGCTGTCGAGCTTCCAGAACCGGATAGACGCGGTGACGTGGCAGAACATCTACGTCGATCCCGCGGTGGGAACCAACGAGGTCTGGCTCGACGGGAGGCGGGTGGCTTCGTACGGCCGGCGCCCCCTGCCCCAGGACAACCTCTACCGCAGCGTCAGTGTGACCCACGGCGTCGACTTGCCCCTCTCGGGCCGCCTGACCGCCGCCGCCTCCTACGGCGTGGCCGAGCAGGACAACAACCTCACGCCCTACAGCACCAGCGGCGCCGCGGATGCCGCGGGCGACGGTCTCGCCTGGAACGACGCCGCGAAGCTTCCCCGCGGCTCGGCGCAGGCCAAGCACGAGAGCAAGCTCCTGAGCCTGGACTACGCCGCCAATCCGTTCGAGCGGACTCACGTGCGGGCCTTCGGGCGCTACTACGGCCTGAGCAACAAGACGCCGACCAGCGACTGGAAGTACGTGACCCAGGACGTCACGTCCGGGACCGGCGGCGTCAACCACCACAACAAGCGTCGCAACGTCGCGTACCAGTACGCCAAGCAGAACTACGGCCTGGAGGGGGACTACTCCATCGCCTTCTGGCGGACCACGCTCGGGCTGGGCTACGAGCACGAGCGCGTCGAGCGCGACAACCGCGAGGCGAACACCGCGGAGAACATCGCCCGCCTCTCGGCCCGGTCGCGGCCGCTCAAGTGGCTGAGCGCGCGCGCCAAGTACCAGTACGGCAACCGCCAGGCGAGGAATTACGACCCGAATCGCATGCGCGCCTCCTACTGGTATGCCCCGGCGGAAGCCGCGGGCGCCGCCAACGCGGACGCGGCGAACACGTTCGATAACCACCCCGACATGCGCCGTTGGGACGTCTCGGACCGGCAGCGCCACGACGTCGACTTCACCCTCGCCGCCGCTCCGATCGAGGCGCTGGACGTTTCCTTGTCGCACCGCTACCGCAGGGACGACCACGACTCAGGCGTCGGGTCCTCGCAGCCGCTGCTCGACTACGCGGGGGTGCGGGCGGTCGATCGGACCGCGGCCTCCCCGGGAGACCAGGTGGGCCTGCTGAAGGACACCCGCCAGTCCGTCGGGGTGGACGCGAGCTACGCCGTGGCCAAGCGCTTGCGCTTGACCTTCTTCGGCAGCCGCGAGCACTCGGACTCCCGGCATCGGGGCTTCGAGTACCAGGAGAACAACAAGGCGGACCCCAGCGCCGTCAACGGAGCCGAGCTGGGTCCTTGGACGAGGGCCAATAACCAGTGGATGGCCGACGTCCGCGACACCACCTACTCCTTCGGCGTGGGCGCCGAGGTCGACCTCATCCCGGAGAAGTTGACGCTCGACGCGAACTACAACCACTCGATCGGAAAAGTGGCGATCGACTACTCCGGCTGGGGCGCGGTCAATCCTCTGACCGGAGCGGCGTACGCGGACAACAACCAGTTCGGCTTCCGCACCCCGCCGGTCATCCGCAACGACCGCTACGTCGTCACCACCTCGATGGGCTACAAGGTCCGCAAGGACCTGACGGTCAGCCTGGGCTACATGTTCGACTACTTCAAGCAGAGGGACTGGCAGCAGGAGTCCGATACCCCCCAGAGCGAGTCGGTCGATGGGACGGATGAGATGACGCGCGACACCTCGCAGTCGAACCAGTGGGGAAACCGCCTGCCGAACATGGGCCCCTACCTGGCTTCCAGCTACGAGGCGCACCTGATCTCTCTGAGACTGTCGTATAAGTTCTGATCTCCCGTCGCGGGGACTTCCCAGGCTCCGCGACGGATCCGGATCCTAGCCCCCCGAAAGGGGGGCTTGTTTATTCCCGCGTGGGCCGGGCCTTGTAGGACTTAAGGCCGGGGGCGGTCTAGGCCTTTCGCACCTGTCGGGGCCCAGCATCGCATGGTACCCTGGACCCGGGATGCATAGGACCTTAGGCCTATTGCTGGTTGCCGCCGCGTTGTCGCCCGCTTGGGGCGCCGCCGCGTCCGCGCCCGGCGCGGCCGCTCCCGCCATCCCGGCCGAGGCCCTCGGCGCCCTCTTCGACGGCTCTTCCTCGCGCGCGCCCGCGGTTTTCCTCGGCGCCAAGGCCCAAGGCTGGGATTACGCCCGTCTTCGCCGTACCAAGGACCTCCTCAGCCACGGCGGTACTCACGGCGGTCGCCCCATCCTTCCCTTCTCGTTCAACCTCAAGGGCGGGGGGACCGCGACGGCGCAAAGTGCCGGCCTCGAGGGCTTCCTGTACGAGGAGCGCCGGCTTTCCAAGGAGATCGGCCGTGAGGCGGTGCTGGCAAACCTCGATGACTACTTCAAGTATTTGGACGCCCTGCTCGCCCAGTCCGACGCGGCGAGGGATGCCCGCGCGAGGATCGCCGCCATCCGCGCCTCCTCCGTTTCGCCGGAGGAGAAGTACGCCGGCCTCATCGGCTTCGTCACGGAGTACACGGACGGCCTGCGCCGGGAGCTGGGCCGGCGCGACGGCTCGGCCTGGATCAAGCGCGCCCGCATCTACGAGATCTTCCCCCGGGCGTACAACTTGGAGGGCAAGCGCCGCGCCGCGGGCCGGGCGATGAAGGCGGGCTTCTTCGCCGACTTCGGCGAGCGCGATCTGCTCGAGCTCAAGGGCCAGGGCTTCGACACCGTGTGGGTCATGGGCATCTTCCCGATCGGAGAGCGCGGCCGCTGGGGGACCGGCGGCGGCTCGCCCTACTCCGTCAAGGACCACGAGACCGTTCACCCCGACCTGGGCACGCCGGAGGAGTTCCGCTCCTTCGTGCGCCGCGTCCACGCCGCCGGCATGAAGGTCGTCATCGATTTCATCCCCAATCACACCTCGATGGACTCGAAGCTCCTCGCGGAGGACCCGGCTTATTTCATCGGCCGGGAGGCCGACCCCTCGCGCCCGCGCAGCCCGCCCTACGGCTCCTTCGACTATGACTCCAATGGTTCTATATATTGGATAAGCCACGGCGGCTACGACAACAACGGCAGCAAGGACTACTGGGTGGACACCGCCCAGGTGAACTACGCCAATCCCGCCATGCGCCGGCGGATGATCGGCATCGTGAAGGATTGGGTTCGGCTGTACGGCGTGGACGGGTTTCGCGTGGACATGGCCTACCAGGTGCTCAACAGCTATTTCTCCCGCAATTGGGGGGTGCGCATGCCGCCCCGGGAGTTCATGGAGGAGCTCATCACCGAGGTCCGCTCCGACTACCCCGGCACGGGCTTCATCGCCGAGGCCTACGACGGCTGGGATACGCTTTCTTCCTCGGGCTTCGACCTCATCTACGGCAAGAACAACATCGACCGGCCGGGCGGCCATCACGGGTGGTTCGACGCGCTGGCCAGCCGCGACCCGGGCTGGATCCGCGAGGCCGTGCGGCGCGCGGGCTTCCTGCACTGGCAGACGGGCGGGGCCGGCATGATGGACTTCGTGGGCAACCACGACGAGGCCGCTCCCCAGCGCACCTTCGGGCCGTGGACGCGGGGGGCGTCGTTTTTGACCTTGATGATGCCCGGCAGCATACTGTTCTACGGCTCGCAGGAGATCGGCTACGACAAGCCGAATCTTGAGAAGGAGCCGAAGTCGATCCCGTTCAGCGTTCCCGCCACGGTGGACTGGAAGAACGCCGACCCGGGCACCAAGAGGTTCTACAACGAGACCTTCGCCGCCGCGAAGTCCCTCCACGCGTCTTTGGGCGAGAGCGACCTGGAGGCTCTCGACGGCGCGTCCTCGGGCTGGGCGGGCTATCTCCTGACGTCGCGCGCCGGCGGCGGGAAGGCCGCCGTCGTCGCCAACCCCACCGGCAGCCGGGTCGACGTCCGCATCAGCCTGCCCGAGCTGGGCATCGACTACCGCGGCGGCCTGCCGCCCTACGGCAGCGCGCTCCTCCGGTTCTAGCGGACGCTTGAACGTTACACCCCGGCGATAGCCGCGCACCGCATTTCCGCCTACAATGCGGGCGGAGGTGCGGCGATGGGAACCCAGAGGCTGGAGACGCGCGTCTGCGTCGCGGGCGCCGGACCGGCGGGCCTGATGCTCGGGCTGCTCCTGGCGCGCGCGGACGTCGAGGTCCTCGCGCTCGAGAAGCGAGCCGAGCTCCCGCGCGACCTTCCCGCCGACGCTCTTCGGCCCTCGACGCTCGAGGTCTTTCACGCGCTCGGGCTTCTCGAGGAGCTGTTGGCCGTGCCCCACCGGGAGGAGGCGACGCTCGAGGCGGAGGTCGGCGGCCGGAGCTACCCGGTCGCCGACTTCTCCCGCCTGCCGGCGCGCTGCCCGTTCGCCGTGCGCATGCCCCGGGAGGAATTCCTCAAGTTCCTGGCCTCCGCCGCCTCACGGCATCCCGGCTTCATGCTGCGCATGGGCGCCGAGGTCGAGAGCCTCATCGTGCGCGAAGGTCGCGTCGCCGGCCTGCGCGCACGCGGTCCCGAAGGCCCGCTCGAGATCTCGGCCGATCTCGTCGTGGGCGCCGACGGACCCGGCTCGATCGTCCGGGAGAAGGCGGGCCTCGAGGTCCGGCGGCTCGGCGGTGCGCCGCGCCTAGAACGCCTGGAGCGCTGGTGGCGTCCGGGGCTGCTCTGCATCGGCGGCGCCGCCCACGCGATGAGCGAGGAAGGCGGGACCGAGCTCGACCTCGCGATCCGCGACGCGGTCGCCGCTTCGAACATCCTGGCGGAGCCCGCGCGCAGCGGGCGGCTGTCGCACCGGCACCTGCGCCGCGTGCAGCGGCGGCGGCGGTGGCCCGCGCGCGTCGTCCAGCGGGCGCAGCTGCTCGCGCGCCGGAGCTTCGCCGCGCGGACGCCCATCGGCGACGCCGCGCCGGAGGCTCCGGCGTCGATCCGGCTGCTCGCGCGCCATCCGGCGCTGAGGCATGCCGCCGGGCGCTTGATCGGCTGGTCCCCCCGGCCGGAACTGCCCCTCCCGGAGCCTTCCCGGCGGGGGCCCCGGCCGTCCTTGAGCGCGATCTGGCGCTTGGGGGGGCTTTCGCCCGTCGAGCTGTCGCGCCGGGTCTGGCGTCAGGTCGGCCGCGACGACCTCTTGGACCGCGCGGCGAGCCTGTCGTTTTACTTCATGTTCTCCTTGTTCCCCATGCTCATCTTCCTCACCGCCGTGTTCGGCCTCCTCTCCGCCCAAGGGCTGATGGAAGACCTCCTCGCCTACGCCGACCGCGTGCTTCCCGGCGACGCGGCGTCGCTGCTGCGCAAGACGTTTCGGGAGATCTCCGCCGGAGCGGGCGGCGGCTTCGCGTCGGCGGGCCTGGCCGGCTCCCTATGGGTGGCGTCCAGCGGCATGGTCTCGATCATCACCGCCCTTAACCGGGCCTTCGGGATTCGCGAGCCCCGCTCCTGGTTCCGCCGCCGTCTCACCGCGATCGGGCTGACCGCCGGCTTCTCCGTGCTGGCGCTGCTCGCCCTTTTCCTGATCGCATTCGGAGGGCCGTTCGGAGAGCGCGTCGCCTCCTTCGCCGGCTTGGGGGAGCTTTTCAAGTCGGTATGGAACGTCTTCCGCTGGACGGCCGGCCCGCTCGCGGCGCTGGGCGGCGTCGGGCTCGTCTATCGCCTGGCGCCGGCGGGCCGGCGCGGCCGGCCGCTGCCGACCCCGGGATCGGTGTTCGCCGTCGCCGCGTGGATCGCCGCCTCCCAGGGCCTGAGCGTTTACGTCGCCGGCTCGGCGCGCTACAACGCGGTTTACGGGTCCATCGGCGCCGTCGTCGTGCTCCTGCTCTGGCTGTATCTCAGCGCGTTCACCCTTCTCGTCGGGGCCGAGATCGACGCGGAGATCGAGCGGGCCGCCTCTCCATGACGGGAAATCCGACGCACGGAGGATTCATGCGAAACGCCTCTCATGCCGCCTTGCTCATCCTGGCCCTGGGGCTCGCCGCGTCCGGGCAGGCCCCGCAGGCGACGGATAATCGCTACCTCGGGAATATGAGCTCCGGCTCCTATGCGAGCGCGACGGCGGCGGTCGGCGAAGAGGCCGAGCCGGTCCGACGCACGGCCAAGGCGGCCGCCGCGCTCGCGGCCGCGCTGCTGGCGGCCGGCGCGGTCGTCTACCTGTTCCGTCACCCCCGGCGGGCATCCTTGGACGGCCGATGATCTACTTTTTTGCCTTGGCGTAATCGACGAAGCCCTGGAAGTCCACGACGACCACCGGCTCGTCGCCGAGGACCCAGGCGTCGTGGCCCGAGGGAATGTTCATGACGTCGCCCGCCTTGGTGACGAGTTCGGTGCCGTCGTCCATGACGATCTTCATCCGGCCCGAGATCTGATACTGGAAATGCGGGGCCTCGCAGCTCTTGGTCTTGGCGATCGGCTTGACGTGCGCCGACCACTTCCAGCCGGGGCTGAACACCGCCCGGCCGATCACCCGGCCCGCGACGTTGACGAGCTCGAGCCGCCCGTTCTCGAATTCGCGGACCTCGTCCGGCGCCTCGAGGTTCTTGATCGTAGGTGCTTCCATGGTTTTCGGCATATCGTTCTCCTTGCGTCGTTTTATTGAACCGCTCCGGACACGTCGAGCTGGCAGGTCTCCCCCGGGACCAGGTTCCAGACGAGCCTCGTGCGCGCGACGCTCATCGTCCGTCCGGGAGGCACCAGGACGTTGACGTGGACCGAGACGGACGGCCGCGACATCGAGTTGGCGACGGAGAAGATGAATCTCACCATGCCGTCGATTCGGATGATGCCCGTGCCGGGGTTCGTCACGAAGCCTTCGACCGTCGTTTCGTCGACCGCCGTGCAGCCGGTCTGAAACATGACCCCCGGCGGGACTTGGGCCTTGCCGTGCTCCAAGAGCGAGGCCGCGGCGGCGGCCGCACCCAGCGCGGCCGCGACGAACCAGCTTGACCTGGTTTTCATGAAGCCTCCCTCCGCGACCTCAGTATATCGGGCCGCCTCCTCGCCGAGCTAGAGAGGAAAGTTCAAGCTTTTATGTCGGCCGGCGCGAGGCGCCTAGGCGCGCCGCTTGGGGAGCGGCTTGCGGGTGGAGAAGCCCTCGTTGACCGGGTGAAAGTGGGCGACGCGCTTCTCGCCCAGCTTCCAGCAGAGGTAGGCCTCCTCCCCGCCGACTCGCGAGGGGAAGTCCACGAGCGCCGGCTCCACGCCCTTGGGCAGGGCGCCGAGCGCCACGATCTTCTGCAGCCAGTCGTTGATGCCCGAGGCGAGGAACTGAAGCTGGGAGCGCTCGATGGCCTCGGCGGCCTCGTCGCCGTCGCCGGCCGCCCGGCGGCGGCGCAGCGCGGCGGTCTTCAGCTCCGCCTGCGCGGCGAGGCCGGCCACGGCCGCGAAGATGCGCTCGAGCTCCGGGATGAGGGCGTCGGCCTCCTCGGGGGTGAAATACTTCACTCGGCCGCGGCTCGCGCGCGCGCGTCCGCGCGGGCCTTTTTCCTTCGCATGCGCCGGATCCCGGCGAGACGGGCGGAGGTCTCGGGGGAAATGATGACCTCGGCTTGGTCTACGAGCTCGCGCAGGGCGAGGAAGCGGTTGAGGCTGCGCTTGCGTTCCCTCTGGCAGGCCACGCGGAGCGCGAGGGGCGGATAGCTCAGCTGCACGCGGTTGGAGGTCTTGTTGACCTTCTGCCCGCCCTTGCCGCCGCCGCGCGAGAACGACTCCTCGACGAGGCTCAGGTCGATCTTGAGGCGGGCGACGCGAACCTTAAGGTCTTCGAGCTTGCCCGGCGTGACCCCGAAATCCTCGTTTAAGCGCACCGAGTCGATGGTTATTCTGAAACCAAGGTCGCCCGCAGGAATTCCCGGTTGAGCCGGGCGATATTGCTGATCTTGATCTCTTTGGGGCAGGCGGCCTCGCACTCGTACTCGTTCGTGCAGTGGCCGAAGCCCTCCGCGTCCATCGCCTCGCGCATGGCGAGCACGCGCTTCTCGCGCTCGGGCCGGCCCTGGGGCAGCAGCGCGTACTGGCTGACCTTGGCGGCGACGAACAGCATGGCCGAGGCGTTGGGGCAGGCGGCCACGCAGGCGCCGCAGCCGATGCAGGAGGCCGCGTCCATGGCCTTCTCGGCCATGGAATGGGGGATCAGGATGTTGTTGCCGTCCACCGCGTTGCCGGTGTTGACGGAGACGAAGCCGCCGGCGGCCTGGATGCGGTCGAAGGAGGAGCGGTCCACGACGAGGTCCTTGACGATGGGGAAGGCCTTGGAGCGGAATGGCTCCACGGTGACGACGTCCCCGTCCTTGTAGCGCCGCATGTGGAGCTGGCAGGTCGTGGCGCCCTTGTCCGGGCCGTGCGCGCGGCCGTCGATGACGAGGTCGCACATGCCGCAGATGCCCTCGCGGCAGTCGCTGTCGAAGGCGAGAGGGTCCTCGCCCTTGGCGATGAGCTGCTCGTTTAGGGTGTCGAGCATCTCGAGGAAGGACATCTCGGGCACGACGCCCTTGACGGTGTATTCCACGAGAGCGCCCGGCTGGGACGCGTTCTTCTGACGCCAGACCTTCAGAGTGATGTTCATGTTAGGCGTAGTTCCTCTGCGCGATGTGAACGTTCTCGAACGTCAGGGGCTCGGTGTGGCGCTCGGCCGGCTTGCCCTCTCCCTTGTACTCCCAGGCGGCGACGTGCGCGAACTTCTCGTCGTCGCGCTTGGCCTCGCCGTCCGGGGTCTGGTGCTCCTCCCGGAAATGGCCGCCGCACGACTCCTCGCGCACGAGGGCGTCCTTGGCCAGCAGCTCGCCGAACTCGAGGAAGTCGGCCACGCGGCCGGCGCGCTCGAGCGTCTGGTTGAAGTCGGCGCCCTCGCCGGTGACCATGACGTTCTTCCAGAACTCGGCCCGGACCTCCGGAATCTGCGACAGGGCCGACTGCAGGCCCTTCGCGTTGCGTCCCATGCCGACGTTGTCCCACATGATGCGCCCGAGGTCTCGATGGAACGCGGCGGGGGTCTTCTTGCCCTTGGTCCCGAGCAGGGCCTTGGTGCGGCTGCTCACGTCGTTCTCGGCCTCGACGAAGGCCGCGTGCTCGGTCGTCACCTTGGGGAGCTTGGCGCCCGTCAAGTAGCCGCCGATCGTGTAGGGCAGGACGAAATAGCCGTCGGCCAGGCCCTGCATCAACGCCGACGCGCCTAGCCGATTTGCTCCATGATCGGAGAAGTTGGCCTCGCCCAGGCAGAACAGGCCCGGGATCGTGGTCATCAGGTTGTAGTCCACCCACAGGCCGCCCATCGTGTAGTGCACGGCGGGGTAGATTCGCATCGGCTGCTCGTAGGGGTTCTCGTCGGTGATGTGGTGGTACATGTCGAAGAGGTTCCCGTACTTCTCCTTGACCTTGGCGAGGCCGATGCGGGAGATCGCGTCCTTGAAGTCGAGATACACCGAAAGGCCGGTCGCGCCCACGCCGCGTCCGTCGTCGGTCATCTGCTTGGCCGCGCGCGAGGCGATGTCGCGCGGGACGAGATTGCCGAAGGCGGGGTACTTGCGCTCCAGGTAGTAGTCGCGCTCGTCCTCCGGGATGTCCTGGGGCTTGCGGGTGTCAGCCTTCTTCTTGGGAACCCAGACGCGGCCGTCGTTCCGCAGCGACTCGGACATCAAGGTGAGCTTGGACTGGCTCTCGCCGCTGACGGGCACGCAGGTCGGGTGGATCTGCGTGAAGCAGGGATTGGCGAAGGCCGCGCCGCGCTTGTACGCGCGCCACGTCGCCGTCACGTTGCAGGAGTTGGCGTTCGTCGAGAGGTAGAACACGTTGCCGTAGCCGCCCGTGCAGAGCAGGACCGCGTCGCCCCAGTGGCGCTCGACCTTGCCCGTGACGAGGTCGCGCACGATGATCCCGCGCGCCGTGCCGTCGATGACGACGAGGTCGAGCATCTCGCGGCGGGCGTGGAGCTTGACCGTGCCCGCGCCGACCTGGCGCATGAGCGCGGAGTAGGCGCCGAGCAGGAGCTGCTGGCCCGTCTGGCCGCGCGCGTAGAACGTGCGCGAGACCTGGGCGCCGCCGAAGGAGCGGTTGGACAGGGTCCCGCCGTACTCGCGGGCGAAAGGGACACCTTGGGCCACGCACTGGTCGATGATGCTGTTGGACACCTGGGCGAGGCGGTAGACGTTGGCCTCCCGGGCGCGGAAGTCGCCGCCCTTGACCGTGTCGTAGAACAGCCGCCAGACCGAGTCGCCGTCATTCGGATAATTCTTCGCGGCGTTGATGCCGCCCTGCGCGGCGATCGAATGCGCCCGGCGCGCCGAGTCCTGCGTGCAGAAGGACTCCACCTGATAGCCGAGCTCGGCGCAGGAGGCCGCGGCGGCGGAGCCGGCCAGCCCGGTGCCGACGACGAGGACCTTGAACTTGCGCTTGTTGGCCGGGTTGACCAGCTTCAGCTCGAAGCGGTGCTTATCCCAGGACTTTTCGATCGGGCCGGTGGGGACCTTGGACTCGAGCTTCACTTGGAGCCTCCTTCCGTCGGGCAGCAGGCCAGGGCGGTCTTGTGGATGAATCCGAAGTAGACGGGCAGGGACGCGAAGCCCGCGAAGATCAGGAAGGCGAACGCGAGGCCGGCCTTCCGGATCAGCGGCGTATATCGAGGATGATTCAGACCGAAGGTCTGCATCGCGCTCTGCACCCCGTGGGACAGGTGCAGCCCCAATCCGCCGACGGCGAGGACGTAGAAGATCGAGTACCAGGGGTTGGCGAACCAGCCGAGCACGTGGGCGAACAGGTCGACGCCCTTCTGGCCGCCGAGCTGATATTTGAAGGTCGCGACGTGGACGACGACGAAGACGAGGATCAAGGTTCCCGTGAGCGCCATCGTGCGCGAGCCCGGGGTGCGCGCGCCCTTGCTGGTGTAGACCTGGTAGCCCTCGGGGCGGGCGGCGCGGTTGGCGAGCACGGCGCGCACGGAGAGAATGATGTGAATAAGGAAGAGCGCGAGGAGCCCGAGCTCGGCCAACGGCAGCAGCGGGTTGCTCACGAGCGCCTCGGCGTAGCGGTTGAACGCCTCGCCGCCGACGAACATCAGCAGGTTGCCGAGCAGATGGGTGACGAGGAAGCCGCACAGGAGGATGCCCGCGGCGGCGACCATGAATTTTTTGCCTATCGAGGAGTCGAGGAACGCGAAAAACCGGGAGGTTCGCTTGGCGGGGAGGTTGGCTTCCATGGCCCGATTCTATCACGCACCAGGGGGGTGAAAGTTGATCCAGGTCAAGTTTCGAAACACAAAAACCTCACAAGGCTTAGATGGGAATTTTTGGAATGCCGCCCTACACTAGCGGCTCAAGGGCCGGACCGCATCGAGGAGGCCGATCATGGGGAAGGCTTACGCCGAAGTGCTCCGGAAGCTGACGGACAGCTCGCTCGCGCACGACTACGATCCCCGCCGCCGGTTCGACTGGCCGGAGTCCCTGGCCGCGGAAGGCTGGCTCATGCCGCCGGACCTCATGTCCGTCGGCGATACGCCGATGCTCGCCGCTCTCGACGAGCGGACGTTGAAGGCGCTCAGCCTGTGGGAGAGCATGAACTTCTACAGCCTGACTTTGCACGGCGAGCGCGAGCTCGTCATGCTGATCAGCCGCCACATCCACTCCGGCGGCTTCGAGTCGTCCTCCGACTTCTTCCATCGCTTCATCGACGAGGAGAACCACCACATGTGGTTCTTCGCGGAATTCTGCCGGCGCTACGGGAAGATCTATCCCGACGCGACGGTCTGGGTCTCCCCCGAAAACCTGCGTCCGGAGCTCGACGTCTTTCTGGCCTTCCTGCGCATCCTGCTGTTCGAGGAGATCGGCGATTATTTCAACATCCGCATGAGCGGCGACGCGAGCCTGCCTCCGATCGTGCGGGAGCTCAATGCCGTGCATCACGCCGACGAATCTCGGCACATCGCCGCCGGGAGGCAGGTCGTGCGCCGCCTGTGGGAGCTGCTCGGCGGGGGCCTGAGCCCGGAGGAGCGAACGGTCTTCGAGACGCAGCTGAAGGAATACGTCGTTTTCACGCTTCAGTCGTTCTACAACCCCAGGATGTACGCGGACGCCGGAATCCGGGACTGCTACGGCTTCCGCCGCGAGCTTCTGCGGCAGCCCGCCCGAAGGCGGCGGCACGGGCTCCTGCTCGCCCGTTCGCTGGCGTTCCTGCGGATCACCGGCATCGTGACTCAGACGGAGTCTCTGTATTAAGGGGGGGCCATGGCAAAAGAGCGAGTCGACGAACTCAAGCAGTGGCTGCTGCGCGAGCGTCCGGACGTCAAGGACCTCGGCTTGGACACGGACCTGATCGACAACCGGATCCTGGATTCCGTCACGTTCATCAACTTCGTGTATTTCATGGAGGAGTTCACGGGAAAGAAGATCCCGTTGGCGTCGGGCTCGGCCGCGAATTCCTTCCGCACGCTCCGCATGATCCGGGATGAATTTATGGAGGAACAAAATAATGAACAAAATCAGATCACACTATAGCGTCGATCGCGGCTTAGCGACGCTCGGGCCGGACATGGTGCGGATCCGGACCCTCCTGGAAGCGCGCTTCCTCGAGTGGGCCCGCGGATGCGGGGCGGCGCCGATGCTGTTCCCGCCGCTGATGAAGATCAAGGACCTGAGCCGCTTCGACTACTTCAAGAACTTCCCTCATCTGGCCGCGTCCGTCGCGAGGATCGAGCCCGAGCGTCTCGACGCGGATTACGCCCGCAAGGACAGCGTCGCCGAGATTCCTCGGGAGCACATGACGGCGAGCGAGCACGTCCTGCCGTCGGCGGCCTGCTACAGCATCTATCTGTACCTGCGGGATATGAAGCTCGAGGCGCCGGCCCGCATCACGACCGTCGCGAGCTGCTTCCGCAACGAGAAGGAATACAGCGGCCTGGAGCGGCTCTGGGGCTTCTCGATGCGCGAGATCGCCTGCATCGGGACGGCGGAGGCGGTCCAGGCGCACCTCGGCTCGTTCAAGGAGCGAATCCGGGAGTTCCTGGGGGAGCTCGGCCTGCCGTTCGAGATAAAGGGCGCCAGCGATCCTTTCTTTCAGCCCACGAACCCGAGAGCTCAGATGCAGCTCGTGTTCCCGACGAAGGAGGAGTTTGTTTACGGCGGAACTTTGGCCTTCGGCTCGCTGAACTACCACCGGAACTTCTTCGGCGATCGCTGCGGCATCCGGACCGCGGACGGGAAGGCCGCCTACACGGGCTGCGTCGCCTTCGGCATCGAGCGGTGGCTGCACGCCCTGACGGCGTATTTCAAATCGCCCGAAAACGTCATCCGCGCGCTCGTCAAGCCGCCGGCCGAAGCAGGGGGGCGGCCTCCCGCAAGGTGATCCTCACCTCCGCGTTCCCGCGGCGGCGCACTCCGAGCGCGAGCAGGTGCGTCGCCGTGGGGCGAAGGAGGGAGAACTGCCAGCGGCTCGGATCGTCCTCGAGGCTCGCGTCGAAGGAGACGCGGATGCGCGGTCCCTCGTCGAGATAGAACGAGAACCGGTCGAGCGGGATGGACAGGCCGCGCCCCCGGGCCTTGATGTAGGATTCCTTGAGGGTCCAGTACTCGAGGAAGCGCGCGGGGCGGCGGGACGGCTCCAGCGCCCGGAGCGCGCGCGCCTCCCGGGGCGAGAAGAACCGGTCCGCGAGCGCCCCATAGGCCCGCCCGCGGGCGGCGCCGTGGTCCTCGACGTCTATGCCGGCGTCCAGCCCCGCGGTGACCGCGCACGCCACGAGGCCCCTCGTGCCCGAGAGGTTGAAGCGCAGGCCGAACCCTCCGCGCGGGCCCGAGATCTCGGGGCGGCCGTACGCGTTGCTCGCGAAGCGCCACTCCCCGGGCCCCACGGGCGCGTACCTCGACAAAGTCGTGCGGCACAAGGCGCGCGTGATCAGGTACTCCCGCCGTGCCCGCCCCGGCGCGAGGCGGTCCAGGCTGGATTCCTCGCCGGGATCGAGCAGGCGGCGGCAAGCCGCGAGGAGCGCCGGATCCTCTCCGGGCGCCTCGTCGCGGACGTACCACAGGTGAGCCTCTTCCGGGCCGATCAGGCGGGCGTCTCCGCCGGCATCGCGGCCGGCACGACCACCCGCATGGCCGGATTGCCGAACATCTTGGCCCCCGCCTCCACGCTGCGCAGCACGACGGCGCCGATGCCGATGAAGCAGCCGTCTCCGATGACGACCTTCTGCATGATCGAGCAGTTCGGAGCGAGCCAGACATTCCTGCCGATCGTGACCGAGCCGCTGATCTCGGCGCAGGCGGTGATCATCGTCCCGGCTCCGATCCGGCAGTTGTGCCCGATGTGCACGTGATCGTCGGTCTTCACGTAGTCCTCGATGATCGTGTCGCCGAGCGCCCCGCGGCAGACCGTGTTCACGCTGCCGATCTCCACGTGATCCCCGATGCGGAGCCCTCCCTGCTGGATCATCTTCAGCGGACGGCCGTTCTCGTCTCGCTCGAAGCCGAAGCCGGCTTCCCCGACGATCGCCCCCGCCTTGATTTCGCAATGGCGGCCGATGACGGTCCCGGTCCTTACCACCGCGCCGTTGCCGACGCGGGTGCCCTCTCCTATCCTTACCCCGTTCTCGATGATCGCGCCCCGCGCGATCTGGGCGGTCGGATGGATTACCGGCGGCGCCTCATCTTCCTGGTACCCCGGGGACTTGTGAAGGATGTGCTGGGCCCGGATGAAATCGAGCCTCGGCCGCGGGGAGACGATCACGGTCAGGCCGCCGTCGGGCAGGGCCGCGCTGGCGAACACGGTGCCCGCGGACTCCGGCCCCGGGCTTCGATCCCGCACGAAGGACAGGGAATGCTCCTCGAGCGTGTCGAGGCCGCCCACCGCGCGAATCTCCCGGTCGGGGCCGATCAAGGTCAGGCCCAGCTCCCGGCACAGCAAGCCCGCTCGGACCGGCTGATTGAGCCTCTTGTTCATGAATCCTCCTGAGTAGGAGCGATTTTATCGGCGGGAGAGTCGCCCTGCCATGCGCGGAGTGTGAATATTATTTTGGTATTGTGCCCCCATGCTCACCGCCCTTTTGCTCGCCGCCGTCTTGTCGCAGGCCGCCGAAACGGTCAAGAACCCCGACACCTTCACCAACCTCGAGATCGGGGAGGTCGGGAGCCTGGATCCGGTATTCCCTTACGACGGGTCCAGCCAATCGGTGATCCAGAACGTCTATGAGACGGTCATCGCTTTCAAGGGCTCCTCGCTCTCGGAATACGAGCCGCGGATCGCGTCCCAGGTACCTTCCCTTAAGAACAAGCTTATTTCGCCCGACGGGAGGACGTACCGGTTCCCGATCCGCAAGGGCGTCAAGTTCCACGACGGCTCCGAGGTCACGCCCGAGGACGTCAGGTATTCGCTGCTGCGGTTCATGATCACGGACCGGGCGGGGGGTCCCTCGGCGCTCCTGCTGGAGCCGATCGCGGGCGTCCCCTCGACCCGGGATCCCTCGGGGACGATCACGCTGGATTACGCTTCCCTTGAGAAAGCGGTGCGGATTGACGGCAACGACGTGGTGATCTCATTACCGCGGCCCTTCGGGCCCTTCCTCGGGATCATGGCGAGATGGTCGTATGTCATGTCCAAGCCTTGGGCGATCGCTCATGGCGAGTGGGACGGCACGGCGGCGACTTGGAAGGACTTCAACGATCCGCCCAAGGAAAAAAGCTATTTTCATGATCACATGAACGGCGCCGGCCCGTTCAAGTTGGCCCGTTGGGACAAATCGGGGCGCTACGTCCTCCTGACGCGGCACGACGCTTACTTCCGCGGACCCGCGAAGCTCCGTCAGGTCCTGGTCAAGGCCGTGCCCGAGCTCAACACGCGCAAGCTTATGCTTCAGGCGGGGGACGCGGATCTCATCGAGACGCCGCGGCCTTACGCGTCTCAGCTGAAGGGAATCCCAGGCGTGACCTTGCTCGACGGGCTCCTGAGGCTGTCCACCGACCCGGCCTTGTTCTTCACGGTCAAGATCAACCCCGTCGCCAATCCCGACATCGGCTCGGGAAAGCTCGACGGGGAGGGCATACCGCCGGACTTCTTCAATGACGCGGATCTCAGACGGGGGTTCTCCTACGCCTTCGACTACGAGGCGATCATGCGCGACACCTTCAAGGGCACGGCGGCGCGCGCGGTGGGGCCTATCCCTCCCAGCGTCCCCGGCTACGACGCGAAGCAGCCGCGCTACACCCACGACCTCAAGAAGGCCGAGGCGCATCTGCGCAAGGCGCACGGCGGACGGGTCTGGGAAAAGGGCTTCCGCTTCACTCTCACCTACAACACCGGCTCCGAGAACCGCGAGGCGGCGGCGCAGATCCTGAAGAAGAACGTCGAGAAGCTCAATCCCCGGTTCCGCGTCGATCTGCGCGGCGTGGACTGGGCGAACTTCCTCGACAAGGCTCAGCGCCGCCTGATGCCGCTGTTCGCGCGCGGCTGGCTCGCCGACTATCCCGACGCGCACAACTTCATCTATGCCTTCTACCATTCCCAGGGTCGCTATCCGTCGGCCCAGGGCTACGCGAACGCGGAGCTCGACGGCCTGATCGAGAAGGCCGCCGGGGAGCCTTCGCCCGCCAAGCGCGCGGCACTGTACCGGAAGATCCTCGCCAAGGGCTTCGAGGACGCCCCCGCGATCTTCACCGTCCATCCGGCGGGCGTCTACGGGATGCGGACCTGGGTCAAGAATCTCGTCGATAATCCCGTGAACCTCGGGATATACTACTACCCCGTCGAGAAGCGGTGAGCGTCAAGACCGAGCGCGCGCAGAGGCTGCTCAAGGGCCTGCGCAAGCTCTATCCGGACGCCCACTGCGAGCTCGACTACACGACTCCGCACGAGCTGGTCTTCGCGGTCATCCTCTCGGCGCAGTGCACCGACGCGCGCGTCAACGCCGTGACGAAGACCCTCTTCAAGCGATACAAGACCGTCGACGACTACGCGAAGGCGGATTCCGCCGAGCTTGAGGCGATCGTGCGCTCCTGCGGCTTCTACCGCATGAAGGCGCGGGCGATCATCGAGACCGCGAGGGCCATCCGTGCTGAGCACGGCGGCAGGGTCCCCGACACGATGGAGGGCCTTCTCGCCCTGCGCGGCGTCGCGCGCAAGACCGCGAACGTCGTCCTGGGCGAGATCTACGGCAAGCCCGAGGGCGTCGTCGTCGACACGCACATGAAGCGCCTGTGCTACCGCTTCGGCCTCACCGACGAGGAAGACCCCGTCAAAGTGGAACGCGACCTTGCGAGCATCGTCCCGCGCAAAGACTGGAAGTTCTGGTCGCACGCGGTGATCTGGCACGGCCGCCGCGTCTGCAAGGCGGCGAACCCCCGGTGCGCGTCCTGCCTGCTGCGCCCCGACTGCCCCCAGCGCGGCGTCGACTCCGACTCCGAATAGCTGCCCGTCTCCGCCCCCGCCCCCGGCAAAGTTATCCACAAACTTGGTACGTACCAAGTTGAGGGCCTATGCAACTTTTTTGGGGGGTCAATCGTATGATTAGTATGGATGACCTTAAAACCCTGACGGACGATCAACTGCTGACGAGGCTGGAAGGCTTCGTCGAAGAGGAGCGGCTGCGCCTGCACTCGTTTCTCGCGTGGCTCGCGGAAGCCGACCTGCGGAAGGCGCCCGAGGCGAACGGCTATTCTTCCACGTTCGACTATTGCGTTCGGCGGCTGAAGCTCAGCGAAGACGAGGCCTATCGGCGGATCCACGCCGCCCGCGCGACGGTTATCAGGCCCGAACTGCTCTCCGCGCTGGCGGACGGCAGGTTATCGCTGTCCGCGGTCTCGAAGATAGCCCCGTTCGTCGAGCGGGCCGACGCGGCGATTATCATTTCGCGTGCCGAGGGAAAAACAGCCAGGCAGATCCACGAGCTGTTGGCTCCGTTGAGGCCGGAATCCGCGAAAAAGGACGTCGTGCGCGTCGTTGCGATTTCCGTGGCGGGCGCTTCGTCGCCGGTTCTGCGGGTCGATTTCAGCTTCCAAGCGGCCTTGGCGCTGCACGACGCAATCGAGCGGATTCGACAGCTGCTGTCGCATAAATGTCCCGGCGGTCGGTTGGAGGAAGTTCTGTTGGAGGTGGCGCAAGATTATTTGCGCAGACACGATCCTCAGAAGGGACTTCCGGGGCGCGTCGCGCCGGCGAAAGGGAGTTCCTCTATATCCGCGTTTTCTCGACGTTCCGTCTGGCAGCGCGATGGGGCGCGCTGCAGCTACATCGGCGCGACCGGCGTCAGGTGCCTGTCGAGACGCTTTCTGGAGATCGACCATGTGAAGCCTCGATCGTTGGGCGGCGATGACATGGTCGCGAACTTGCGATTGCTGTGCCGTGCCCATAACGATTCCGAGAGGCGGCGAATCCTCGGGGAAGGACGACCTACTTCGGTTCCTTCGGAAGCGCGTCGAGGAAATCCTTGATCGCCTTCTGGTAGGCCGCACCGGCATCAAGAAACCCCTCATTGTGCGAGCCCTTGAGGTCGACGAGGCGCTTCTTGGCGGCGCCGGAGGCGCCCAGGTTGCGCAGCGCCATCCCGTAGGGGATGATGTCGTCGTCGGGGCTGTGCAGAAAGAGGGTCGGGATCGTGACGCGCGGCAGACGAGAGAAAGTGTCGAAGCGGAGCTTGATGAGGCTCGAGGGAAACCAAGGCAGGACGAGCTTGCCCATGTCGACGAGCGAGGTGAAGGCGCTGTCGACGATCAGGCCGGCGGCGGGGACGCGCGTCGCGAGCTCGACGGCCGCGGCGGCGCCCAGGGACTCGCCGTACAGCACGAGGCGCGCGGCGGGCACGGCCTTCACCGCGTTGAGCCAGGCCCAGCCGGCGAGGGCGTCGCGGTACAGGCCCGCCTCGTCCGGGCTGCCGGAGCTTTCCCCGTAGCCGCGCCAATCGAGCCAGAGTTGGGCGGCCCCGGCGTCGTGGAACAGGCGCATTTTGTCGGTGCGGTGGGAGAGGTTTCCGCCGTTGCCGTGAAGGCAGAGCATGACCGGCGACTCGGCCGACGGGCCGGGAATCCACCATGCGCGCAGGCGGACGCCGTCGGACGCCGTCAGGAAGAGCGGCTCGTAGGCGAGGCCGACCGTGCCGGGATGAGCGAGCATCGCGCGGGAGGGAATGAACACCATCGAGCGCTCGAAGAAGCGCAGGCCGATCCAGAACAGGGTCGCGGCGAGGAGCGGCCAGACGATCAGGGACGCCTTCACTCGCCCATGACCTTGACCACGACGCGCTTGCGGCGTTGCCCGTCGAATTCGGCGTAGAACACCTGCTCCCAGGGTCCGAGATCGAGCGCGCCGTTCGTGACCGGCAGGATCGCCTGATGGCCGAGCAAGGTGCGCTTGAGATGCGCGTCGCCGTTGTCCTCGCCGGTGCGGTGATGGCGGTAGTCCGCGACGGGGGCCAGGCGCTCGAGCCAGTCCAGCAGGTCCTGCTTGAGGCCGGCCTCCTCGTCGTTGACCCAGATGCCGGAGGTGATGTGCATCGCGGAGACGAGGCACATGCCTTCCTTGATCTGGGACTTGGCCGTGATGGCGGCGAGCCGCTCGGTGATGTTGACGAGCGCCCGCCGCTCCGGCGTCTCGAAGAACAGGTATTCCGTACAGGTCTTCACGGCGTCACTTCCACTTGATCGTGCAGCCGATCGCCTGGGTCTCGGGCTCGCGCACCGGGCGGCTGGCGACGAGGTCGTCGAGCGCGGGGCGCAGGCCGGCGACCGAGCCGGTGTAGGCGAGCTTGAGGTCGCGGTCGAAGACGAAGAGCTGGGGCGTGTGGGTCGCGCCGTACGCCTTGGCCGCGAGTTGGGAGGCGTCGTGGAGATAATGAAAAGGGAATCTCTTGTCCGCCGCGCGGGCGACCATGTTCTCGAAGGAGTCCTCCGGATACGCGTCCGCGTTGTTCGAGTTGATCGCGGCCATGCCGGCGCCGAGCGGCCGATACTTGTGGAAGATCGCGATGAGCTCGTCCTCGGCCTTCTTCACGTACGGGCAGTGGTTGCAGGAGAAGAGGATGATCGTGGCCTTGGCGCCCTTGACGGAGTCGAGCGTGTGCGTCGCGCCGTCGACGCCCTTGAGGGTGAACGCGGGAGCTCTCATGGCTTCTTCTGGAAGGCGGTGATGTCCTGGAAGGTCACGCCGGCGCCGACGACCTGGCCGTGCGGGTCCTGAATCAGCAAGGTCGAGTAGCCCAGCACGCGGCTCTGGCCCTTGCTCTTCCACCACAGGTCCTGGCGCTTGACGGTCTCCTTCTTGACCAAGGTGTCCATGAGGATCTCTGCCATCTCCGGGATCATCATCAAGGTCGCGTCGGCCGGCTGGTTCATCGGCAGGTCCTCGGGAAGGCCGAGGATCTTCTTCGCCGCCGGGTTGCACAGCATCACGCGGCCGTGAACGTCCACCGCGACGAAGCCGCCGCCGAGGTTCTCGAGGATGGACGCGTTGTGGGCGGTCACCTTGTCGACCGTCGACTCCAGCCGCAACGCCCGAAGCGAGGTCGCCGTGGCCGAGCAGGCGGCCTGCACGAAGGCGAGGTCGGCCTCCGTAAAGGACGAGCTTCGTTTATTTATGAGCTCGAGGACGCCCGTCAGCTCCAGCCGGTCGAACAGCGGCACGGCCAGCACCTGGCTCGTCTTGAACCCGCTGACCGCGTCGTATTCCTTAAGGAAGCGGGGGTCCGCATAGGCGTCGACGATCATCACCGGCTCCCGATATTTCGCGACCCAGCCGCACAGGCCTTTGCCCGATTCGACGCGCAGCGACTCGACGCGATGGCCGGCGGAGCCGAGCGCCGCGCGGGCGATGAGCTGCTGGGGCTTGGGCAGGAAGACGAAGTAGGTCGCCGCCTCGCAGTCGAGCGCGGCGGCGAGCTTGTCGAGGACGCGCGCCCAGACCTGGTCCTCCTCGGCGTCCTTCGCCGCGGCGAGGAAGGCCAGCACGTCGATGAGCGCGGGCAGGGCGCCGGCGCCGGGCGCGATCACCGCTTCCCCCGGGAGGAGCGCAGGAATGCCTCGAGGCCCTCGACGAGCGCCCGGGCGAGCTCGTCGCGGAACGCGGCGTCGTTGAGCAGCGCCTCCTGCTCGGGGAAGATCATATAGGCGTTCTCGACGAGGATCGCCGGCATCGCGCTTTGCCGGGCGACGAGCAGGTTGCCCCAACGCAGACCCTCATCGGGAAGCTTGATCCGCTTGCCGTACGCCTCGTGCACGGCGCGGCCCAGAGCCAGGCTTTGCGGATGATAATAGAAGACGCTGAAGCCGCGCGGCTTGGCGAAGGGATTCTCGCCGTCGGGCAGCGCGTTGTTGTGGATGCTCACGAAGAGGTCGGCGCCTCGCTCGACGGCCTGCCTGGGCCGGTCCACGAGGGAGACCTCGTGGGCTGGGTCGTTGCGCGACATCAGCACGTTCGCGCCCGCGCGCTGGAGCCGGCCTTTCGCGGCGAGGGCGATCGCGTAGTTGGCGTCCATCTCCCGGGTGCCGAGAGGGCCCGTCGCGCCGGTCGCCGTCGGCATGTGGCCGGGATCGAGCATGATCGTGACGCCCGCGAACGGCTTGTACTCCGAGATCCTGGGGGCGCGGCGGACCTCGAGGCGCAGGCCGCCGCCGTCGAACGTCGGCCACCAGCCCCACGCGGTCTCGCCCGCCTTGAGGAGGATGGTCACGGCGACGACGTCGGTCGCCTCCTGCCGCCAGCGGACCTCCGAGATGAAATCGGGGGCCTCGTTGACCGCCCAGTTGGTATGGCCGGTCGCGTTGTAGAGGCGCACCGTCAGCGCGTCGAGCCCGGCCGAGGGCTCGACGTCGAAGGCGACCTTTTCCGACACCCCGATCCTGACGGACGCTCCGAGGGCGGTCCGGGAGACGCCGATGGTGCCGGTCACCGCGCTCGGGGGGGGGGCGGAAGAGAGGTCCACGTCCTTGGCGTCGATCCAGCCGGACAGGGACTCGGAGAGGCGCACGCGCAGGGAGCTGCTCTCCCGCCCGGTCACCAGGAGCCTGGTGCCGGCCAGAGGGAAGGAGAGGAAGCCGTTGGCGGGTCCGGTCTTGACGCTCACGTACCCGGCGGCGGCCTCCTTGACGGTCGCGATCAAAGAGCTGCTCGCGGCGGCCGAGACGAGCGCTTCGCCCTTGGCCTTCGCCGAGCCCCAGCCCGGGTCGAGCTCGTACTCCACGTGAGCCGGCTCGAACTCTTCGCCGAGGCCGATCTGCCGTATTCCTTCATAGTAGCCCGGCGCGGTCTCGCGCATGTCCCGCCAGGGTCCTTTGCCCGCTCGATAGCGCGCGGGCTTGCCGGGAGTGCCCTTCATCCGGACCGCCAGCCAATCCCCTCCGCGGAGGTCGAGGTCGAAGCGGGGGGCCAGGGAGTTCGCGTCGATGACGAGGTCGTCCGTCGCCGCCGGCGCGGCGGGCGCGGGCACGAGGATGCGGCGATCGGCCGTCGCCGTCGTGACCGAGGACAGGGCCAGCTCGCCTCGGAACGTGAAGGTTCCCGGCGAGATCGGGAGGAACGCGAGAAAGCCGCCGTCGCGATGGACCGGGACGGGGACGCCGTTTATCTTGAAGGGCGCCGTCGCGGGAGAGACCGAGCCAAAAATGAATTCGGCGCTCGCCGCGAGCGGCATGTTCTCGGGCGGCCAGATGAAGATGATCGGCTCGGTCGAGCGGGTCGGGTACAGGGGCGGCCCGGCGGGGATCCGGGGGGGCGCGGCGGCGGCGGACAAGGCCGAGGCCAGCAGCAGGGCGGCCGAGAACGCTCTTTTCATGGCTCGAATTCTACCAACTTTCCGCGCCGCCTATGCCGGGTCGCTGAAGCCGTTTCCGTCGGCAGCTTATGAGGAGCGCTGTCCGATAGTTGGACGTGCGCGCCCGGCCCTAGTCCAGCGTGTTGGGCGGCTGGCTGGCCCAGAAGGGCCTGCCGCCGAGGGCGTCGCGTAAAGACTTGCGGAAGGACGGCCGGCCGATCAAAGGCAGGCCGGCCAGGCGCGGGTTCCGCATCAAGTGGTCGGTGCCCGCGATGACGTGCACGGTCGCGCCCGAGGCGTCGGCGTCGGCCGCGGCCCTGCGCACCGCGTCGTCGAGGTCGACGTTGCGCGCGACGATCGCCGCCTTCCATAATTCCCGGAAGCCGCGCCACGCCGTCAGCGCCGCGCGCGCGACCTCGCGGTAGTAGCGCCAGCCGCGGAGCTCGCCGTGGGCGAGGTGGTTGAGGGCGAGCAGGTCCATGTGGTGCTGCAGAAGGGGATGCTTCGAGGCGCCGTAATTCTCAAATGTATCCCAGCCGCGCACCTCGACGTCCCCGCTACCGATGCCCTTCTCCGTCAGGTTCCCGGGCTCGAGGCCGCGATCGGCCAGATACTTCACCGCCGGCCAGCCCCGCAGGCTCCAGCCGGTATAGCCCTCGACGAGGACGATGACCGGCTTGCCGGGGCGCGCGTCGTCCGCCAGACGCTTCATGTTGGCCGCGATGAGGTCCCCGTCGGTGTGGCGCTCACCGTAGAAATGGACGCGCGCGTCCTCGCGCCGGGCCGCGCCGGGAAGCTGGAAGCCCTCCGCGTAGCCGCTCTTCTTCTCCGCCAGGACGCGCCGGATGAGGGCGTCGAGCGGGGGGAAGCCGTGGTTCGGCGACCGTTCGATCGGCTTCCAGCCGAAGATGCTCCCGGGAACCGCGACGGAGCCGTAATCATTCGGGTCTTCGGGGCGGACCGCTCGCGGCGTCGACGGAGCGAGCGTCGTCGGGACGGGCGCGGGCTCGACCGAATCCTCGACCTGCGAGGCGAAGAGCTTCGCGTCGGCGGCGATCGCCTCGAGCCCGCCCTTCGACGCGGCGATCGTCATCTCCTGATCGAAGACCTGCCACACCGCCAGCGCGCGGCTCAGGCTGTCGACGAGGGGCTTATCGGCGGGGATGAGGGCGCGGGCGAAGCGCACGACCGCCGACTCGATCTCCGCGACCGCGGCCGCGGCGGCGGGGGTCGGGGCGGGGGCGCCCGACCCGCGGGCCTCGTCGAGCATCCCCGTGAAATCGGCCCCGCTCATGGTCCGCGCCTTCAGGCCCTTCGAGGCGCCGAAGTCGTCGGCGCGGGCGGCGAGGGCCTGAGAGGCGCCGACGGCGAAGGACAGTTCCTCGGGGGTCGCGGCGGCGTCGGCGGCGGAGGGCGCGGACAGGACGGCGCCGGTGAGCAGCGCTTCGATGTCGCGGCCCGCGCTCAGCGCGGCGAAGCCGGAGGCCGGGCGGCCGGAGAGGGCGGCGACCGCTTCGGCGACCCCGGCTTTCAGCGCGGCGACCTTGACCGGCAGAGGGGCGAAAGCCGCGGGGCGGACGGCCTGAATGGCGGCGGGGGCGATCGTCGGCGCGGCGAGCGGAGCGGCGGTCAGCGACGACGGCGCGGACAGCGACAACGTCGGAGAGAGCATCCCGGGAGCGGACAGCGACGGGGCCGGCACGGCGCCGATCTGAAGCGGAACGACGGTCTTGACCGGCGCGGCGACGCGCGTCTGCGCCGAGGCCGGAGCCGCCAGCAGCAGCGCCGCGAGCAGAGCGAGATTTTTCATCAGAAGCGGCCAGAGAGGCCGATGGTGTAGAACGTCCCGCCGCCGTGGGCCTGGCCGAGCATGGCGCCCTCGGTCTTTCGGCCCACCTCGGCGAAGGCGGAGACCCGGCCGATTTTCTTCTCCGCGCCGACGTCGTCCGACCAGCGCACGGCGGCGGCCGGCTGGCCCTCGCCGGCTTCCTTGACCGCCGCGGAATCATCGCGCGCGGGGGAAGGCGCGTCGAGCAAAGCGGCCACCGCGGACCGCGGCTCAACGCCCCGCGCGCGGCACCACGCCGTCAAAGCCTCGTGCGAAGCGGCGTCGGCCTTCAAGAACCCGTCCACCTTGGAAGATTGCTCCGGCGTCAGAGCCTTCGGATCGCCTTCGCCCGGCGCGCGGTAGCGCCAGCCCGCCTCGGTAGCGGTCAGGCCCAGGCTCTCGACGAGCGCCGGATCGGGGACGACGGTCTGAGCGTGCGACGCCTGCGCGATCGTGAGGAGCATCGACAGGAGGCAGGCTCGTATCGTCATGCCTAAAGGATAGGCCCGCGGGGGGGCGGGCGCATGGGGCGGGGTGCCCCTCGGGCGAGGGGCCTTAGGGCCTACGCGCGCAGCGCGGTGAGAACGTCGCGGGCGAAGTCCGAGAGGGAGGGGTCGCGCGCGCCCATCACGATGACGAGGTCCCCCTCGCGCGCCTCGGCGGCGATCAGCGCCGCGATCGCCGCGCGGTCCGGGACGTGGAAGGCGTGAAGGCCCTTGGCCTTCAGCGGGGCGACGACGTCGTTCGAGGAGATGTCCTTGCTCGCGGTGCCGCCGACGTAGTAGATGTCGGGAAGCCAGAGCCGGTCGTCGGGCCGCAGGCCCTCGGCGAAGGCCGCGATGAGCTCGTTCTTGAGATGCCGCGTCGGAGCGAAGCCGTGGGGCTGATAGACGGCCAAGGCGCGGCGGCCGCGCAGGCGCGCGGCGACGAGGGTCGCCGCGATCTTCGCCGGATTATGCGCGAAGTCGTCGACGACCTCCACGCCGCGCGCGGTCCCGAGGCTTTGGAAGCGGCGGGCCACGCCCTGGAAGCCGGCGAGGGCCCGGGAGCAGTCGGCGAGCGAGACGCCCTCGTTGAGGCAGGCGGCGATCGCGGCGACGGCGTTCTCGACGTTGAAGCGTCCCGGCGCGGGCAAGGTGAACGCGGTCTCCTTGACGCGGAACGTCGAGCCGGCGGGGCCGAGCTCGAGGGCCTCGGCGCGAACGGAGCCGGACGACAAGCCGAACGTGACATCGGCGCGGATGTCGTTCAGCGCGGAGTCGTCCTCGTTCACGAGGGCCGTCGTCACGTTGCGGCGGAACTTGAGGAAGATCTCGCGCAGGGCGGAGACCTCCAGATGATCCTTGGTCAGGTTCAGGAAGACGCCCACGGCCGGCTTGTAGTTGACGAGGGAGCCGTCGCTCTCGTCGGCCTCGACGACGAGGATGTCGGACTTTCCGCGGAAGGCGTTGCCGGTGAGGCCCCTCTTCTGGAGCGCGATGAGGGCGCCGCCGGTGATGACCGAGGGGCCGCGCCCGGCCGCCTCGAGGATCTCGAAGATCATCGCGACGACGGTGGACTTTCCGCTGGTGCCGGTGACCGCGATGGTGCGCATCTGCGAGACGTGGCGGGCGAGGAACTCGGAGCGGTGCATCAGCGGCACGCCCAGGGCCTTGGCCGCGGCGATCTCGGGGTTGGAGTCCTCGATCGCGGTGGACAGCACCACGAGCTTCGTTTCATCGGTGAGCGCGCTGCCGTCCTGCGCAAACAGCTTCATGCCGAGGGCCTCGAGCTTGGCCTTGAGCCCCGCGCCGCGGCCGCGGTCGAAGTCGCGGTCGGAGCCCGTGGCGGGGCCCCCGTCCATGGCGTGAATCTGCGCCAGCGCGCTCATGCCCGCCCCGCCGATCCCGACGAAATGAATCAGCGGCTTGCCCATATCAAAAATACGACCCGAAGAAGATGCGGCGCCGCCGCGGCCGCGCGAAGGACACGTCGGAGACGACGTCGCCGGACTCGATCGCGGTCAGGGGCTGTCCGAAGCGCTCGAGGAAGGTCGTGCGCAGCACGCGCCCCGAGGACTTGCGGCTCTCGATGAGGCCGTCGCCGCCGGTGAAGATCATCACGTGCGTGATGCGCTCGCTCGTCTCGTCGTCGGTCAGGAAGATGAGGTCCCCGCTATCAATATTCGCGCGCCGTACGGCGCGCGAATGGAGCTTCTGCTCGTGCGAGTCGCGCGGCACGTCGCGGCCGTGGATGCGGTAGGCCAGGCTCACGAGGCCCGAGCAGTCCACGCCGACCTTCGGATCGGCCTGGACGCCGGAGCGTCCGCCCCAGTAGTAGCTGGTTCCGAGGAAAAGCTCGGCGGTGCGGATGATCTCGGCGCGCGAGGCGGCGGTCGGCTCGGCGGGCGCGCGGTAAAGGGAGGCCGAGGGGATCTCGGCCAAGGTGCCGTCGAGCAGGCGCACCACGGTCGCCGCTCCGCCTTCGGAGACGAAGGACAGGCGCGTGCCGACGGAGAGCGTGAGCAGGTCGTCGCCGCGCTGGAGCAGGGCCTGGCGCACGCGGACGATCGGGCCGGCCGCGGGCGGGGGGGCCGACGTCAAGGCGTCGGCCTTCATCCAGCCCGGGTAGCCCTGCCAGTCGCCGGAATGCAGGAAGCTTTCCTGCTCCTCGGCGCGCACGCGGACCCACTCGCCCTTGGCCTCGAGCACGGTCACGACCTCGCCGTAGAGGATCTGCGAGAGATGCGCCTCGTCGTCGAGCTTGACGCCGCTGCGGCGCACCGGCTTGGTCCACAGGTCGGCGACGGGCACGCCCACGGTGAACTCGCGGGGGAACGCGGGGCCGATGAGGTAGGCCAACCCGCGCTTGCGTCCGCGCCAGACCTTGTGGAACGCGGCGCGCGGGTATACGCGGCGCACGCCCTCCTTGCCCTTGCCCGCGGGATCGTAGGCGATGACGTCGCCCTCGGCGGTGAAGCCGCCCACGACCATGACGTGGCCGCGGGTCTTCCTGATCGGGGCATTGGGCAGCTCGCCCTCGGAGAAGGTCACGCTGACGATCACCGGCCGGCCGTGCGCGATCTCAGCCTCGACGCCGGCCAGCGACTCGAGGCGGGCGACGCGGCCCTCCAGGCCGAGCGAGCCGGCGTAGGCGACGTTCGCGGGCCAGTTGCCGAATAGGAGGGAGCCGCGATCTTGGGCGGCGACGGCGACGGCCTCGAGGTCGAGCTTATGCCCCCAATGCTCGAGGACCATCGCCAGCGAGGTCGGCGAGCAGATGTCGTGCTTGTACTTCTCCTGGGCGTCGCCCTGCGAGAGGGGGGCGAGCCCGAGGTCCCGGACCCAGGGGCCCGTCGAGAACGGGGAGGGGGCCGCCGGCGCCTCGGCGTCGGACACCGCGACCGCGACGGAGCGCAGGCGCACGGGCTTTTTGGCGGCCTTGAACTTCACGCGGTAGCGGAACGCGGACGCCTTCTTCTTGAGCTTGAGGGTGTCCACGTCCACGAAGCCGGGGGCATCCTCCGCGGCGGGAACGGGCGCGGGCGAGCTCCAGCCCTCGGAGCCGAGGCGGCCCAGCGGGAACCACTCGCTCCAGCCGTCCTCGAAGCGGACCTTGACGCTCAATTCCGCCTCGCCGCCGGCGGGCACGTCCGCGGTCAGCGAGCCGACGAGGTCGTCGAACGCGAAGGGCGCCTCGAGGTCGCGCGACTCGAGCGAGGCCGTCGCGGCCTTCGTGCGGAACAGGCCCTCGGCGAAAGGCAGGCGCTCGAGCCCCGCGGCGCGGGACCCGGCGGCGTCGAGCGGCGTGCGGTGCAGGAGGTTGTGGTTCATGGCTTGGGCGTTCGCGGCGGACAGCATAAAGAAAAAACCGAGCGACCAGAGCGGCCGCCCGGCTTTTTCATTCGACGCCAACTTACTTGACGAGCTTGTTGGTCGGCTTGTGGGGAGGATCGTTGGGCGCTCGCGGCGTCACCTTGGGGTTGTCCTTGAAGGACGGGGAGAGCTCGGCGTTGATCTTGGCCCAGGCGGGATCCTCGTCGGCCGAGCCCTTGATCGCTCCGATCGGGCACTCGGGCAGGCAGACGCCGCAGTCGATGCAGACCTCGGGGTTGATGATCATGAACGCCTCGTTCTTGTACTGGCCCGGGTGGATGCACTCGACGGGGCAGACATCGACGCACGCGGCGTACACCTCGCCCAGACAGCCTTCGACGATGATATGGGTCATTCAGGTTCTCCCTTGCGCCGCATGGCGCGTCACGGCAAAACGCGTTATACTTACTCGACGTGGTCCATCGTACATCTTCATCCATTTTTTGTCAAATTCTCGTCGGCTGCCTTTTTACGGCCGCCGCCGCGTCCGCGCGCGCCGCGGACCCGCTCCCGCCGGCGGCCGACCCTCCGGCCTTCGCGCGGGCGCTCGAGCGGTTCGCCAAGATAAAGCTGTTCGGCGCCGCCTCGATCAATTGGCGAAACGTCGGGCCCCGGGAGCCCGGCTTCGAGACCCAGATTCAGAACCAGGTCTATCTGGCCGACCTGTACGTCGGCGCGGAAGGACCGGTGACCGAGGACGTTCCGGTGCTCATCGAGTGGAACCTGCCGACCGCGGGCCGCGGCGTCCCGCGGCTCAGCCAGGCCCACGCCGAGTACAACGGGGTGCGCCGCATCAGGTTCCAGCTCGGCAAGTTCATGGTCCCGTTCGGGCGCTACAACGAGCTGTACCGCCCCGACCAGTATCTCGCCGTGACGCGCCCGCTGCTCTACGCCTCCCCCGACAGCCTCGACCTCGTCGTGCGCCCCAATTCGCCGCGGCCGCCGCTGAGCTACGGTTACAGCGACATCGGCCTGCGCTGGAGCTGGTATCCGGTCCGAGTGCATCCTTTGGTGCCGAGCGAGGCGACCTTGTTCGTCGTCAACGGCATCGGCGAGCAGAAGAACCGCCTGCGCACCTTCCCGAACCCTTCGAACCTCGGCATACCCGGCCCGGGCACCAACGGCGTGACCCCGGATTTCGGACATGAGAACAACAACCTCGCCGACAACAACAACGCCAAGACCTTCGGCGGGCGCGTCGTGTTCGCCCTCGGCGACCTGCGCCTTCCCTGGCCGGTGCCCGAGAGGGCCGCCGACATGACCGGCACCCACCTCGGGCTTTCCGGCATGGGCGGGAACTACGATCTCGAGGGCTTTCTCGGCTACGAGATGTGGAGCGCGGACTGGTCCTTCGACTACAACGGCGTCAACCTCTCCGGGGAGGCGATGTACAGCCGGAACCATTTTCTGACGCCCCGCCTGGCGCCGGGCTCGACGGAGGCCTCCCCCGCGCTGGCCTCGACGGGGACGCACACGCGCCAGCTCGAGCACCTCTACGGCTACTTCATCCAGGCCTCCTTCCCCTTGATGCGCCGCCCGCCGTTGGGCCGGCGGGTGACCGGACTGCTCGTCTACAACGAGATGTACCGGCGCGGGCCCCTGCTCGACTTCCTGCTCAACTTCAACGACGGCACGACGACGTTCGAGTCGATGACGGCCTTGCGGGACGGCGCTCCGTTCGTGACCCGGCAGATCCGCAAGTACACGGCCGGCCTTCACTGGCAGCTGGCGCGTCATTTCGCCGCGAAGTTCGAGTACTCCTATTGGGTGATGGGAAAGTCCACCATCCGCAGCGCCAACTCCCTCGGGCTCAACGACATATACCAAGGCGCGTTCTCCTTGGTGATGGGGTTCTGATTGCTCCTCGCGCTCGCCTCTCTCCTCGCGCTGCCGGCCGCGGCGGCCTCCTTGGCGGCGCCGGGGCCGGATTTCAAGGTCGAGATCGTCGCGACGAGCACCGCTCCGGGCCGGACCGACTACCTGCTCACGTTCCCTTCGGCGGCCCGCAGCCCGTGGCCGGCCAACGACAAGGTCTGGGCGCACCTGTCCGTGCCCGATTCGGCTCGGGGGAAGAGGGGCGCGGCGGTGCTGGTGCTGCCGGTGATGGCCGCGCCGAACGTCTGGATCGAGACCCGCTTCGTGGACCGTTTCGTCGACGACGGGCTCGTCGTCATGTGGATCGAGATGCCCACGCAGTTCAATCGGAGGCCGCATCCGTCCATGCCCAGCGGCCAGGTGTTCCTCGCCCGCACGACCGGCCAGCTCGCGCGCAACTTCCGCCAATCGGTGTCGGATGCGCGCCGCGCCTTCGGCGTCCTCGCGGCGCGGCCCGAGGTGGACTCAAAGCGCGTCGGGCTGTTCGGGATCAGCCTCGGGGCCATCGTGGGATCGGTGACATGGTCCGTGGACTCCCGCCCCGCCGCCGGCGTGTTCGTGATGGGGGGAGCCGATTTCCCGGGCATCGCGCTCAACGGCTCCCTGAGCGGGCCGTTCGTCCGGAAGATGGGTCTCGAGGCGGGGGAGCTTCGAACGGCCTGGGCCGGCCTCGATCCTTTGGATTACAAGGAAGCCAACGCCGGAAAGAAGGCCCTGCTGATCAACGTGAACTCCGATACGGTCATCCCCCGCGCCAATGCCCTGCGCCTCAAGGAGGCCTTTCCGGACTCCCATCAGATCTGGCTCCCCTTGGGGCATTATACGGCGATCGTCCACCTGCTGTGGCTGCCCCGCGCCGTGTCCCGACGCTTCCAGGAAGCCCTTTAAGCGGGTAAAAAATCGATAAAAAGGCGTTGCATGCCTTGACAGTCCGTCAAGGGCGGCTTACACTGTTTCCAGACGCAATGCTCGTTTTGGGAGAATCGAATATGAAAAGCTTCTCGTTGGTCGCCCTCGGCGTGATCGCGTTCGGAGCGCTTGCCTTGTCCGGCTGCAGCGGCTGCATGCCGGCGGAGGAAACCGACACGGAGTCGTCGGTGCCGCAGACCACCTGCGGGCCCGGAACACGCAAGGTCGGAAACGAGTGCGTCGGCACGAATACCAGCACGTCAAGCCGCGCGGTGCCCCTGAACACAAGCGGCAACAACTGACCGGCGCCCGGGCGAAAAGCGAGGCCGTCCCGCTTGGCGGGGCGGCCTCGTTTCGCGTTCCGGCCGGGATCAGCGGCGCGGCGCGCCCAGGGGCGTGAAGCCGTTCGTCTGCTCCGGCTGCTGCCGTCCCGGGTCGGGCAGGGCGACGGCGGGCGCCGGCTGATTCTTCAGGGCTTTCTTGACCTCGTCGGAGGCCATGATGTCCGCCATGGCTTGATTCCGGGCCTCCGGCTTGGGTTGGCCGCCGTCCAGGAAGCCGACCAGGCTCGCGGGCAGGCCCACGGCCTTGACGACGGTGTTGACGAGGCCTTTGACGGCGCCGTCGTTCTGGAAGAGGCCGCCCACCGCTCCGGTCAAGCTCGGGGGAGCTTCCTTGATCCCGGTGATGAGCACGTCGCGGATGCCCGGATCGCCGCCGTATTTTCGGACGAGCGCGGCGAAATCCTTCGACTTGGAGAGCCCGTAAGCGAACTTCAACGGGTCCTTCTCCTTCCAGTACTGATCGCGCAAGGCGCGCAGCTCGGGCGAGGCGGCCCAGTCCTTGCCGTAGCGGGTGAGGGAGGGGTGCCGCTTCTCCATGCGGCGCACGAACGAGGCGACGAACCTCTCGTTTTTGACCGCGGCATCCTTGAAGCTCAGCGCGGCCGCTTGCCGGGGATCGGCCGGATTCGCCTCCGCGCCGGAGGCGCCGGGCTTGGCGGAGGCGGCCTTCGAGGTTCCCGCGGTCCCCGCGCCGGCGACGGTGACGCCCTCGCCGCCCTTGACCATGCCGAGGCTGTTCGGCGCCGCCGCGACCGGGGCGGGCGCGGGGAACGGGGCCGGCGCCCTGGGCGAGGCGGCGTCGGGCGGGGAGCTCATGTCGAATCCGGAGGTGTCGAGGCCGGCGCCGCGGTTGGACATGAGATGCCACCCCGCGACCCCGACCGCCGAGCCGCCCACCGCGACGGCGACGAAGATCATGCCGAGGCGGCTGGTCTTGTGCTGGGGCTCATCGCTCATCTCTTGATTATGGCCCCCCGCGGCCCCCCTGTCAAGGCGAAGGACTCTGATACTTAATTTCGTAATGGGCAACGGCTATAATTCGCACGATGACGAGAAGGGCTCTGGCGCTCCTCCTCGTCCTCGCGCTGGCCGCCCCCGACGCCGGGGCGGTCGCTTACAACGACGTTCTGCCGGGCGCGAGGGCGATGGGCATGGGAACCGCGTATTCGGCGATCGCCGACGACGCGTTCGGCCTGTTCTACAACCCCGCGGGCACGGCGAACACGCCCTACACCCAGGGCGCGGGCACGGTCGGGCGCATGCTGTCTCCGAAGGGCCCCTTGTCCTTCGCCACCGGAGCCTACCTTCGGCCGTACGAGAAGATCAATACCGCCACGATCGGCGCCGCCTACCATCTGGAGCGCCAGCGCAACGGCGGCGATATCGACTCGATCCTCCTCAACTACAGCCAGGAGTACAAGGTCCGCCGGATTCCGCTGTCTAAGCCGCTCAAGCTCGGAGCGAACGCGAAGATCGTCAACTCCGATCCCGGGACCGGCGCGGGCGGCAAGTTCGGGCTCGGCCTCGACGCCGGCGTGATCGCGCGCTCGAACATGGGCCTCTCGGCGGGCATCGTGCTCAGCGACCTCGTCACCGCCGCGGCGTTCCCCCGTCCCGGGATCACGCTCGCGACCGCGTATACCTGGGACCGGCGCTATACCATCGCCGGAGATTTCCGCGTGCGCGGCGGCCTGGCTGAATTCTATCCCGGCGTCGAGGCGTCCTTCCAGCAGGGCCTCCTGCGCGTGCGGGCGGGCAAGGGCCTGACGCTCGACGGCGTGCACACCTTCGCGTTCGGCCTGGGCCTGAATTTCTCGCCGATGATACTCGACATCGCGATGTCCCTGCCGACCGGCGGCCTAAACCGCTCGGGCGGCGGCTACCAGGGAACATTCACGTACCGTTTCGGCGCCCCGTCCTTCACCGGGCAGTTCGTCGGCCGGGCGGCGGCGCAGGCGGAGGCCTTGCGCGGCGACCTGTCGAGCCTGACGGAGAAGCAGCGGACGATGTCCCAGCAGGCCGGCATGGCGGAGACCAACAAGGCCGCGGCGGAATCCCAGCTCCGCGTCCTGGAACAGCGCGTGGCCGAGGCGCAGGACGAGTACCGCGCCCTGCTCAAGCGCAACGACGAGCTCGAGTACCGCGCCGCCGAGAAGGCCGCGGGCCTGCTCGGCCGGCCCAAGCCCGTCGAGGTCAAGGTCCGCGCGCGGCCCGCGCCGCCCGCCTGGCCCAAGCGCCATGTCGTGAAGGCCGGGGACACCTTGCGCACGATGGCGCGCCGGTATTACGGCGATCCCAACCAGTGGGAACGGATCTACGACGCGAACCGCGAAAAGGTCGAGCGCGGCCTGCCCGCCGAGGGCGCGTCCCTTCTGATCCCCGCCCCGAACTGACATGGCCTCCATCGGCTTGCTGGCGAAGGAGGCCGCGGACCGGGAGCTTCTCGGCCTGATGTTGGGCGAGCTCGGCCACAGCGCCGAGGGCGCGGGCCGCCTCGAGGAGGCGCTCGAGTTCGCGCGGGAGCGGCGCACCCGGGCCTTCCTGCTCGTCGACGGAGGCGGCGCCGACGCCGAGAGCCTGACGCGGGAGCTGCTCCGGGCGTTCCCGCTGCTGCCCGTCGTCGTGGCGCTCAAGACGCGCGACGCGAGCCGCGCCGTCGCGCTGATGCGCGTGGGCGCGGTCGAGGTCGTGGCCCCGCCCTGGACGCCGGAGGACCTGAAGGCCTCGGTCTCCAAGGGGCTGCGCTTCCAGGGAACGGCGCTGACGGCGGCGAGCGCCGCCCCATCGAGCCGTTCGCCGGTCTGGTACGCGCTGGCCGTCGGCCTGTTCCTGGCCGCCGGCCTCGGCGTCGCCTCCCTCAAGCGCGTCGAAAGCGGCCGCGCCGCCGCCGCCGCCCGCGTCGACCGCTGGGAGCTGCCGGTGCGCCACCCCGCGGGCCTCGCCTTCGACGGCCGGTCGCTGTGGCTCGTCGAATGGTTCACCCAGTCCTTCTACTCCCTTTCTCCGGACGACACGGCCATCCAGGTCGTGCGCCACCTGACCGCGGAGACGCCGGTCGCCGCGGCGTTCACCACCGAGGCGATGTGGACGGTCTCCGCCGACGGCACGGTGATCCGCCGCATGCGCGACGACAAGTTGACGCCGCTGACGCGGTATCCGAAGGCCGCGCCGAACTCGGCTGGGCTCGCCTTCGACGGCCTTTATCTTTGGACGCTCGACGCGCGGGCGAAGGTCCTGCGCAAGCATCTCGTGGACCGCGAGCTCAGCGTGATCTCCACGCACAAGTGGAACGGCGTGAAGGCCGCCGGCCTGCTCTTCGACGGGAGGACCCTCTGGTCCCTCGACGCCGCCGAGCGCCGGCTCAACCGCCACCATCTCGCGCGCCCCGAGGACGTCATCGAGGGCGTGCCCCTGCCCGAGTACGCCGAGGGGGACTATATTCCGGCCGGCGTCGCCTGGGACGGGGCGCGTTTCTGGACCGTGGGCTCGGCGGCGGACGGCAAGGGGCCGGCCCGGCTGATCCGCCATAACGAGGCGGCGCGCTGATGCGGGCCCCTTTCCTCGTCCCCGTCCTTCTGCGCTTTCCCGGCTCCTCCGCGCGCCAGGACGCCTGGGGCCGCCTCCTCAAGATAACGGCCGGAGGCGCCGAGCTGTCCACCGCGGCCAAGCTCGCGAAGGGCGAGTTCGTGCTGGCGGATTTCGAGCTGGGCGGCGAGCGCCTGCTGATCCGCGCGCGGGTGCGGCACGCTTACGACGACGACGACGGCGGGCGCGTCTGCGAGCTGCGCTGGGCCGACATGGTGGAGCGCCGCCGCCTGGCGCGCGCGCTGCTGGACGTGCTCTCCCGCGCCTGAGGTCCGGGAGCGGGATAATTTCATTGCCCTAAAGGCCTATTTAAGGTATAGGTCTATTGGTCCGGTTGGTCAATTCACGAAGACGGCTAATTCCCGGGGGGTTCATGAAACGACTGCCAAGGTTGTTGGCGATGCTGTTGGGGCTTATTGCTTGCACGCCGCGCGCGTTCGCGGCGTCGACGCAGCGGGGAATCGAGGATCGCATCATCGTCGCGTTCAAGCTCGGCACGCCCGCGGCCGAGCAGAGGCAAATCGCGGCGGCTCAGGGTCTCGCGGTCGTCGACGAGATTCCGTCCCTGGCCGTGCTGCTGGTCAAATCCCCGTCCGGCCTGGCGGGACAGGCGCGCACCCGGCTGTCGGCTCATCCGAAGGTTTTCCGCGCCGATCCCGACGTGTGGGTTAAATGGATCGAGAGCGCTCCGGCCTCGGTGAGCCGGACGCCTTTCTCCGTGGAGCCGGCCGTCGCGGCGATGAGGGCGCTGGCGAAATCCGCTCCCGTTCAGCGGGCCCTCGAGGCGGAGAAGGGCGCCGCGGAGGTGCCGTGGGGAGTGGCGCGCGTCAATGCTCCGGCCGCCTGGGCCGGAAACCAGGGCGCCGGCGTCAAGGTCGCGGTCATCGATACGGGCATCGACCCCAATCATCCCGACCTGGCCGTGGCCGGAGGCTATAACGCCCTGGATAAGGCGGCCCCCTGGGCCGACGACCATTCCCACGGCACCCACGTGGCGGGTACCATCGCCGCCGCGATGAACGACAAGCTCGTAGTCGGGGTGGCGCCGAAGGCCGCGCTGTACGCCGTGAAGGTTCTCAGCAAGGACGGAGGCGGCAACCTTTTCGCCATCATGGACGGCATCATGTGGACGGCCAAGAACGGCATTCAGGTGGCCAACATGAGCCTCGGGGCGCCGCAGGCGATGCCGCTGCTGCAGTACGCCCTGCAGATGGCCGTCAACGGCGGAGTGACCTTCATCGCCGCCGCCGGCAACGACGGCAAGGCCGTGAACTGGCCCGGCGCCTACCCGGAGACGGTCGCCGTCTCCGCGCTGTGCCCGTCCGGCGTCACCAACACGAAGCTGTGCCTCGATACGAACGAGGGAATATCGGCGTTCTCCAGCCGCGGTCCGGAGGTGGCCTTCATCGCCCCCGGCGTGCTGGTTCCCTCCACCGTGCCCCTGTGGGCCGACGCCGGCGGCGTAAAGGCTTACTCGGGAACGTCCATGGCCTGTCCGCACGTGGCCGGCCTGGCCGCCCTGGCCGTGGCCAGGGGAGCCAAGACCCCCGCGGCCGTGCGCGCCGCCCTGACCGCGGCGGCGAGCCGGCTCAACGGCCTGACCGGCGACGAGCAAGGCAGCGGGCTCATCGACGCCGCCAAGCTGCGCTAGACGCGATCGATTAAAAAAGCCCCGGCCCTTTACGGGCCGGGGCTTTTTCGTCGGCGCCGAGGCCTACTTGACGACGACGACCTCTATGGGCCCTCGCCGGCTCACGACGTTGACGCTGACGTCGGAGGCGTGGCGCCTGAGAAGGAGATCCGCCGAGCCGCCGCCGGCCCGCAGGTCCCGGAACCGCAATTCCTCCAGAAACGGCGGGAGCACCGGGTGGTCGAAGACTATCCTCCCCTTTGCCGCTTCGACGCGCAGGCCCAGGACGGATTTGATCAGCATGAAAACCGAGGCCGAGGCCCAGGCCTGAGGCGAGCAGGCGACGGGATATAACGTAGGCCCCTCCGCCGGCCGCCGCTTGAAGCCGCAAAAGAGCTCCGGCAGGCGGCTCTGCTCCATGAACAGGCTCGCGTCGAATAGCCCCTGCAGCAGCTTCGACGCCTCGGACTTGAGGCCGTAGCGGGCGAGCCCGGCCGCGATCAGCGCGTTGTCGTGGGGCCACACCGAGCCGTTGTGGTAGGACATGGGGTTATAGCGCGCCTCGCCGGCGGCGAGCGTGCGCACACCCCAGCCGGTGAAGAAATCGGGGCCGAGCAGGGCCGCGGCCGTCCGCCCGGCGCGGTCCGGCCGCGCGATCCCCGAGAACAGGCATTGCCCGGCATTGGAGGCGCGCACGGCGCAGGCCCGCTTGCTCCCGTCGAGCGCGAGGGCGTAGAAGCCCAGCTTCTCCGACCAAAAGGAAGTCTCGAAGCGCGCCTGCAGCGCGTCCGCTCCGCGGTCGAGGTCGCGCGCGCGATCGGCGCGGCCGAGCGCCGCGGCCAGGACGGCGGCGGCGCGGTACGCGTCGTAGACGCAGGCCTGGACCTCGCACAGCGCGACCGGCCCGCGAACCAGCGCGCCGTCGGCATGGAAGATCGAGTCGTCGGAGTCCTTCCAGCCTTGGTTGACCAGGCCGGCCTTCGAGCGCCGGCCGTACTCGACGAAGCCGTCGCCGTCCGCGTCGCCGCGGCGCTCTATCCAATCGAGGGCCTTCTCGATATTCGGCCACAGGCCGCGAATGAAGGCCAGGTCGCCGGTGCTCTCGAAATAAGCCCCCGCCAGCCCCACGAAGAGGGGGGTGGCGTCCACGCTGCCGTAATAGCGCCCGAAGGGAATCTCCCCGAGCGCCGCCATCTCGCCGCGGCGCATCTCGTGGAGTATCTTCCCGGGCTCGGCGTCGCGCGCGGGGGCGTCCTCCTTAGATTGGAATTCGGCGAGGTGCTCCAGGACTCCCCGGGCCAGGGCCGGATTGACCCACAGATAGAACCACGCGGTCAGGATGCCGTCGCGGCCGAACACCGTGCTGAACCAGGGAACCCCGGCGTAAGGATAGAGCCTCCTGCCGATGCGCGTCGTCATCATGTGCACGTCCGAGTAGGAGCGATTCAGCCAATCGTTGAACTGCTCGTTCGAGGTCGAGACGCGGCACTCCCCGAGGCGGATCTTCTCGCGGTCCTTGAGAACGGAGCGATGCGCGCGCGCGAAGCCGCGGCGGCCGCCGCTCGAGCCGTCGGCTCGGCAGGCGTAGGACAGATGCAGGACCTTGGATTCCTGAACGCCCAGACGGAGGCGGAAAGCGGCGCCCGGGCCCTCGGAAGCCGTCGCGCCGCAGCCCCGCGGGAGGCTCCAGCGGATCTCCGTGCGGCGCGCGACTCGATCGAGGCCTCGATAGACGATGATCCTTCCGTTGCTCACGGCGCGGGCGGGCAGGCGGGTTCCGCGCTTCCCGCGGGTCGCCCCGCGGACCTCGAAGATGTCCGCGAAATCCGCGTCGAAGGAAAGATTAAGCTCGGTGGAGACGGGCGTCAGCCCGAAGTTGGCCGCGCGCAGCCTTTCATGGCAGACGCCGTCGTAGAGGAATATGGAGCGGAAAACGTGGATCGTCCCGCGAGGGACCTTGACCCGTCCCGCGGAGACGAAGTCGGGATTCGTCAGATCCACGGCGAGCAAGGTGTTGTCCTCCAGAACCGTCGAGCTGAGCAGGAACGGCCGCATCTTCTCGATGCGCAGCTCGAGGCGGGAGAGATGGCGCGTGCCCTCATGATACATGCCCTGCTCCCCGAACCGGAGGGGATGCGCGTCGCCGAAGCGGTCGAAAACGGCGAAGGTGTCGCCGTGCTTGAGGATCCGGGTCCGGTCGTCGGCCAAGGCGGAGGACGAGAGGATGTAATATTTTCCGCGGACTTGGATGATCTCCTCGCCGCGGGCGGGCCGCGGAGCCCTGGGGCGGGGGCTCATCGGACGGTCGCGGGGGCGCGGAACCCGCGGGCCGCCGTTTCGTAGAGCGCGAGATAGTCGGAGGCCATCCTCTCCACGCCGAAGCGCGCCTCGAACACGGCGCGGCAGCGCGCGCGGCTGAGCTCGTCGAGCCGGCCCGCCGCGCGGACGGCGCCGTCCTCGTCGTCGACGATGAAGCCCGTGACCCCGTCCTGGATCACCTCCGGGACCGACCCCCGCCGGTAGGCGATCACCGGCGTGCCGCAGGCCAGCGCTTCGATCATGGCCAGGCCGAAGGGCTCCGGCCAGCCGATCGGGAAGAGCAAGGCGCGGGCTCCTCCCAGGAAGGCGCTTTTTTGGGCCTCGCCGATCTCTCCCACGAACTCCACGAGCGGGTGCCTCAGCATCGGCTCGATCACTTCGCGGAAGTAAGCGCGATCGGCCTGGTCGACCTTGGCGGCGAGCTTGATCTTCACTCCGCAGCGCTTGGCGATCCGAATGGCATGATCGGGCTGCTTTTCCGGGCATATGCGCCCGAGGTAGGCGAAGTAGGCTTCCGGCTCCGCGCGGTAGCGATAAAGGCCGCGGGGCAGACCGTGCCGGACGGTCCCCAGCCAGCGCGCCTGGCTCAGCGGCTCGCGTTGGGCGTCGGAAATGGAAACGACCGGCATGTCGCGGTACTCGTCATAGAGCGCGGCGAGCTCCGATATGTCGAGCCGGCCGTGCAAAGTGGTGAACTGCGCGGCCAGCAGCCTCCGGGAAAGGGGAAAGTGGAGGTAGTCGATGTGAAAGTGAACCACGTCGAAGCTTTTCGCCCGCTGAAACACCTGCTCGAGCATCAGGATGTGGCCCGCCAGCCCGTCCACGGCGTTCCGGTCGAGGCGAATCGAGAAGGGCCGCGGGGCGTGAAGACGCGCCTTCGTGACGGAATCCCCGCTCGCGAACAAGGTCACGTCGTGCCCCCTCCTGACCAGCTCCTCGGTCAAATAGGAAACGACCCGCTCCGTCCCGCCGTAGAGCCTCGGCGGCACGCTCTCGTAAAGGGGGGCCACCTGCGCGATTCTCATGATGACGGCATTCTAGCGCGTCCGGCTGCGCGCGCGGGTTTGGGCGAGGTAAAGACTTTGTGAATGCCGGCGGCGGGCTCAAATGGCGGCGAACACGTCTTCGAGCGTCAAGGTGCCCGCGGGCGAGCCGTCGCGGAGCACGAGCAGTCCGGAGGCGCCCGAGCGGTTCATGAGCCGCACGGCGTGCTTGACCTCCAGCTCGGGGGCGGCCCCGATCGCCGGCTTGTCCATGACCTCGGCGACCTGATGCTCGGAGAAGTTGAGGCGCTTGGGGCCGGCCCCGACCGCCTTAACCGCCACGTCCCGCGCCGTCAGGAGGCCGTACGCGTCTCCGTCCCAGCGGGGCTTGATGACGACGCAAAAGGTCTTCGTCCTCTTCATGACGGCGATCGCCTCGGCGATCGTCGCCCGGCCGTCGACGACGACCGGGTCCTTGCGCATCGTCTCGTCGACGCGGAGGATTCTCACGTCCTCCCCGGCCCGCTCTTCGCTCATGCGGCGTTTATAGCAGATTCGCCCTCCGCCCCGGATTGCGGCGGGGTCGCCGTTTTTTAAGCGGACGCTGACATAGGGAATTTAAAACAGATGCTATGTATATATCTATTTTACTTATGACTCTTCCTGATCTATCCTAGTGCCAATGACGACTCCATCGAGGTGCCTGGGATTTTTCATGGGCTTGGCCCTGACGCTCGCCGCGGCGCGGGCTGGAGCGGAGACGGCGTGCGTTTCGTCCGCGAAGGCCAACGTTCGCGAAGGCGCCGGCACGGATTACCCCGCGGCCTGGGTCGCGGAGCGGCACACCCCCTTCGAGGTCCTGGGCTGGAGCGGGGAATGGGCCGAGGTCGTCGACTATGAGGACGACACGGGGTGGGCGCACCGCTCCGTGCTCTCCGATGAAGACTGCGTCATCGTCAAAGGCAAGCGGGCGAACATCCGCACGGGGGCGGGGCTCGAGCACGAGGCGATCTGGGAGCTCGATCGCGGCTACCCGCTCAGGGCCCTGCGCCGGCGGGGCGACTGGCTCAAAGTGACGGACGGCGCCGAAGTCGACGGCTGGATTTTCATCAGGCTCGTGTGGGGAAGCACGCGGCCGGAAGAATTTGAAGCGTCCTAGCCGGGCCGGGACGGCTCTCGTCTTCGCGGCCGCCTTCGTCGGGGCGTCGCCGGCTCCGGCGGCTCCGCCTCCCGCGAGCGGACTGGAGGGCGAGGTCGAGCGCTTGGTCGAGGGCTTTCGCCGCCGCGGCCGGGTGCGGCCGGACGAGCGCACGTCCTGGTCGGTGTATGACTTCACCTCGGGGCGCAAGCTGGTCAGCATCAACGAGGATGAGCCGTACGAGGCGGCGAGCTTGATCAAGCCGCTCGTCGCTCTGGCATTCTTCGACGCCGTCGGCCGCCGTCGCCAGCGTTATGGACCGGCGGAGCGGCGGCGCATGGAAGCCATGCTCCACAGGTCCGACAACGCCGCCGCGAACTGGTTCCTGCGCCGCCTCGGCGGGCCCGCGGCCGTGCACCGGCTCCTGAAGGCGCGCTACGGCGGCCTGCTGAGCGACCTGCGCCTCGTCGAGTACATACCGCGCGGCGGAAGGACCTATCGGAACAAGGCCTCCGCCCACGATTATTCCCGCTTTCTCTACGCGTTGTGGAACGGCGACCTGCCCGGCTCCAACGAGATCAAGCGCTACATGGGCCTGCCGAATCGGGACCGCTTGGCGAGCCTGCCTTCGGGCATCGCCGTCTTCGACAAGACCGGCAGCACCTCGCGCCTTTGCGGCGAGATGGCCATACTCGTCGCGCCGGGACCCGGCGACAGGACTTATCCCTATATCCTGATCGGCATGATCCAGAAGGACGGAAAGGCGCCCCGCTACGGCGACTGGATCCGCCGGCGCGGCGACGTGATACGCGCGGTCTCGAAGCTGGTCTACCGGGACATTTCCCGGCGCCACGGCTTCGACGACCGCAGCGCCTCCGCGCCGCCGCGCGCCGAGGGACGCGCCGGCGGCTGAGGCTTCAGGGCGAATCCTGCTTGGTCAGGCCGTCCGCCTCCTCCTTGATCGCGCTGAGCCGCTGTTCGGCCTGCTCCTCCAGGTCGTCGGCCTCCTCGTTCTTCTTCTTGGCGCGGTCATAGTGGTAATGCGCCTGGGGGAAGTGGCCGCCGGCGGCCAGGATCTTGGCCTTCTTCTCCTCCTCCTCCGCCGTCTTCCGCTTGGAAGCGGCCTGCGCCATCAGGTCCGGGATGCTCGGCAGATTCTGGCCCACGGAATCCTCGAGACCGCCGATGTCCAACGGTCCTCCACCCCCTGTTCCGCCGCCTCCCGCTCCCGCCGTCGCGCCGGCGCCGTCGGTCCCGCCGGACGTGGCGCCCGGGCGCGCGGCGTTCCCGCTGAACGGCGTCAGGGGCGACGTGGTCGAGCCTGAGCCGCCCCGGCCCCGGCCCGCCGCGTCGGCGGAGTTCGCCGCGGAGCCGCGGGTCTTGATCGTTCTGTTGGGCGTGCCCGCCTTGATGCCCCGGAATCCCGCCGTCCCGCTGACGCGCCGCATTCCTTGGAAGTTGATCTTGCCGTAGGACGAGTCGAGCTTCGGCGCGGCGCCGCCCGCCAGGCCGCCTCCGGCGCCGTCCTCGTCCCCCGCGGCGCCGTCCTTTCCGGCCGCCGCCGCGCCGGCGGCCGCTCCCGCGCGGTTCGTCGCGCCTTCGTCGTAATTCATCGGCGCCTCGCCGCCGGCGCCCGGGGCGGCCGGAATCCCCGGCATATCCGCCATGAGCGGGTCCTTCTCGCCGGCCTTGATGAGATCGAAATTCATGGCGCTCTTTCTCGCGGCCGGGTCGTTGCCCGCGCCGTAGCCCTTGTTGAAGCCGACGCTGTCGCGGCCTTGGAAGGCCCGGGACTTGATCGTGGATTTGATCCCGCCCAGCTCCCCGGCGCCGCCGACGCGGTCCTGGAAGGCCGTAAAGCTCAGCCCGGCCCCGCCGATGAGCATCAGGACCGCCAGCGCGGCCAGCCTGCCGGGGGTGGTGTTCAGGCGCTCGAGCGCCGTGGGGGCTTTCGCCGGGGCCGCGATGACCGCCGCGCTGGCCGCCGAACGCGCGGCGCCGGGCGCCCACGCGAAGGGGGCCGGCTTGTTCTCCTGCGCCTTCTTCAGGTCCGGGATGGCCGCCGCGGGCGGCTTGGGGGCCTCCGGCGTCCCTTCCTGGCTTTCGGCCATTCTCCTTGGAGTGTAAGCCAGCCGGGGCCCGTTGTCAACGGTTGTCGGCTCCCAGTTCATGAGGTTTTAACGGATGAACCACCAAGTCACCAAGACACAAAGATAATCGGGTTTTAAAGAACAATTCTTCGAATGCCGTCCCGAATCAGAGGAACGTTGAAATTGAATAG
>JAKFCD010000136.1:0-5939 GCA_036676805.1 Elusimicrobiota bacterium
GCCTCGCGGCGCCCCGGCGGCGGCCGCGAAGGCTCCCGCGCCCGCAGCGCGCGCCGCGGCGCCCGCGACCGTCTGGCCGAACGCCGGACCCGCCGCCAAGATGAAAGCCAACGCCGCCGCGAGGTTTCTCATGGCCCGATTATATCGCCGCTGCGCACCCCGATCCGAGGACCATCCGTCCCCGAACCAGGCGGCAATGGGCCCACATCCAAGTGATCTCCTAGGACCTTTGCCGCTTCGCCGCGCCCCCAGATGACCCAGTCGAATGCCGCGTCGTTCCTATATCATGTCGATATGGCGAGTAATTTTTTTGCCGCCTGCCTTCTCGCGCTATGCCGAGCCGCCTCGGCCGGCGTAATTTCCATACCCTCCTCGCCCGTCCCCACCCTCTCCGTCCCCTCCGTGACTTCCGGTCTTCCAGCGAATCACCTGTCGTTGCCGTTCAATTCCGTTTCGCCGTTGTCGTCCTTGACTCCGTCCCTCCAACCGCTGCCGTCTCCCCTGCCGCCTGCCCTCATACCTACGCCCGCCGCCGCCGTCGCGGCGGCGACGCCGTCCTTCCCCGACCTCCCGTCCTCCCCGCACGCCGCCCGCTCCCTCAACAGCTTCTGGGACGGCCTCGCCCTCTCCCTCCCCGCCTTCGACGGCCCCTCCGCCGCCCTCCCCCTGGCCGGCGTCACCGTCGAGCGCCTCGACGGCGGCCGCCTCGCCCCGTGGCTTAAGACCGGAAACGCCGAAACCGCCGCCGCCCTCGACCGCGCCGTCGCCCTCGCTCGCGCCACGCGCGCCGGCCGCCGCGCCCTCGACGAGGCCGAGCGCGTGCTCACGGAGCAGGGCCGCTCCCTCCCGGTCCGCGTCCTCGCGCTCGGCCGCAACTACGGCGAGTACGACTACGTCGCCAAGGACATGCGCCTGCACAAGGACCTATTCTTGAAAGGACGAGAGGCGGACCTCGCGGGCACCTTGGTCCACGAGCTGACCCACGTCGCCCAGCACGCCTTGGGCATCCCCTCCAACGCCCTCGAGATGGAGCTCGAGGCCCACCTGCGCGACCTCGACATGATGCGCGAGCTCGGCCTAAAACCCCCTCCCAACACCTTCGCCCGCCAAGCCTTCGACGCGCTCGCCCAGGGCCCGAAACAGTTCATCGAAATGATCCGCCGCGCCGTCTCCGGCACCGTCTTCCTCGGCGACTCGTCCTTCGACGACATCGACGAGCAGCTCGAGGACGACCTGGAAACGCACTCGGGGCGCGCCCGCCGCTCGAAGCTCTCGGCCGGCCTCGTCGGAGCCATCGAGCGCGACCTCGACCGGCTGCGCACTCCCGAGGGGCGCGCGTCCTATCGCGCCTTCTCCCGGCGCGTGCTCGCCTTGGTCAGGCGCCGCTCCGCCGCGGCCCGCGCGCCTTGAGTACCAGCCACAGCGCCCGCTCCGGCCCGTCGAGCACGGCGGGCTTGCCGTCGTAGCCGTACACGGCCTCGACGCGAAGCGGCGACTTCTCGATCAGCGCCGCCAGCTCGGCGGCGCTGTAGGAGCGCAGGTCATAGGACGACTCGAGCACCGCGTCCTTCTTCCCCTTCGGCGTGGTCACGAAGTTGATGATGCGCTCCCGCCGCGTCCCGGGCTCGGCGGGCAGGCTCATCAGCACGTGCCTGGCCGTGCGCCCGCCCTGCCGGCACTCGTACACCTCCTCGTCGGGCTCGTCCCGCCCGTAGATCGAAAGATCCATGCCGAGCACGAACAGCCCTCCCGGCTCGAGCGCCCCCGCCATCAGCTTGAGATGCGCCAGCGCGTCATTTTCCGTCATCAGGTGGCGGAACGTGGAGAGCACGTTGAAGATCAGGCCGAAGCGCCTTTTGGGACGATACGAGGACATCTCGCCGCGCGCCAGCCTCGCCCTTTTGCCCCAGCCCGCGAGGCGCTTGCGCGTGAAGGCGAGCATGCCCGGCGCCAGGTCATAGCCCTCCACCGTCCAGCCCCGCCGCAGCAGCCCCGCGAGGTAGCGCCCCGTCCCGCACGCGGGTTCCAAGGCCGTTTTCACCCCGCAGCCGTGGATCTCGGCCAGGCGCGTCAAAAACCAGACTTCGTCGTCGGTGCCCTCCGCGTGGACCAGGTCGTACAGCGCCGGGTCGGCGTAGATCGAGGGCAGGCGCCCGCTCAAGCCTTCGCCGGAACCTTGTCGCCGCCCTCGATGTACAACGTGCGCGTCGGGTAGGCGAAATCGAGCCCCCGCCCCCGCACCTCGCCGACGAGGTCGAGAAGCACGGCCTGGTGCGCGTCCATGTACTTGTTGTAGTCCGGGCTGAGCACATAATACACGACCTCGAAGTCGAGCGAGGACTCCCCCAGCCCGCTGAAGTGCGCCCGGTCGAACCTCAAGGTCTTGTCCTTGCCGATGATCCCGCGCACCACCCCCGGCAAATCGGCCAGCGCCGCCGCCGGCGTGCTGTAGAGCAGCCCGAACTTGAAGACAATCCGGCGCTCGAACATCCTCTTGTAGTTGCGGATCGTCGACGAGGTCAGGTGGGAGTTGCTCATCACCAGCAGCTCGCCCGACAGCGAGCGCAGCCGCGTCGTCTTGAGCCCGATGCGGTCCACCGTGCCCAGGCTGTCTCCCACGATGATGAAGTCCCCGACGATGAACGGCTTATCCAGGTGTATCGCCAGCGCCGAGAACAGGTCCCCGAGCACGGCCTGGGCCGCCAAGGCCACGGCCACGCCGCCGATCCCCAGCCCCGCGACCATCGAGGTCACGTTGACGCCCATGTTGTCCAATACGAAGATGACCGCGAGCACCCACAGCAGCCCGCGCAGCAGCAAGGTCACGGTCTTGGCCGTGTCCTTGCGCGCCTGGTCCGCGTCGGGCCCCGTCATCGCCCGCCGGACCGCGTACTCCGCGCTCAGTTGGAGCATCGTCAGCGCGCGGTAGGCCAGCACGACCACCACGGCCGAGCGCAGCACGCCGTCCACCTTCGGGTCGAAGCTCAGCGGGCGCGTCGCGAAGTAGAAGCCCACCAGGTAGCACTCGGGCGAGCGGATCTTGCCCAGCAGGTTCACGGCGAAATCGTCGATCTCGGTCGTCGTGCGCTGGGCCAGCGCGGTCAGCCGCGCCAGCAGCAGCCGCCGGCCGATGAGGAACGCGGCCGTCACGCCGATGAAGGTCGCCGTCGCCATGAGATACGCCATGACGCTGTTGCCGAAATACACGCCGCGCAGGAATTCCAATTGGTCCATGCGCCAATTATGCCTCACTTGATTCGGCGAGGTCTACCCGGCACACTTGGCCATGCTCGCCCTCATCGCCCTCGTCCTCGCCGTCGCCTTCATCATCGCGGTCGTCCGCCTGCGGGGAAGCCGCCCCCTCCCTCCCGCCGACCCCTCCGAGGTCCGTCGCCTCGCGACCGAGGGCTCCAGCCTCCAAGCCGTCGCGATGTACCGCCGCCTCACCGGCCTGGGCTGCTCGCCGCCAAGAACGCCGTGGACAAGCTCGCGGGGCGCTGAGGCGCGTTAAGCGGCGGCGCGCCTAGCTCTTCTTCGGCTCGAGCCTGACCAAGCGAGCCTCGTGGTTCTGCGGCGTTGCACGGATATCGGCGAAGCTCTCATCCAAAATCTTTCGCTCACCGCGCGAAGCCTCGACGATTCCGCAGAAATCGTCGACTTGATCGATCAGAGTTCGGACCTGGGTCTTGGTGGCCATCTGTTCGACTATCCCGTCAACCTTGCCTTCGATGCGGGTCAAGGCGACGGCGATGTTCCTCTCCGTCGCCCGCACGTCGGCCATATCCTTCTTCAGCTTCTGGATATCCTGTTTCATCTCGTCGGACATTGTACCCGCCCCCCCCGCGGCCCGCAAGAGTCCAAGGGCCCACACTCTATATACGATCGAACCCCCCAAAAAGTTGCATCGCCGCCCCAAGGCCCAAGCCGTTCTTGGGCACTACGACCTATTGAGCGCGGGTAACACCCGCTCATGACCGTGCGCATATGCCTCTTCCGCCCCTTCCCGCTACAATAGCTCCATGATGACTCTCGTTTCCCTCGACGGCTCCCGCCGCAAGATCGTGGCCCAGGTGATCGCCTCCGTGATCTCCCCCGCTCAAATGACCATGGCGCACCAGCTCATGGCCGCCGAGAAGCCCGGCCGCCCCGCCCCCCAGCCCGAGGAGGTCCTCTTCTGGCTGCGCCTGAACATGCCCGTCGCCGCCGAGAAGATCGACGCGATCCTCCACCCCGCCGACTAATTCCCTATAATCCCGGGGATGTGGATCTTCCTCGGCCTCGTCGCCGTCGTCTTCATCATCCTCCACAAGCGCTCGACCGAGATCATCACGGTCAACCCGCTGCGCCCTCCCCCCGCCGGCGCTCCCCGCGAGGACCGGGAAGACGCTCCGACCTTCGCCGGCGTCCTCGGCGCCATCAAAGACGCGGCCGAGCACGCCTCCCAGGAGGCCTCCAAGGCCCGGACCGCCGTCCAAGGCCGCGCGGCCATCATCCAGATGGCCCGAAACGGGCAGATGATCGAGGCCATGCAGCTGTACCGCCGCCTCTACGGCGTCGACCTGCAGACCGCCAAGAAGGCCATCGACAAGATCCTTCTCGAGAGGTAGTTCCTCGTCGTGAATCTGGTATAATTACCATTCGATTCCGCAACAAACAGGAGATCAGATGCCCACCGCCACCGCCATGAAGAACGACTACAAGGTCAAAGACATCACCCTCGCCGACTGGGGCCGCAAGGAAATCACCATCGCCGAGAACGAGATGCCGGGCCTCATGGCGCTTCGCGCCGAATATAAGGGCAAGCTCCCTCTCAAGGGTGCGCGCATCGCGGGCTGCCTGCACATGACTATCCAGACGGCCGTGCTCATCGAGACCCTTCTCGAGCTCGGCGCCGAGGTTCGCTGGTCCTCCTGCAATATCTTCTCCACTCAGGATCACGCCGCCGCCGCCATCGCGGCCGCGGGCAAGTGCGGGGTTTTCGCGTGGAAGGGGCTCTCTGAAAAAGATTTCGACTGGTGCATCGAGCAGACGCTCACCTTCCCCGACGGCAAGCCGCTGAACATGATTCTCGACGACGGCGGGGACCTCACCAACATGGTCTTCGACAAGTTCCCCGAGATGGCCAAGGAGATCGTGGGCCTCTCCGAAGAGACGACCACCGGCGTTCATCGCCTCATCCAGCGCGCCGCGGCGGGCACCTTGCTCACCCCGGCCATCAACATCAACGACTCGTGCACGAAGTCCAAGTTCGACAACCTGTACGGCTGCCGTGAGTCGCTGCTCGACGGCATCAAGCGGGCCACCGACGTCATGATCGCGGGCAAGATCGCGGTCGTGGCGGGCTACGGCGACGTGGGCAAGGGCTGCGCGCAGTCGATGCGGGGTCAGGGCGCGCGCGTGCTCATCACCGAGATCGATCCGATCAACGCGCTTCAGGCGTGCATGGAAGGCTATGAGGTCGTCACGATGGACGAGGCCGCCTCTATCGGCGACATCTTCGTGACCGCGACCGGGTGCAAGGACGTGATCCTGCGCAAGCATCTCGATGCGATGAAGAACCAGGCGATCGTGTGCAACATCGGGCACTTCGACCTCGAGATCGACATCGCCTCGATGAGTTCGGACAAGAACCTCAAGAAGGTCGAGATCAAGCCGCAGGTGGACCAGTTCGTGTGGCCCTCCGGCAAGGTCGTGACCGTGCTCGCGGAAGGCCGGCTCGTCAACCTCGGCTGCGCGACGGGGCATCCCTCCTTCGTGATGTCGTGCTCGTTCACCAACCAGGTGATGGCGCAGCTTGAGCTGTGGGAGAACAAGGCTACGGACAAGTACAAGAAGCAGGTGTATCTGCTGCCGAAGCAGCTCGATGAGAAGGTCGCGATGCTCCATCTCGGGAAGCTGGGCGCGAAGCTGACCAAGCTCACGAAGGGGCAGGCCGAGTA
>JAKFCD010000137.1:0-45522 GCA_036676805.1 Elusimicrobiota bacterium
CGCCGCGGCGCCTCTCGACCTGTCCCGCGCCGCGGGGGTCTACGAGCGCCGGAAGGTGGGCCTGCTCGTGCTCGACGCGCAGGACTCGACCGCGCTGCACCTGTCCGAGGGGACCCGCCGCGCGCACGCGCTGATCCGCGACGCCGTCGACGGCGCGGAAGCCGCGGCGTCCGCGTTCGACGGCCGCGTCATCCGCCGGCTCGGCGACGGCAGCCTGATCGCCTTCCCGAGCTACGCCGCCGCCCTCGGGGCCGCCGAGTCGATCCAGCGCGGGAACGCCGCGCGCGGGGAGAAGGTCCCGGCGCTGCGCGTCGGCGTGCACGCGGGGCGAGTGCTGGTCGACGCGACGGGCGCCGCGCCGGAGATCTACGGCCGCGCCGTCGAGAGGACGCTCGCGCTCGCCGCCTCGGCCGGGGGCGGCGCCGTCGCGGCGGATCCCGGCCCGCGGCCCGCGCCTTCCGCGCCGACGCGCGCGCCGGACGGCCCGCGCCCGGTCGACTCCGTGCGCGTCGAGCGGGCCGCGACCATGTTCGCCGCCCTCGACGGCTGGACCACGGCCTACGAGCGCTACGGGCGCCGCCGCGCCTACTCGGCGGTGAAGGCCTTCCACGCTTACGTGCGCGCGGCCGTCGAGCGGCGGGGCGGCGTGGTCGTCAAGACCGAGGGCGAGACCGTCATGGCGACCTTCCCGACGGCCGAGGCCGGGGTGCGGGCCGCCGCCGACCTCCAGGGGCGCATGGGAGACCTGCGCGCGGCCGCCCCGCTCGGGCGCCTGCTGCGCGCCCGCGTCGGCCTCAGCTGGGGCCGCGTAATCCGCGAGGAGCGCGGCGGCGAGGTCGACTACTTCGGCAACACGGTCAACGCGGCCGCGCGGATGATGCGGCTCTCCGGCGACGGCGAGGCGCTGATCGCCGGCTCGGCGGCGGACGAGCCCGGCGTCGCCGCCTTGCTCGCGGGCGCCGCGCCCGAAACGGCGAGCTTGAAGGGCTTCGACGCTCCCGTCCGGGTCCTGCGCCTGAAGCCCCCGCCCCTTCCGCGCGACGCGCGAGCCTCGGCGCGTCTGCGCGAGGCCGCGGTGAAGGCGCGGCGGGCTATCGTGCCGGCGCCAGACGCGAGATGACGTCCACGAACTGGAAAGGCTTGGTGATGTAGTGGTCGGCGCCGGCCGCGAGGCCCTCGGCCACCTCAGCCGGGTCCTTGCGCGCGCTGAGCACGAGCACCCGGGGCCGCTTCCCCGCCCCCTTGAGCTCCCGGCAGATGTCGAGGCCGTCGCCGTCGGGCAGGCCCCGGTCGAGCAGCACCGCGTCGGGCAGGCCGCCCTTCAGGTGCGCGCGCGCCTCGGCGAGGCTCCCCGCGGTCTTCACCGAGAAGTTCTCGTTCTCGAGGATGTACCGGAGGAACTCCGAGATGTCCTCTTCGTCTTCGATCACCAGCACCCAGCTCATATCCGAAGTGTAGTCCCGCCTTCGCGAAACGTCATTACAGGCTGGATAGGATTTGGTGAAGGCCGGGCAAAAATCCGGTAAAGGTCAGAGGCCCTTGAGGAGCTTGAGCCAAAGCGACGAGACCAGGTGGTCTCCGATCCTCCCGCGCGGCACGTACCGCGCCTCGGGCGGCAGGGCGCCCGAGAACGACGCCTCGCGCAGCTCCACGGCCAGCGCGTGATGAGTGATGGAATGCGCGGCCTTGGCGAGGAGCCGTCCCGGCTTGGCCGCCAAGCTTCCCGCCATGGGCAGGCCCCAGAGGTTCTTGAGCAGGCGCTCCTTGTCCGAGCGCCGCCACAGCAGGACCTTCCCGCCGCGTTCGATCCAAAGGCAGGTCCACCTCACGGGCACGGGCGCGCGCGCGATTTCGGGAACGGGCAGCCGGTCCTGCAGGCCCTTGGCGAAGGCCGCGCAGTGCCCCGACACCGGGCAGGCCCCGCAGGAGGGGGAGTCGGGCGCGCACACCGTCGCGCCGAGCTCCATCAGGGCCTGGTTCCAGTCGCCGGGGGCGGCCTGGGGCACGAGGCGCGCGGCGAGCGGCCACATCCTCGCGGCGAACGCCGGGTCCTTGGCCCGTCCCTTGAGGCCGAACAGGCGCGAGAAGACGCGGATCACGTTGCCGTCCACGAGGGGAAAGGGCTTGCGGAACGCGATTGAGAGGATGGCGCCCGCGGTGTAGCGCCCGACGCCGGGAAGCGCCAGGACCGGCGCGAGCTCGGAGGGAAAGACCCCGCCGTGCTCGGCGACGACGGACCGCGCGGCGCGGCGCAGGTTGCGGGCGCGCGCGTAGTAGCCGAGGCCGGCCCAGTGCTTGAGCACCTCGTCCTCATGAGAATTCGCGAGCGAAGCGAGCGTCGGGAAGCGGCGCAGGAAGGCCTCGTACTTCGGGGCCGCCGCCGCGACCGTCGTCTGCTGGAGCATGATCTCGGAGACCCAGACGCGATAGGGGGTGGGGTCGCGGCGCCAGGGCAGGTCGCGCTTGGCGCGGCGGTACCAGCTCAGCAGAGCGCGCCTGAGCCCCGCGTCGTTCATTCCTGGATGATGAGGTTGTTCAGGACGTGCTCGACGCCGCGCACGCGCGCGACGAGCCGGCGGATGATGCGCTGCTGGTCGCCGTTGGGCACGATGCCCGAGATCGTCGCCGCTCCGGCGTTGACGTCCACCGTGACGTATTTGAGGTCGAGGTCCCGGCGGCCGCGCAGGAGGGTCTCGATGCGCGCCTTGGTCGCGTGGTCGGAGAGGTCCTCCTCCTGCATGGTTCCCCGGCACGCGGACGTCCCCACGGCCAGCGCGGCGAGGACGGCCAGGAGGAGGGGTCTCACGGGAAAATGATAACATTTCAGCGCTTGCCCCGTCATCCGGCGCGACTCGTGCTCGCCACACGCAACGCCCACAAAGCGGCTGAAATATCACGTCTTCTCGGGGTCTCCGGCACGGGGATCGCCTCGCTCGACGCCTATCCGCCGTTCCCGGAGACGGTCGAGGACCGCGACACCTTGGAGGGCAACGCGGAGAAGAAGGCCGTGGAGGCCGCGCGCGCCTGCGGGACCTGGGCGCTGGCCGACGACTCGGGCCTGTTCGTCGCCGGCCTGGGCGGCGCGCCGGGCGTGCATTCGGCCCGCTGGGCGGGCCCCGGCTGCTCGTTCGCCGACAACTGCGCCAAGCTGCTGCGCGAGCTCGAGGGGGCGGCGGGGGCGCGGCGCGCCGCTTACTTCCGCACGGTCATCGCCCTGTCGGACCCCGAGGGCCGCGTCGAGTTCGCCGAGGGCCGCCTCGACGGCGTCATCGGGACCGCGCCGCGCGGCGACGGCGGCTTCGGCTACGACCCGCTGTTCACGCTCACCGACGGCCGGACCTTGGCCGAGCTCGAGCCCGACTTCAAGAACTCCATCAGCCACCGGGGCTCCGCCCTGCGCTCGATCCTTCCCCGTCTGCGCGAGCTGCTCAAGGAAGCGGAGTGACCTCGAAGATGGAAACGGCGAACCACAAAGACACAAAGGCACAAAGAACGGAGAGAAAGTCAGCGGCAACGGAGTTTTCCGTTAACTCTTTATCCGTTCTTTGTGTCTTTGTGTCTTTGTGGTTCATTCTTTCCGTCGTCGTCATGCCCCCGCGCGCCCGGGCGGAGAAGACCGAGCCGGGGCAGCAGACGATCTGGGACCAGATCATGGCCGCGCAGGCCGTGCGCGGCATGCGCCAGGGGCACCGCTACATCGAGGACAAGCGGTACGACCTGGCGCTGCAGGAGATGCGCCGCGCCGTCGCGGCCGACCCGAAGAATCCCGTGGGCCACATGCTGCTCGGCGTCGCGCAGTACTGGAGCGGCCAGGTCGACGCGTCCATCCTCTCGTATGAAACGGCGATCCGCCTCGATCCGGCGAGCGCGCAGGCCTACCTTCTGCTCGGCATCTCCCACGCCTGGAAGGGCGACGCGGCCTCCTCCGAGAAAGCCTTCCGCAAGGCGACCGAGCTCGAGCCCTCCCGCGCCGACGCGCAGATGAACCTGGGCTCCATCCGCGAGTCGCGCGGCGACGTGCCCTCGGCCCTCGAGCTGTTCCGCAAGGCCGTCGACCTCGACGACAAGAACCCGCTGTACCGCTTTCAGCTCGGCCAGCTCTACCGCAAGCTCGGGCGCGACGCGGAGGCCGCCGAGCAGCTGCGCCAGGCCGTCAAGCTCGAGTCCGGCTACCAGGACGCCCTGCTCGAGCTCGGCTGCGCCGAGGAGAGGCTCAAGGAGGAGAAGGCCGCGATCTCGACGCTCAAGCGCGCGGTGAAGCTCAAGCCCGGCGACTCCGTGGCGCGCATGCGCCTGGCCCGGCTGCACCTGAAGAACGCGGACCGCTCCCGCGCCCGCGCGGTGCTCGTCGACGCGTTCCATCTCACGCCGGAGACCGGCGGCCCGGGACTGCAGCTGTCGGTCGCCTACGCGGGCGGCAAGCGCGCGGCGCGCCCCGGAGAGCTCCCCGCGGACGCGAAGGCTCCCGAGCCGGAGCCGTCCGCGGAGGCCGACCCGCTCGCCGTCTTCGAGAAGAACCTGCGGCGCGTGCCGCTCGAGCAGGGCGCCATGATGAAGGTCGACGCCGTGTTCCTGCCCCGCCCCAAGCTCGTGCGCAGCGGCCCCGGCGAGGGCGGCAGCCTCAAGAAGGCGCTCGCGCGCGCGCATGACGGCGGCCCGGGCGGCGAAGCCTCCCCCCAGGCCGTGCGCCGCGACTACGCGCTCAAGCCCGGCGACGCGGCGGCCCGCGAGGAGCAGGTGAACCGGATCATGGACGACCTGCGCAAGACGATGCGCGAGGCGCCCGCCGACACCGACGCGCGCCTGGGCATGAACCTGACCTTCACGCGCCCCGTGCCCGCCGGGCGCGGCGACGCCGAGAACCCGGCGAAGGTCAGCTATCAGCCGCGCCAGGTCGGCAACGACATGGGGCTGTGGGTCATCGGCACGGGCTGGATGGCCCTCGTCGCCGAGGTGCTGCCGGAGAACGGGGAGAAGCCCGACCACCCCGAGGACGCCGACTGGTGGACGGCCACGGGCCTCGCCTACGCGGCCGTCGGCGAGGGCCAGCGCGCCGACAGCGCGTTCCGCCGCGCCGCCGAGCTCGACGCGGACTCCGCGGCGGCCTGGCTCGGGCGCGGCGTCTCCTCGGTGATGATCGGCGACGAGGCCGGCGCGATCGCGGCGCTGCGCCGCGCCCTCGAGATCGCTCCCAAGAACAAGGCCGCCCGGGACGGCCTGAAGTGGCTGTTGCGCCCCGCGGCCTCGCCGGCGGCCGGAGAGAAGAAATGAAGAAGGACCTGATGAAGTCGTTCGTGCGCAGAATCCATTTCGTCGGCGTCGGCGGCGTGGGCATGAGCGGCATCGCCGAGGTGCTCAACAACCTCGGCTACAGGGTCTCCGGCTCGGACGCGAAGGGCACCGAGACCACCCGCCGCCTCCAGGCCGCCGGCGTGCGCGTCTTCGAGGGGCACGCGGCCTCCAACGCCGCGGGCGCGCAGGTCGTGGTGGTCTCATCGGCCGTCGCCGCCTCCAACCCCGAGGTCGCCTACGCCCGAAAGCGCGGCATCCCGGTGGTCCTGCGCGCGCAGATGCTCGCGGAACTGGGCCGCATGAAGAAGACGGTGACGGTCGCCGGCTCGCACGGCAAGACCACGACCACCTCCCTCGTGTCCATGGCGCTCAAGGAGGCCGGCGCGGGCCCCACGATGATCATCGGCGGCCAGCTCAAGAACATCGGCTCCAACGCCAAGCTCGGGGTCGGCGAATACCTCGTCGCCGAGGCCGACGAGTCCGACGGGTCGTTCCTGTTCCTGACGCCGCTCGTCGCGGTGGTCACGAACATCGACAACGACCACATGGACCACTACAAGACGATGGACGCGCTCAAGGACGCGTTCGTGGCGCACCTGCAGCGCCTGCCCTTCTACGGGGCGGCCGTGCTCTGCCATGACGACCCGGTGCTCGGCTCCATCCGCGACCGGGTGACGCGGCCCGTCGTGACCTTCGGCTTCGGTCCCGGCGCCGACTGGCGCGCCAAGAACGCGCGCCTGGGCAAGGACGGCTCCCATTGCGACGTCTTTCATAAAGGCAAAAAAATATTGACCCTGCGCCTGCGCGTCGCGGGCCGCCACAACGTGTCCAACGCCCTGGCCGCGCTCGCGGCGGGGCACTTCCTCGGCTTCGACCTCAAGCGCCTCGCGCGCGGCCTCGCCGACTTCAGCGGCGTCGGGCGGCGCATGGACCGCCTGGGCGCGGCGGGCGGCGTCGAGTTCGTCGACGACTACGGCCACCACCCGACCGAGGTGCGCGCCACGCTCGGCGCGGTCGCGGGCCTGTGGAAGGCCGGGCGCGTCGTCGTCATCTTCCAGCCGCACCGCTTCAGCCGGACCAAGCTCCTTTCCCGGGAGTTCGGCGCCGCGTTTAAAGGTGCCGATCGGGTCTTCGTGACGGAGATCTACGCGGCGGGGGAGAAGCCGCTGCCCGGCGTCACCTCCAAGCTCATCGTGGACGCGATCCGCAGGACCGGCGTCGACGCGCAGGCCTTCCCCGGGGCGCTCGACGCGGCGCGCGACCTGCGTCCCGGGGACGTCGTGCTCACCCTCGGCGCCGGCGACGTCTGGAAGATCGGCGAGGACCTCCTGCGCCGCCGCCGCGGCGGCAGCGCGGCGGGGGTCTGACATGGGCGCGAGATTAAGCCAGCACTTCCTGCGCGACGAGGGATATCGAGACGCGGTCGCGGGGCTCGTCCGTCCCGGCCCGTCCGACCGCATCCTCGAGATCGGCCCCGGGCGCGGCGCGCTCACCGGCCGCCTGCTCGCCACCGGGGCGAAGGTCACCGCCGTCGAGCTCGACGAGATCATCGCGGGCAAGCTTCCCGGCATGGTCGGCCCCGAGGCCGCGAAGAGCCTGACCACGATCAACGAGGACTTCCTGCGCCTCGACCTGCGCGCGCTCGAGCCCGGCCCGTGGATCGTCGTCGGCAACCTCCCCTACGCGGTCGGCACGCCGATCCTGCAGCGGCTGCTGGCCTGGAGCCATTGGAGCCGCGCGGTCCTCATGTTCCAGCTCGAGGTGGCCGAGCGCGTCGTCGCCCGGCTCGGCGGCGCGGACTACGGCCTGCTCTCCCTGTCCGTGCTCGCCCGCGCCGACGCGCAATTGGCCTTCGAGGTGCCGCGCGAGGCGTTCATGCCGGTCCCGAGCGTCGAATCGGGGGTCGTCGTGCTGACCCGCCGGGAGCCGCCGCGCCTGCCCGCGGCCGAGGAGAAGGCGTTCTGGCGCCTGGCCAAGCTCGCCTTCTCCCAGCGCCGCAAGATGGCGGCGGGCGTGCTCGCGAAGGCGCTCGGCAAGCCCCGGGCCGAGGTGGACGCGGCGTTCGTCGCCGCGGGCGTGGGCGCCGCGGCGCGGGCCGAGGAGATGCCCTTCGACGTCTGGCGCTCGCTCGCGCGCGTCTTATGTCCCTGAGAGGCTGGGCCTGGGCGGGCCTCGCGGCCGCCCTGCTCGCGGCGGCGGGGCTGCGCGCCGGGCTGAGCGTCCACCGCTACTACGACACCGACGAGCTCGTGCATCTCCACGCGGCCCTGCTCGTCGCCCGCGGCAATCTGCCGTTCCGCGACTTCTTCGCGCATCACGGCCCGCTGTTCTGGGCGGCGCTGGCCCCCGTCGCGGGTCCCCCGCATGACCCCGAGGCCAAGGCGCTCGCCGGCCGCCTGCTCTCGTCGCTGTTCTGGCTGGGGACCTTGTGCCTCGTCGCCCGTCCGCGGCGCGGCGCGTCTCCTTTAGAGGGCGCGCTCGCGGCCGCCTGGCTCGCCGCCTTCGCGGCCTTCGCGCAGAAGTCCCTCGAGATCCGTCCCGACGTCCCGGGCATGCTCCTCGCCGCGGGCGCCGCGTACGCGCTGGCCCGCCCCGGGCGCGAGGCGGGCCCCGTCGCGGGCCTCCTCCTCGGGCTCGCGCTGTGGTTCACCCCGAAGGCCGTGTTCCCCGCGGCGGGGATGCTGCTCGGCGCGGCCTGGCGTCTCCCGTCGAAGGCGCGCGCGCGCGTCCTCGGCGGCGCGGCCCTCGCCGGGACGAGCGTCGCCGCCGCCGTCATCGCCTATTTCGCCGCGCACGGAGGCCTGGGACGTCTGTGGTCGTACTACTTCCTCTACAACCTGGGCTTCCCCGGCGCGAACGTCTCCTGGAGTTCGACGCTCAAGCCGTCCCTGCTCTCCGACCCGCTCATGTGGGCCGCGGGCTTGTGGGGCCTGCGCCGCTGGCGCGACCGCCCCGAGGAGGCCGGAGCGCTCGCGGCGTCGCTCGCCGGGCTCGCGGTGACGCCCTCGGCCTACCCTCAGCATCTTCTGTTCGCGGCTCCGTTTTTAGCCGGCTTTGCCGCCCGCGAGGCTTTGGCCTGGGCGGGCACCGCGCCGCGCCGCGGCGTCGCGCTCGCCTGCGCGCTCGCCCTCAGCTTCGCGGTGCCGGCCGCGCACGCGGTCGGGCTGATACGATACGGCAACGCGACGCAGAAAGAACGCTGGCGCTGCGCGACGGATCTCCTGCCGAACGGAGCGGCGGTCTGGGACTCATGGTCGGGCGATTCGTTTCACCGGCCGCACGCCGCCTTCATATGGTTCATACCCGAGGACAGCCAGGCGTATTACGATGCGGCGATGATCGAGAAGCAATATTCGGAAGCCCTCGCTTCTCCGAGGACTCGCGCGGCCGTCAGGTGCGTGTCGTGCCTTGAAAGATTGCCGAAGGGGATCACCGTCGCTTTTGATAAATATTTCGAGCCTTCAGGCTGCGGAAGATTGTGGCTGAGAAAACGGGGCCTATGAAGGCCCGTCATAACGAGTCCGCCTCCGTTGCCGTTGCGATATCAACAATCGTTTTCTGCGTCTTCTACGCCGCGTCGCCCCCCGCGAGCTTTCTCCAGTGGGACGACGCGGCGAATTTGCTGACCAACGACAGGTGGCGGGGATTGTCGTGGGAGCATTTGAAGTGGATGTGGAGCACCCGCCACTATGGTCCGTGGCAGCCGTTGTCGTGGTTCAGTTGGGCCGTCGACTTTAAGCTGTTCGGCCTCGATCCGGACGCGTTCCGGCGAACAAACATCACGTTCCACGCAATCACCGCCGGAATCTTCTTTTTAGCGTGCCGTCGATTGCTCCCGCGCGAATCCTCCACGCCGTTGCCGTTAAGCGCCGCAGGCGCCGCGTTATTCTTCGCGCTGCATCCGTTGAGGGTCGAATCTGTCGTTTGGATCACGGAACGCCGCGACGTCTTGTCGGGCGTCCTCGCCGTTCTGTCCGTCTATCTATGGCTCTTGGATCGACGCCGCCTTTCCGCGGTCGCCTTCGCCGGCGCGGCGCTGTCGAAGGGAACCTCGATTGCCGTTCTGCCGTTCATCTTCTTCATAGAGGTCTTCATCCGGCGCCAGCCCGCCCGGAGGACCGTCGCGAGTTTGCTTCCGCACGCGCTCATCGGTATTTTTGCGGCGGCAAAAAATATGGGGGGGTTCCAGACCGGGGATCTGCAAGGCCTGGACCTCGGCGTCGTCGACCGGGTCCTCGTCTCTTTGTCGGGAAGCTGGTTTTATCTGAGCAAGACATTTTTGCCGTTGAATCTTTCTCCGTACTACGCTCTCCCTTTGAACGGCGACGACATACGACTGGGATCGTGCCCGGGAGCATTATCGGCCCTGCTCGTCACCGGGTTATGCTTTCACAAAAAGATCCGCGCGTGGGCGGTGCCGGTTTGGTTCGCCTACCTTCTCGCCTTGGCCCCCGTGTCGGGATTGCTTCAAAACGGACGGCAGGCGGCGGCGGACCGCTATTCCTATCTGGCGTGCATGCCCTTCGCCGTGGCGTTCGGATTCATGCTGGAGCAGCTCAAGGTTCGCCGGCCGCGGACGGCGGCCGGCGTTCTGCTGGTTGTATCAACGGCGTGGGCAACGGCGACCTTTTTTCAATCTCGTTATTGGCGCGACGACATAACCTTGTGGACTCGCGCGGTAAGCATTATGCCGACCGCGTATCTCCCGAACTCGAACCTTTCCGTGGCCTTGCTTGTCGCTGATCGCGGCGACGAGGCGATCCCTCATTTAATGGCCGCAATCGCCTTGGAGCCGAGTGACGCCGAAGCGCGCGTGAACCTCGCGTCGATCCTGGCGAAAAAGGGCGAATACGCCGCGGCGATCCGACTTTTCGAAGAAGTCGTCGCGCTTCGCGCGAACGACGCGTCATTCGCCTCCGCCAGGCATAACCTCGGCGTCCTGCTCATTCGCGCCGGGCGAAAACAAGAAGGCCTCGCGCATATGCGCGAGGCCTTCCGTTTGAATCCGTCGCTTAAACGTTAGGGGCGCACCTTCGCGAGAAGCCGGGCCGCCTCGTTCTCCAGGTCCTGGGCGCGGTAATCGAGGTCGCGGGAGTCGCGCTCGAGGTCCATCGCCTCGAACGTGTATCCCGCGCGCCTGAAGTCGAAGTGCGCGAAGCGCGCGTCGGTCGCGAACCAGTTCGTGTCGCTCTTGAGCCGGCGCGCCGCGTCGAGCAGGCGCGAGGCCGGGGCGACCAGGGCCTCGTCCTTCTCGGCCGAGGAGGCCAGGAAGCGCAGGTCGTTGAGGCGCCACTGCGCGTCTCGAGCCGTCTGCGCCAGGTCGCGCGTCAGGCGCTGGACGTCCCAGCGCAGGGACGGGTCGTTGGGCTGCGGGCGGCCGGGCTGGCCGGGGCGGCCGGGCTGGGCGGAGCCCTGGCGGCGCAGGCGCTGCTGCAGCCAGCGCAGGTCGTTGCGCATGCGCGAGATGTCGCGGCCGTAGCGCTCGAGGTCCCAGGTCATGGCCGAGATCTGCGGACCGGAGTTCGCGCCCTTCGCCTTGACCTGCGCGGCGCGCAGGGCGGCGACGGACGACTGGAGCTGGGCGGCGGAAACCTCGAACGAGGGGATCGCGGGCGTCGCGGACGCGCTGGCGGCTGAGAGCGCCAAGACTGCGGACAGGATTCGGACCATTAGACCTACCTCCTAGCCGGGCCCTTGGACCCAGTGGGGCGATTCTACCTCGGCGCGGAGGTGGAAGTCAAGACGGCGGGCAAGGTGAAGTTGAACGCCGAGCCGACGCCGGGAAGGCTCTCCACCCAGATGCGGCCGCCGTGCGCGTTGACCAGGCCCTTGCAGATCGACAGGCCCAGGCCCAGCCCCTTGCGCTTCTGGACGTTGTCGCGCGTCTGGTAGAAGCGGTCGAAGAGCATCGGCAGCTCGTCGGCGGGGATGCCGGGGCCGGTGTCGATGACGCTGAAGCGCACGAACCCGCCGTCGCGCTGGGCGGTGCAGTCGATCGTGCCGCCCGCGGGCGTGAACTTCAGCGCGTTGCTCAGCAGGTTCCCCAGCACCTGCAGCACGCGGCGCGGGTCGGCGCTCACGAGCAAGGTGTCGCCGATGGGGCTGCGCCAGCGCAGGCGCACGCCGCGGCGTGCCGCCTCGAGCTCCACCGACTCGACGGCCTCCTGCAGCAAGGTCGCGCCCTCGAATGGGCGCGTCTCCACGCCGAAGCCGTCGGACTCCAGGCGCACCGCCTCCTGCAGATGATCGACGAGGCCGATCAGGCGCTCGGCGTTGGAGAGGATCGCCTTGAGCCCCTTCTGGATCTCCTCGGGGCCGACCTTCTCCTTCGTCATATAGGAGGCGTACCCTTGAATGACGGAAAGGGGGTTCTTGAGCTCGTGCGCCACGTCCTGCATGAGGCGGGTCTTGGCGTCTAGGCTGTCCTTGAGCTCGGCGAGGCGTTCGTGGGCGCTCATAAGGTGAGTAACTTCATTGTAGCACGGTTTGGAGGCTTTTTAGTACGATGAAGGCATGATAGACACCTCGCAGTTCCGCAACGGCCTCGTCTTCGAAGACGAGGGCCAGATCCTCCAGATCATCTCCTTCCAGCATCACCGGAAATCCCAGTCCGCGGCCGTCTACCGGACGACTTTGCGCAACCTCGGCACCAACGCCGTCATGGAGCGCTCCTACGCCTCGGGCACCAAGTTCCGCGACGTCCCCGTCACCAAGCGGGAGAAGACCTACAGCTACGACGAGGGCGACAAGGCCGTCTTCATGGACAACGAGACGTACGAGCAGATCCACTACCCGAAGGAGCGTCTGGGCGAACAAGTCAAATTTCTCAGAGAGAACATGGAAGTCCTCGCCGTCTACGTCGACGACAAGCTCACCGGCATCGAGCTCCCCGCCAACGTGGTCCTCACCGTCACCTCCACCGTCCCCGGCGTCAAGGGCGACTCCGTCTCCAACATGGTCAAGCCCTGCACCCTCGACACCGGCCTCGAGATCAACGTGCCCCTGTTCGTCAAGGAAGGCGACAAGATCCGCGTCGACACCCGCACCTCGTCCTACGTCGAGCGCGTCAAGGAATAATCTTTGATCAGGGGCGTCATCTTCGACATCGACAACACTTTGACCGACTTCATGAAGATGAAGCGGACGGCGGTGGACGCCGCCGTCGAGGGGATGATGGACGCGGGGCTGCCGGGGGCGAAGGACGCGCTCGTCACCGAGTTCTTCGACCATTACTGGAAAGAGGGCATCGAGGACCAGAAGATCTTCGACAAGATCCTCAAGGCCAAGCTCGGCCACATCGACTATAAGATTCTGGCGAGCGGAATCCTCGCGTATCGGCGGTCCAAAAACGGCACGATGACCTTGTACCCGCGCGTCAACCAGACCTTGATCGAGCTGATGAAGATGGGCATCAAGCTCACCGTGATCTCCGACGCGCCGAAGATGGAGGTGTGGCTGCGCATCGTGAGCCTCGGCCTGCATCACTACTTCGACGAGATCATCACCTCCGAGGACTTCGGCGTCAAGAAGCCCGACCCCAAGCCCTTCCGCCGCGCCCTCGAGGTCCTCGGCACGCGCGGCGACGAGACCTTCATGGTCGGCGACTGGCCCGACCGCGACGTCAAGGGCGCCAAGGCCGCCGGCATCCGCGCGGTCTGGGCCAAGTACGGCGACACCTTCGGCACCAAGGAGTCCGGCGCCGAGGTCGACGTCGACGACATCTACGAGGTCGTCGGCCTCATAAGGAAAGAGAACGGAGCCGCCGTTGCTTAAGCGCCCGCTCGTGGCGGCGCTCCTCCTCGCGCTCGCGCCCGGCGCTCGCGCCCTTCAGACGGAGACCATCGGTAGCGCCGTCCTCGGCCCCGCGATGCTGCCGGCCGGCCAGGTCCTTACGGTCGTCTCTGGCCAGGCCCTGGTGCGGCTCTCGAGCGGCACGACCACCGCCCAGCTTGACGCCGGCCTTGCCTCGCTCGCCGCGACGCGGGGCATGGATCTCGGCGGCGGCTGGCACGCGGTGCACCTGGCCCCCGGCCAGGCGGTGTCATCGGGCCTTCTCATGCTGCGCGGGCTGGCCGGCGTGGCCGCCGCCGATCCGAGCCGGGTCTACTCCGTCGAGCGCACGCCGAACGACCCCTCGGTCAGCTCGCAGTACGCGCTGTCGCAGGTCTCCGCCTTCGCGGGCTGGGAGTTCGAGGTCGGCTCCTCCTCGCGCGTGACCGTCGCGGTGATCGACACCGGAATCGACGGAACCCACCCCGATCTCTCGGCCAAGCTGACGAACACGGCGAGCCGCCAGTTCAACGCGACCACCGGCGCGGAGAGCGCCAACGACCCGCCCACCCCGGCCTGCAATCATGGGACGCGCGTGGCCGGCGTCGCGGCGGCGAGCACCGACAACGGCGCCCAGGTCGCCGGCATGTCCTGGGGCGCGCAGCTCCTGTCGCTGAAGGTGTTCGATCCCTGCGGCGACCTCAACTGCGTCGGCTGCCAGACGGGGGACCTCGCCCTCATCGCCGCGATCAACCGCGCCGCCGCGCTGCAGGACACCGCGGCGGTGGGCAAGGTCGTCGTCAACATGAGCCTCGGCGGCGTCGGCGCCTGCCCGGCGGCCGTGCAGACCGCGATCACGAACGCGGTGAACGCGGGCGTGGTCGTCGTCGCCTCGGCCGGCAACAACGGCGGCGCGGTCAACAACCCCGGAAACTGCGAGGGCGTGATCCCCGTGGGCGCGACGGACTCCAACAACAACATCGCCGCCTTCTCCTCGCGCGGCGCGGAACTGGCCGCCAACGGCCTCGTGGCTCCCGGCGTGGCGGTTCTGACCACCGACCAGGGAGGCGGGACGGCGAACGCGACCGGAACCTCCTTCTCCGCGCCGATGGTCTCAGGCCTCGCCTCTCTGGTCCTCGCCGCGAAGCCGACCTACACTCCCGCCCAAGTCTCCGCCGCGATCCGCGGCGGCGCGGCCTCGATCGGAGTGGCCTCCTACGGCGTCGCGAGCTCCGGCGCGCTCGGCACGACCTCCGGCGCGGGCCGCATGGACGCCTATCGCTCGATGCGCCTCGCGGTCAAGGGTACCTTGGCCGGCTTCGACGGCGAGGAGAAGCCGATCGCCTTTCCCAACCCGTTCAAGCCCTCCGAGATAGGCTCCGTGGCTTTCGCCATCCCGCCCTCGCTCCAGGGCGCGTCGGTGGCCATCAAGATCTACACCCTCGACGGCACCTTCGTGCGCGAGGTCAACGGCCTGTCCTGGAACGGCAAGAACGCCGAGGGCGGCTCCGTCGCCAGCGGCACCTACGTCTTCGTCGTGACCACCTCCGCCGGCACCGGCCGCGGCCGCTTCTCCGTCCTGCGCTGAACGCCCCTCCTGAAATAACCCCCCTAGGAACAAGTCATAAACACTGTTGTTTTTATTTCACATAAAGACATAAAGACAGTATTCTTTATGACACGTCTTCTCCATGGACCCCGTCGGATACCGCCCTTAAATCAGGCTGCACGTCAGCGGCGTTGCGCGTTCCAGAATCCATGATCGTCCGCCGCGCGGGCGGACGGCGACGCGGACCTCGTATGATTCCGGCGGAGGGCAGCCGAGGTCCTTCCATTCCGCGTGGAAGGCGAGCAGGTCCTCGTAAGACCGGCCCGTTCCGAAACAGAGCACGCGGCCGTCGGCCGCGAGGGCGAGTTCTCCCGCGCCGTCCCATAGCCCGATCCAGCTTCGCCAATTGTCGCCGCCCATGTAGACCGCGAGGGCGCGAGAATCTCGGAGATGAAGGTAAAACAGAAACGAGCGCCGGTGCGGCCAGTCGTCGGAGATGTCTTCCGCCCAGAGGGGAGGCTCCATCCGAGGCGCCGTCGACAGCAGGGATTGCAGGAGCGGACGATCCTGGACGATCGCGGCTCCTCGCCGCGGGCGGCCTTGCAGAGGCATGAACTCCGTCTCGCCGCAGAATCGCCCGATCACGCCGTCGGCCCCGGAATCGAGGCGAAGAAGAGGCGTGTTGAGGCCCTCGATCTGATAGGGCGCGAGGATGCGTCCCCCCGGTTTTAGCTGCTCGAGCCAGGCGGGGAAAATCTCCGGAGTCCCGGCGGTGGCGATGATCCGATCGAAAGGCCCCTGGTCCATCAGGCCGAGCGCGCCGTCCCCGGCGTGGACCATGACTCGGCCTGATCCGGCACGGTCAAGATTTCGTCGCGCGTCGACGGCGGCCGCGGGCTGGAACTCGACGCTGCAGACCCGGCCCGTTGGACCGGTCAAAGCCGCCAGCAAGCCCGCGTTCCAGCCGGTTCCAGTCCCGATCTCGAGGACGCTCATGCCCGGCGCGACCTCGAGCAGTTCGAGCATCATGGCGACGATCGAGGGCTGGGAGCAGGAACTGACGGGAATGCCCGATGGATCGACGCGCGTGACGACGGCGGCGTCTTCCTGGGCCTCGGCCGCGCGTCCTTCCGGGAGGAACAGCGAACGCTCGACCGCTCGCAGGGCGGATTCGACCGCGGAAGAAGCGAGCACTCCGTCTGCTCGGAGCTTGGCGATGAGGCGCTCCATGGCCCCAGTATAGCACGGGCTCCGAAGGCGCGCGAGTGGAAGACTTGTCCAACGCAGAATGAGCCTGGACTAAAAACCCGGCGAACAAAACATGTAGAATGCTTTTACTCGCGTGGATAAGGCATTTTTGGTAGCTTTTAACCGTACGCAGGCCAAGCCGGTCGCCGTCCGCGTGCTCAAGGCGGACGACCCGGCCTCGCGCAGCAAGGGCCTGCTCGGCCGGGAGTCCCTGGCGGCCGACGAGGGCCTCTGGATCGTGCCGTGCCCGATGATTCACACGTTCTTCATGAAATTCCCGATCGACGTCCTCTTCCTCGACGCGGACCTCACGGTGCGCCGCGTCATCGAGGACCTGCGCCCGTGGCGGCTGTCGCCGTGGGTGCTGTCGGCGCGCAGCGTGCTGGAGCTCCAGGGCGGCGTGCTCAAGGGCTCGGTGCGCGTCGGAGACAAGCTCGAGATGAGGCCCTCATGAGCGAATTCCCCACGCCGTCGGATATCGAAATGCTGCGCTACTACGGCCCGGACACCGTGACCTCCGGCGAGCTGGGCCATGCCGGCGAGTATCCCTTCACGCGCGGCATCCAGAGGACGATGTACCGCGGCCGCCTGTGGACGATGCGCCAGTACGCGGGCTTCGGCACCGCGCGTCAGACCAACGAGCGCTTCCGCTGGCTGCTCGAGCAGGGCCAGACCGGCCTGTCGACGGCGTTCGACCTGCCGACCCAGATCGGCCTCGACGCCGACGACCCCAAGGCGAAGGGGGAGGTCGGCCGCGTCGGCGTGCATATCGGCACGATCGACGACATGGAGCGGCTCTTCGATACGATCCCGCTCGACAAGGTCTCGACCTCGCTCACGATCAACGCGACCGCCTCGGTCCTGCTCGCTTTCTACGTCGCGGTCGCCAGGAAGCGCGGCATCGCCCTCAAAGAGCTCAAGGGCACTTTGCAGAACGATATCTTAAAGGAGTTCATCGCCCGCGGCACCTACGTCTTTCCCGTGACGCCCAGCCTGCGCCTGTGCGCCGACGCGATGGAGTGGTCGTTCAAGAACACGCCGCAGTTCCACCCCATCTCGATCTCCGGCTATCACATCCGCGAGGCCGGCTCCGACGCCGTGCAGGAGGTGGCGTTCACGTTCGCCAACGCCCGCGTCTACATCGACAGCCTCCTCAAGCGCGGCATCAAGATCGACGCGCTGGGGCCTAAGCTCGCCTTCTTCTTCGGCTGCCACAACCACTTCCTCGAGGAGATCTCCAAGTTCCGCGCCGCCCGCCGGGTCTGGGCGCGCATGATGAAGGAAGGCTTCGGCGCGGCCGACCCGAAAACCCAGGCGCTGCGCTTCCACGTGCAGACCTGCGGCTCCACGCTCACGAGCCAGCAGCCGCTCAACAACGCGATGCGCGTCGCCTGGCAGGCGATGGCCGCGGTCCTCGGCGGCGCCCAGAGCCTGCACACCAACTCCTACGACGAGGCGCTGTCCCTGCCGTCGGAGGAGAGCGCGTCGCTGGCGCTGCGCACCCAGCAGATCCTGGCCCACGAGACCGGCGTGACCGACACCGTCGACCCCGTCGCCGGCTCCTGGGCCATCGAGTCGCTCACCAACGAGCTCGACGCGCGCGTGAGCGCCAAGCTGTCGGAGATCGCCGCCCAAGGCGGCATGCTCAAGCTCATCGAGGGCGAGGTTCCCCAGCGCGAGATCCAGGAGGCCTCTTACCGGTGGCAGCGCGACGTCGAGGAGGGCCGCCGCAAGATCGTGGGCGTGAACGCTTTGCAGATCGACGAGAAGGACTCGACGTCGGCCAAACGGCTCAAGGTGGCGCCGAAGCTCGAGCAAGATCAGATCAAGAGCCTGAAGGCGTTCCGCAAGGCCCGCGACTCCAAGGCCGCGCTCGCTTCGCTCGCGCGTTTAGAAACGGCCGCCCGGACGCCGGACCAGAACCTTTTCCCTCATATCCTTCATGCCGTCGAGTCGCGCGCCACCCTCGGCGAGATCTTCGGGACCCTGCGTTCCGTTTTTGGAGAATATCATGGCGGTTAAAGGCCTTCAGCGCCGCAAGACGGTCTCGGAGGTCCTCGCGGAGCGCAATCTCCTCGACGCCGAACAGCTCAAGAAGGCCGCCGACGAGGCCGCCAAGTCCGGCAAGAGCTTCCAGCAGGCGGCGATCGACGCGGGCCTCATCGGCAAGGCCCAGCTCCTCAAGGCCCTGTCGGAGGACTGGCGGGTCAAGGCCGTCGACCTCCTGCAGATGGACGTCGACGCCGAGACGGCCAAGATCATCCCGGAGGCCGTGGCGCGGCGCCATGTGGCGATCCCGTTCGCGAAGGAAGAGAGCGTGCTGTTCGTCGCCATGGCCGACCCGCGCGACTTCTTCGCCTCCGAGGACATCCAGCTGCGCACCGGCCTCGAGATCCAGCCCTACCTCGCCCTGCCCACCGACATCCTCTCCGCGCTCGACGCCTCCTACGGCCGCGGCGAGGGCGAGGCGCTCAACCGCCTGATGACGGACGTCGCCAAGACCGAGGCGGCGCCTCCCGACGGCGAGGGCATCGAGGTCCAGAAGGAGGCGCCCAAATCCGACATCAGCGAGGTCGACGCCTCCGCGCCCGAGGTCGAGAAGTTCGTCAACGCGATCATCCTGACCTGCATGTCCATGAAGGCCTCGGACATCCACATCGAGCCCTTCGAGGATCCGACCGGCAAGACCTCCAAGATCATGCTGCGCTACCGCGTCGACGGCATGCTCCTGCCCGGGACGTTCTCCGTGCCGTGGAGCTACCGCTTCGCGATCGCGGCGAAGATCAAGATCATGACGAACTCGATGAACATCACCGAGCGCCGCATCCCGCAGTCGGGCCGCATCCAGATCCTGGCGCAGGGCAAGCCGATCGAATTCCGCGTCGAGATGGTGCCCACCGTCTACGGCGAGTCCTGCGTCATGCGCATCCTCGACCGCGCCAGCGTGCAGGTCGACATCCTCAAGATGGGCTTCCTGCAGGACACGCTGGACAAGCTCCTGGGCCTTTTAAAGGGCATCGGCGGCAAGAAGAACTTCGGCCTCATCGTCGTCTGCGGGCCCACGGGCTCCGGTAAATCCACGACCCTGTACGCCTGCCTCAACCACATCAACCGCCCCGACATCAAGATCCTCACGGCCGAGAACCCCGTGGAGTACAACCTCGACGGCATCGTCCAGGTCCCGGTCAACCCGGACGTCAAGCTCGGCGGCGACAAGAAGTTCGACTTCGCCGCCGCGCTGCGCTCCTTCCTGCGCCTCGACCCCGACGTCATCATGGTCGGCGAGATCCGCGACGAGGAGACCGCCCATATCGCGATGGAGGCCGCGATGACCGGCCACCTGGTCTTCTCGACCATCCACACCAACGACTCCGCCTCGACGATCTCTCGCCTGACCGACATGGGCCTGCCGGCCTTCATGGTCGCCACGACGATCAAGGCCGTCCTCGCCCAGCGCCTCTCGCGCCGGCTGTGCTCGTGCAAGGTGCCGCACGACCCCAAGCCCGAGGAGATCAAGATCTTCAAGGAGAACAAGGTGGACCTCCCGGAGGGGACCAAGCTCATGGGCCCTCCGCCCTCCGGCGGCTGCGAGAACTGCAAGAACCTCGGCTACAAGGGCCGCGTCGGCATGCACGAGATCCTGATCATGTCCGACTCTTTGCGCACGTACTGCCTCAAGGACGTCGCCGCCGACAACGTCCGCCGGGAGGCGATGAAGGAAGGGATGCGGCTGATCGTGCAGGACGGCCTCGAGAAGGTGAAGATGGGGCTGACGACCTGCCGCGAAGTCATCGGAGGCACGGAGTAAGCCATGGCACAGACCAACGCGAACGCGGCCGGCCCCGAGATGAATGTCGATCTGGCGCTCGAATTATTCTCCATAGCCGGGTCGCTGAACTCCACGCTCGACCTCGACTTCCTGCTCCAGAAGATCGGCGCGGCGGCCGAGCAGCTCCTCGACTCGGAGGCGAGTGCCATCATGCTCGTCACCGACGACAAGAAGCACCTGTTCTTCCGCGTCGCCTCCGGCGAGAAGGCCAAGGCCCTGAGGACGATGACCTTGCCGATCGGCCAGGGCATCGCGGGCTGGGTCGCGCAGGAGCGCCAGCCCCAGGTCGTCAACGACACGCGCAGCGACCCCCGCTTCGCCGGGAAGTTCGACAAGGCCTCCGGCTTCGTCACGCGCTCGCTCTTGTGCGTGCCGATGATGTTCCGCGGGGAACTCGTCGGCGTCGTCGAGGTGCTCAACAAGCGCGAGGGCGGCTACGGCGAGGGCCACATCGGCCTGCTGTCGAGCCTGGCCAACCTCGCCTCGGTGGCGATCGTCAACGCGAAGATCATGTCCGAGCAGAAGAACTTCTTCTCGCACGTGCTGGAGCTGCTGACCGCCTCGATCGAGACTTCCCGGCCCGGACTTGAGGACTACCCGGTGCGCGCCGCCAAGCTGGCCTGCCAGATCGGGCGGGCCCTCGAGGTCGAGGAGTACGACTACCGGATGCTGTACTACGCCGGGACTTTGCACAAGATCGGCTACGTCGCCTTCAAGAGCCCGCGCCTGCTCGCCGATCTGGGTGTAACCAGTGCTTCCGATGAAATGCTGCCCGCGTTCTCGGCGCGCATGCTCGAGGGCATCAAGATGCTCGACGGCGCGATCCCTATGATCAGGCACCACAAGGAAAACTTCGACGGCACGGGCTACCCGGGCAAGATTCAGGGAGAGGACATCCCTCTCGGCGCCCGCATCCTCGGCCTGGTCGTGAAGATGGAGGAGCTGCGCTCCGCGGGCCTGCGCGACGCAGCTCTCGGCGCCCAGGCGCTCAAGGAGGCTCGCGCGGGCTCGGGAAGCCGCTTCGATCCGAAGATCGTGGACGCCTTCGCCGCCGTCCTGGATTCGCAGGGGGGAACGTGGTAATGGACAAGCCGCTGCGCATACTCATCGCCAAGCCGGGCCTCGACGGCCACGACCGCGGCGCCAAGGTCATCGTGCGCGCCCTGCGCGACGCGGGCTTCGAGGTCATCTACACCGGCATCCGCCAGACGCCGGAGATGATCGCCGCCGCCGCGATGCAGGAGGACGTGGACGCGGTCGGCCTGTCGCTGCTTTCGGGGGCGCATCTGACCTTGTTTCCCGCCATCTGCAGGGAGCTCAAGAAGAAGGGGCTCAAGGACGTCCTCGTCTTCGGCGGCGGGATCATCCCCGACGAGGACATCCCCGTGCTCAAGAAGGCCGGCGTGGACGGGGTCTTCGGCCCCGGCACGCCGCTGCAGACGATCGTGGACTATCTCAAAGAGAAGCTCGCCGTTGCCAAGTAAGATCGCGCCGTCGGAGCTCGTCAAGCGCGTGCGCCGCGGCGACCACGCCGCGGCTTCCCGCGCCTTGACCGTCGTCGTCAACGACGCCCCCGGCTCCGAGGCTCTGGCCAAGGAGTTCTTCAAGTCCTCCGGCTCCGCCCAGAAGGTCGGCGTCTCGGGGCCCCCCGGCGCCGGGAAATCGTCGCTGACGGGCCGCCTGATCTCCTTCTACCGCGCCAGGAAGCTCAAGGTCGGCGTCCTGATGGTGGACCCCTCGTCCTCGATCTCGGGGGGGGCGTTCCTCGGCGACCGCCTTCGCGTGATGGAGCATGCCGTGGATCCCGGGGTCTTCATCCGTTCCCTCGCGTCGCGGGGCATGATCGGCGGCCTGACCTACGCGATCTTCGGCGCGATCCACGTGCTCGAGACGCTCGGCTGCGACAAGATCCTCGTCGAGACCGTCGGCACCGGCCAGGACGAGGTCGAGATCGCCTCGGTGGCCGACACCGTCCTCTACGTCACCACGCCCGCGATGGGCGACGAGATCCAGGCGATGAAGGCCGGCGCCATGGAGATCGGCGACATCTTCGTCGTGAACAAGGCCGATCTCGCCGGGAAGGATAAAGCCGTGGCGGACCTCAAAGCCGCGCTCGGCCTAGGCCATTCCGCGGGCCAGGCGCAGAAGCCTTGGGAGCCGCCCGTCCTGGCGACGTCGGCCAAGAACGGCGAGGGCATCGTCGAGCTCGCCGCCGCGCTCGACGGCCACTGGGCGCATCTGACGAAGTCCGGGGAAGGGCGCGCGCGGCTGAAGAGCCAGCACGCCGCCGAGCTGCAGTTCTGGATCCAGCGCCGCGTCGTCAGGAGCGCGCTCGACCGCGTGACCGACAAGATTCTGGAGGACATGGTCAGCCGCAAGACCGACCCCGCGAGCGTCGGGCGCCGTCTCCTGGAGGCCCGGTGAAGCTCCATCACGTCGGCGTGGCCGTCGCGGACCTCGACGAGGGCATACGGCATTACGAGTCCCTGGGCTTGAAGCTGGCCCACCGCGAGCGCCTGGACGCCTACCAGGTCGAGGTCGCGTTCATGGGCGAGCGCCCGTGGGTCGAGCTCGTCTTCGGCACGACGCCGGGCTCGGGCGTGGCCCGCTTCATCGAGAGCCGCGGCCCGGGCCAGCACCACGTCGCCTTCGCCGTGCCGAGCATCGCCGCGGAGCTCCAAAGGCAGACGGCGGCGGGCGCTTTGCTCATCGACAAGGCCGCCCGTCCCGGCGCCTGGGGCCACAAGGTCGCCTTTCTGCACCCGAAGGACCAGGGCGGGGTCCTGATCGAACTCGTCGAGGAAAGCCATTGAGCGACAAAAAAGAGCGTCCCCTCGTTTCCCCTAAAACGCAGCTGCTGCTCGACAAGAAGGCCAAGGTCGAGGCGGGCGGCGGCCCCGAGCGCCTCGCCGCGCAGAAGGCCCAGGGCAAGCTCGGCGCGCGCGAGCGCATCGAGATGCTCGTCGACGACGACAGCTTCGAGGAGATCGACGCTTTAGTGGAGACGCGCGCGACCGACTTCGGCCTCGACCAGAAGTACATGGCCGCGGACGGCGTGATCACCGGCTTCGCTCGCATTAATGGGAGGCCCGTTTGCCTCTACGCGCAGGACTTCACCGTGGTCGGCGGCTCGCTCGGGCTCGCCCACGCGATGAAGATCTGCAAGGCGATGGACCTGGCCATCACCGCCGGCGTGCCCGTCATCGGCCTGTGCGACTCCGGCGGCGCGCGCATCCAGGAGGGCGTCGAATCCCTGGGCGGCTACGCGGAGATTTTTTACCGGAACGTGGACGCGTCGGGCTATGTCCCCCAGATCTCCGCGATCCTCGGCCCCTGCGCCGGCGGCGCCGTGTACTCTCCCGCGCTCACCGACTTCATCTTCATGGTCGAGGGCACGAGCCACATGTTCATCACCGGCCCCGACGTGGTCAAGGCGGCGACCGGCGAGACCTGCGACTTCGAGACGCTCGGCGGCGCCGACACCCACGCGCGCCTCTCCGGCGTGTGCCACTTCACCGCCGGCTCCGAGCACGACTGCTTCCGCCAGATCCGCGAGCTGCTCGACTTCCTCCCGCAGAACTGCCGGGAGAAGCCCAAGCCGGTCATGCCCTCCGACGACCCCAAGCGCGAGAGCGACGTGCTCGAGGGCGTCGGCGAGCTCGAGCCCAAGAAGGCCTACAAGATCCACGACGTCATCTGGGAGCTCGCCGACGGCCACCGCTTCTTCGAGGTGCAGAGGGGCTTCGCGCGCAACCTCGTCGTCGGCTTCATCCGCCTCGACGGCGAGTCCGTCGGCGTGGTCGCCAATAACCCCCAGGTGCTCTCCGGCGCGCTCGACATCGACGCCTCCGAGAAGGGCGCCCGCTTCATCAACTTCTGCGATTCCTTCAACATCCCGCTGCTGACGCTCGTCGACGTTCCCGGCTACTGGCCCGGCCTCGAGCAGGAGCACGGCGGCATCATCCGCCGCGGCGCCAAGCTGCTCTACGCCTACTGCCGCGCGACCGTGCCCAAGGTCACCGTGGTGCTGAGAAAGGCCTACGGCGGCGCCTACGACGTGATGAGCTCCAAGCACATCCGCGGCGACGTGAACTACGCCTGGCCCTGCGCCGAGATCGCCGTCATGGGTCCCCAGGGGGCCGTCAGCATCCTTTATAAAAACGAGCTCAAGGCCGCCAAGGACCCCGAGAAGAGAAGGGCCGAATTGGTGCAGGAGTATGTCGATAAGTTCGCCTCGCCCTTCCAGGCCGCCAAGCGCGGCTACGTCGACGAGGTCATCGAGGCCCGCAAGACCCGTCCCAAGGTCATCCGGGCCTTCAAGTTCCTGAAGGGGAAGAAGGTCGCCCGCCTCCCCAAGAAGCACGGCAACATCCCATTGTGAAATGGGGTCAGGCCTCCCGTTGTTGCAGTATTCGATACGGAGATTCCATGCGAATACTGCAACAACGGGAGGCCTGACCCCAGACCTTATAGGAGGACTTATATGGCTCGAACGAAAGTGACGGTGATCGGGGCTGGAAACGTCGGAGCGACTTTGGTGCAGCGCCTCGCCGAGATGGAAGTGGCCAACGAGGTCGTCGTCGTCGACATTCCGGCGACCGAGGGCATGCCCGCGGGCAAGGCGCTCGACCTCCTGGAGTCGGGGCCCGTCGTCGGCTACGACACCAAGGTGATCGGAACCACCTCTTACGAGCCGACCGCTAACTCCGACGTCGTGGTCATCACCGCCGGCATCCCGCGCAAGCCGGGCATGAGCCGCGACGACCTGCTCAACACCAACGCGAAGATCGTCGGGTCGGTGACCGAGAGCGTGGTCAAGTTCTCCCCGAACTGCATCCTGATCATCGTCTCCAACCCCCTCGACGCGATGTGCCAGGTCGCGCTGAAGGCCTCCAAGTTCCCCAAGCACCGCGTCATCGGCATGGCGGGCGTGCTCGACAGCGCGCGCATGAGGTGGTTCATCGCTGAGGCGCTCGACGTCTCGATGGAGAGCGTGCACGCGATGGTGCTCGGGGGGCACGGGGACACGATGGTGCCGATGCCGAGGTTCTCGACGGTCAGCGGCATTTCCATCACGGAGCTGCTGTCTAAAGAGAAGATCGAGGCGATCAACCAGCGCACCCGCGACGGGGGCGCTGAGATCGTCAAGCTGCTCAAGACCGGCTCGGCGTACTACGCGCCCTCCGCGGCGGCGGCCGAGATGGTCGAGTCGATCCTCAAGGACAAGCGCAAGATTCTTCCATGCGCCGCGCTCCTCGAGGGCGAGTACGGCGTGGACGGCGTCTTCGTCGGCGTGCCCTGCAAGCTGGGCGCCCGCGGCATCGAGTCCATCATCCAGCTGAACCTGACCGTCGACGAGCGCGCCGCCTTGCTCAAGTCGGCCGGCGCGGTGAAGGAGTTGGTCGGGGCATTAAAATAAATTGATGCTGTTGGCCGTCGATGCAGGCAACACAAACATTACGGTAGGAGTATTCGCCGGGGATCGCCTTCAGCGCCAATGGCGTCTGGAGACCGATCCCCGGCGATCCTCTGATTGGTACGCGCGCGCCCTCAAGTGCCCTTTTCGTAAGGTCGGTGGGCTGCCCACCCGGGCCGTGGTCGGGTCCGTCGTGCCCGATTTGGACGCCGTGCTTGCCGAGGCGATCTTGAAATCGTTCGCCGTTCAACCGTCGTTCATCAAGCCGTCCTCGCCGCTCGGCCTGAAGCTTAAAGTGAAAACGCCGACGCAAGTCGGCGCGGACCGGATCCTCAACGCTCTGGCTCTGCGCGATTTGTTCAAAGGCCCGTCCATCGCGATCGACTTCGGCACCGCGACGACGTTCGACTGCGTGAACGCCCGCGGCGCCTACATCGGCGGCGCCATTTTACTGGGCCCGAACTCCGCCGCCCGCGCCCTCCATGAATTCACGGCGAAATTGCCCCTCATCAAGGTCCGCAAGCCCCGGACCGTCGTCGGCAAGGACACCGTCTCCTGCCTCGAGTCGGGGCTTTACTTCGGCTACCTGGGCATGATCCGCGAGGTCCTCGCGCGCACGAAGAAGGAGATGGGCGGCGAGGCGAGCGTCGCCGCCACCGGCGGCCTGGCTCCGCTGTTTCTCAAGGACCTGCCCGGCGTCCGGCACGCGCCGGACCTGACCTTGAACGGCCTGCGGCTGGCGAGCGGGCTTATTTCAGCGGCGCGTGGGGCATGAACGCGGCGATCGCGGAGAGCATGCCGGCCGCCACTCCGGCCATCCCCAGAAGCTGAAGGCGGCGTTCCTCGGGATGTCCGCGCAGCGCGCGGACATGCTGCTCGACGATCAGGAACAGGGGCAGCAGCACCATCGCCATGCGGACGCTCTCCCCGGTCTTCTTCGTGACGAAGACCAGGGCGGCCACGCCGAGGAAGTTGAGCGCGACGGCGAGCAGGGCGATGCCGGCGGAGGGGGCCGCCTCTCCCTTGGCGACGCGGTCCTTGAGCGCGAGCTCGGCCTTCTTGTGGACGGCGTGGGCTCCGAAGAAGATCGCGACGGAGACCACATAGAGGACCAGCAGCTGGACGCTGATGGTCCAGAGGGCCGGCTGCTTCAGCTTCGAAATCAGATCGTTCATCGTTCTCCTGGAAACGGGCCCATCTAGGCCCTTTGGCCCCTATGGAGTGGGGCCCTAAGCCGCTTGAATTTAAACCAGCTTTGAGATATCATATTCGCAAGTTGTCGTCCATGGCTCAAATGGGAAGGACGGCGCTTTAAGCCTTCGGAGGAAGAGATGTCCAAAGCCCGAAACGCAGTCATCATCATCATTCTCTGCATCATCGGCGCCTTCTCGTTCCGCAACGGCGGCCCCCAGCTCGGCCTGAACATGCCCAGCCCCGACGACATCAAGGACGCGGTGGCCGGCGGCCCCTCGACCAACGCTTCCCGCCGCGGCAACCCCCCGGGTCTGACCCTCTCCAGCGGCAAGGGCGAGGACCTGCGCGACGCCGTGGCCGGCTTCGCGGTCGGCACGCCCAACAACGGCGGCACCTTGGGCGAGATCGGCGATCCGCCCCGCGGCAGCGGCGACGGCGGCTTCACGCCCGGCGCGAACAACAACAACAACAATCCGCCCTATAACCCGCCCCCGAACCTGTCGCCTTCCGGCCCGGATCGGGAGTCGGAGCAGGAGATTCCCCAGCCGGAGTAGACTCGTCGTTCGCTTCGGATGGAGCCCAGTCCCCCCGGGGGCTGGGCTTCCGTCTCGATACGCCGTTTAAAAGGATTCGATCATGCGCTCCATGTCCCGCACCGCCGTCGTCCTTTGCCTCCTTTCGTCGTCCTCCGCCCAGGCCGTCAGCCTCGACTGGCTCACCCAGTACAAGAAGCCGAACATCCACTGGGGCCAGCTCGCCCTGCATCCCCATTACCGGCTCACCGAGGTCTACGACTCCAACATCTTCCTCGTCCCCCGCGATCAGCCCAACAACGTCATCGTCGGCGGCGGCGTGCGCGGCTCCTGGATCACGAAGAACGAGCTCGGCTTGGAACTCGAGCTGCCGTGGCGCAACCTCCACAACCTGACCGCGGGCTACGTCGCCGAGGCCCATAACTACACGACCGACGCCTCGGCCAACGACACCGTCAACCAGGCCGCCCACGTCGACTACGCCTACGCGGGCGCCTACGGCCTGACCTTCCGCGCCGGCGACCGCTACCTGAACACCCGCGACCAGGCCTTCTCCCAGCTCGTCAGCCGCGACCGGCGCTGGTCGAACACGGCCTACACCGCCCTCGACTACGACCAACCCAACGGCTACCTGGCCGGCGGCGTGGACGCCAGCCACACGGTCAACAAGTACCTCGGCGAGGCCATCGGCCGCCAGCTCAACCGCTACTCCCAGCGCGTCGGCTTCAACCTCGGCTACAAGGTCCAGCCCCGGACCAAGGCGTACGTCAGCTACCACCGCGGCCTCACGCACTACACCGTCGGCCGCGCGGCCGGCGAGCAGGACAAGAACCATAAGTCCCACGATTTCGGCGCCGGCGTCAGCGGCGTGGTGGCCCCCAAGGTCACCGGGCGGGCCGAGGCCGGCCTGACCTACCGCGAGTACGACGAGGCGCCCCTGGGGGGCGTGACCCGCGTGACGCGCAACCTCGCCGTGACGACCGACCTCGTCTACAAGCCCGTGGATCGGACCGACGTCATTCTGACCTTGTCGCGCGCCCTGCAGGAGTCGATCTCGGCGTCCAACCGGTTCTACATCAGCAACAGCGCCTTCCTCGACGTCAAGCACCGGCTGCCGCGCAAGTTCTCGGTCGGCGTCAACGTGGGCTACGGCGTCGACAAATATCCCGACACCCAGTTCATCGGCACGACCGGCGCCCGCGGCGACCGCCGCGACGACATCTACCAGGGCGGCGCCTGGGTCGAGTACGACATCCAGGCCTGGCTCTCGACCGGCCTCTCCTACGTTTATCGCGAGCGCAACTCGACCTTCACGAGCCAGTTCAACTACGAGGACCAGCAGACCGCGTGGAACCTGGCGCTTAAGTTCTAGAGCCTGTATAATAAGCGCGGATGAACCGAAACTCGTTTTTGGCCGCCGCGCTGTGCCTCACCGCCGCGGCGTGCGGCGGCTTGCGCGTCAGCGAAGGGGCGGCTGACTTCAACCCGCCCGTCTACGCCCCTCCCGCCGCCGCCGCGCCCGCCGCTCCGTATGAGGCGCCGCCCGGCGACCCCGCCGCCCGCCAGGCGCTCGCCGATAAGGAAGCGGCCGCCATCGCGGCGGCGCTCAAGCAGGTCGGGAGCGCCAAGACCGACTACCGCATCTCCTCCGCCGACCTGATCAGCGTCACGGTCTATCAGGACCTCGACATGAACCGCAAGGTCCGGGTCAACGCGAACGGAACGGTGTCCATGCCCCTCATCGGCGAGGTGAAGGTGGGGGGGATGACGCTCATCGAGGCGCAGGCCGCGATCGAGGGCAAGTTGGCCAAGTTCCTGGTGAGCCCCCAGGTCTCCCTGTTCATCGAGGAATACGGCAACAAGACCGTCTTCGTCATGGGCGAGGTCCAGCGCCCCGGCTCCTTGCCCATCCCGACCGAGTCGCGCATGACCGTCCTGGAGGCGATCAGCACGGCCGGCGGCTTCACGCCGATCGCCGCCCAGGACCGCACGCGCGTCCTGCGCAACGTCAACGGCGTCAGCATCAGCTACACCATCGAGGTCAAGGCGATCACTCAGCAAGGCCAGAAGGAAAAGGATATGGTCCTCGAGCCCAACGACGTGATCTACGTCCCCCAGAGCTTCTTCTAATGGCCGACAACGAGCAGGATGTCGAACTCAACCTCGCCCAATACGTCGAGATCGTGCTGCGCCGGCGCTGGATCGTGGTCTCGATCGCGTTCCTCGTATTTTTCTCGGCCGCGGCCTACGCATTCCTGTCCGCGCCGGTGTTTCGCGCGTCGACCTTGCTCAACATCGAGCGGCTCAATAAATCGTCGGCCGTGCAGTCCAACGCGGGCGACGTCCAGGACGACGAATACTTCGAGACCCAGTTCAAGCTGATCACGAGCGACTCCCAGCTCCAGCGCGTCTACGACGACCTCAAGCTCGCCTCCAGCGCGGATTTCTCCCGGGGTCTGCGGTACCTGCGCGAGGCCGTGACGGTCGTGCCGCTCCCTCACACGCGGCTGTGCAACGTGAACGCCGAAAGCACCGACCCCGCGCTGGCGATGAAGATATCCACGGCGCTGGCGCAGTATTTCGTCGAGACGAACCTGCGCAATCAGACCTTCATGTCCAAGGACGTGCTCGACGCCCTTCAGAGCCGGACGAGCGGCTCGGACGCCCAGCGGATCAACGAGTCCCTGCCCTCGGTGGTCAACAACCGGCTCATCCAGGACATCAAGACCCAGATCTTCACCGCCGAGGCGCAGCTCGCCGATCTGCGCATGAAGTACACCGACAGCCATCCCCAGCTCATGTCGCTGAAGTCCCGCCTGGGCTCGATGCGCAAGGTGCTCAACAACGAGGTCGACAACATCGTGGCGAGCCTGAAGACCGAGCTCTCGGGCCAGCTTCAGGCCAACAACGTCCGCATCATCGACTTCCCGAAGCTGCCGGACCGGCCGGTCCGCCCGCGCAAGGAGCTGGCGCTCGTCTTCGGCCTTTTCGGCGGCCTCTCGCTCGGCGTTTTCGCGGCGCTGCTCATCGAGATGCTGGATCAGACCGTGCGCACCCAGGAGGATATCGAGCGCAAGCTCGGGATTCCTTTCCTCGGCCTCATCCCTTATTCGCGGCATAAAAAGGACGCGAAGGTCTACGCGCCGCTGCTGTCGGCCGAGGTGTCGCTGACGAGCGAGGCATTCCGCAATTTGAGAACGATGGTCGGCTTCGCCGAGGCCGCGGAGGGCGAGCCGTTCGTCCTGCTCACAAGCTCCGTCCAGGAGGAGGGAAAGAGCTTCGTCTCCGCCAACCTCGCCGTTGTGCTCTCCCAGCTCGGGCAGAAGGTCCTGATCGTCGATGGCGACCTGCGTCGGCCGCGCCTGCACCGCAACTTCCACGTCTCGGGGGAGAGGGGCCTCAGCGACTTCCTCGCCGGCTCCGTGGCCGACCCCGCCGAGATCCTTCAGAAGACCGACGTGCCGAACCTCGATCTCATCAGCTGCGGGCCGCGGCCGCCGAACCCGGCGGAGCTGCTCAACACGGATCGCCTCGAGCGGTTCATCAACTGGGCGCGCGGCCGCTACTCCCGGGTCATCGTCGACTGCACCCCCGTCTTCCCCATCAGCGACATCCTGCTGTGGGGGCGCCACGTCAAGCCCGCGATCTTCGTTTCCCGGTTCGGCCGCACGCGCGTGCCGCTGATCCGGACGGCCTGCGGACGGCTTCGGTCCGGAGGCATCAAGATCCTCGGCGGCGTGGTCAACGGGGCGCGTCTCGGGACGATGAGCTACGCGGACGGCCGTTATTACGAGCAGTACTACCGCGACTACAGCGACCCGGAGCCGAAAGCCCGGCCCTCATGAGACCGGTTCCCTCCAAGTTCCTGGAGGGGCTGTTGTTCGCGCTGACCGCCTTCGGCCCGTTCGCGTTCGGCTGCGTGGAGCCCTGGTCGCGGGCCATCCTTCAGATACTCGTCCTGCTGCTCGCGCTTGGGGTTTTCGTGGGGGGGCGCCCCGCGCCCGCCGGGCTCGCGGGCCGATTCTGGCTCTTTCCCGCGGCGATCGCCTTTTTGGGCGTTTTCCAGCTTCTGAATCAGGCGGCTCCCGATGCCCCCCGCTCCGTGTGGCCGTCGACCGCTGACCCGCACGCGACCGAGGCGGCCGTCCTGCTCTGGACGACGTACGCGGCTTTGCTCTGGAGCGTGCCGCGGATTCTCAACGGCCATGAGTCCGCCCGCCGTTACGCGCGCTTTCTCTTCGGATTGGGACTGGCCCTCGCCGCCGTCGGCCTGGCGCAGGCGGCGGCCGGCGGGGGGAAGCTTTACGGATTGCGGATCATCGGCTCAGGGGCCAACCCGTTCGGCCCCTATTTCAACCGCGACCACGCCGCCAACCTTCTGCTCATGTCGGCGTGCCTCGGCCTCGGCGTGTTCTTCTCCCGGGTCAAGCGCGCGCCGGCGGTCGACGGGCCCATGCCGGACTCTTTGCGCGCGCAGGCCCTGCGCGCGTCGGGCGTGCTGATCCTGCTCGGAACGATCGCCTTCTGCCGCGCGCGCGGCGTTTTTTTGGCGATGCCGCTGGCCGCCGCGGCGATGGCCCTCCTTGGGGCCGATTTCGCGGAGCGCCCCGCTCGGCGTCGGGCCCGGGCGGCGGCCGCCTTGGCCGCGGCCGCCGTGGTCGTGTTCTTCGCGTTCCGCCACGTGGGGGCGGGCGTCGACGCGGGAGCGCTCGCCGAGAAGGCGGTCCTGGGCCGCCTTTACATCTATGCCGACGGCGCGCGCTGGCTGCGCGACGCGCCGTTGTTCGGGACGGGCCTCGGGAGCTTCGAGACGGTCTATCCCTCTTATCAGAATCTGGACCTGCGGGCCTCGGTCGAGCACGCGCACGGGGATTGGCTCGAGGTCGCCCTCGAAGCCGGCGCGTTCGGGGCGGCGCTGGCGCTGGGGGCCATGCTGACTTTCGTTTTCGCGGCGGCGCGCTCCTGGCGGCGGGCGCGCTCGAAGGAGATGCGCGCCTTGATCGCAGGCGGGCTCGCCGCGGCCGTCGCGTTCGCGGCCCACGCCCTGTTTGAGTTCCCGTTCCAGATACCGGGCAACTCGGTCGTCTTCCTCGGAGTCGTCGGCTTCCTGTTGTCCGCGCCGTCCTGGGGCGACAAGGCGCGGGCCTCGCTCCCGCCCGCGCCGCCGACGCGGGACACCGCTCTGACGGCGTCGGCCTGCTTACTGGTCCTGGCGCTGAGCGCCGCGCGGCCCGCGGCCGCCGCTTGGCGGGCCGCGGCGACAGGGGGGGCGGCGGAAAGGGCGACGGCGCTCGCCGGCGCTCTCGAGCGCGACGAGAATCCTCGCTACCTATACGGGTTGGCCGGGGCCCTCCAGGCGCTCAGCGCGGCCCAGGGCGGGCTCGACGCCACGCTGCCGCGGGCGTCACTGCGCTACGCCCTGGCGGCCGCCGAGCGAAGACCTTTCGACGCGGCGGCCCTGTGGAGCGCGGGAAACAGCCTTCTCAGCCTTGGCCGGGCCGATGACGCGCGCGAGTTCTTCGAGCGCTCCGGGGCGGTGCGCTTCACCCCGATCCGGCGGGCGAGGAAGCGATGACATCCCAGGCTACCGGCGTGATCCGCCTCCCCAACCCGATGATCTTCGCCGTCTGGCTCACGATCTTCGTGCCGGGTCATCTGTTCGGCTGGTGGGTCGAGCGCTCGTTCGCCGCGTCGATCTTCGCGCTCTCTTGCCTGCTGCTGCTCGTCAAGGGAGCTCCCTGGGAGACGCGCAAGCCGGCCCGGCAGGCGTCCGTCATCCTGTTCCTCGTCCAGTTCCTGTACGTGACCTCCTACGTCTTCTCGGTCGCCTTCAACGGCATCCAAACCGGGCCCCGGGACATGTTCGAGCTCGGGCGCTACCTGATCCTGTGGGCGTTCGTCGTCTACATCATCCGTCATTTCGAGGGGCGGGTCCGGACGGCGCTCGAGGCGGCGCTCACCGCGGCCCTGTATTTCTCCCTGTTCGTGTTCGCGGCGTACCAGCGCTCGCTGCCGGTGCTGACGCCGGCGTTCAAGGCGCTCTACGCCGGGACCAAGACCTCCGTCGGGAATTTCAGCGGGCAGGCGCGCCTCGCCGCGCCGTTCGAGAATCCCAATTTCCTCGGCTTCGCCGCGACGCTGACCATCTGCTGGCTCTTGTTCTTCTCGAAGTCGCGCCTGCGCCTGGCTCACGTCGCGGCGGGCCTGCTCGTGCTTTTCTACACCGGCAGCCGGACCGCCTGGGCGGCGACCGGCGTGCTGTTGGCCTTCGCCCTGGCCGTGTACGTCTATCAAGGCCTGATTCAGCTCAAGGTCAAGCTCGCCGCCCAGTTGAGCCTGGCTTTTTTGTGCCTCGTCCTGTCCGGCCCCTGGCTGATCCCGCGCGTGCTGGCCAACAACCGGGTCGCGCGCGTGATCACCGCGGTGAGCCGCGGAGGGCTGCAGGAGGAGGCGAACGCCGCGCGGCGCCTGGTCCAGGCCCGCGAGGCGCTCACGTACATCTCCCGTTCGCCGTTCTTCGGCTGGGGACCCTCCAAGTACGAGACGATGACCTACGTCGACAACCAGTATCTGCTTTGGCTGCTGCGCAACGGCGTCGCCGGCACCGGTCTGATCCTGGCCGGATTCGCGCTGCTTTCCTGGCGTCTCCTGCGGGGGGCCCGCGGCGACCTCATGCGCCAGGCGGGCACCGCCGCCTTCCTGACCTCGGTCGCGCTGATGCTCCTCGCCGGGCAGTTCCTCGACAACTTCCGTCTCTTCTTCCTGACCGGTTTCATGGCGGCGGCGATCAACGAGGCGAACTCGTGACCGGCGCGGTCCTGCTGGCGGCGGCGCTGTGCCGCGGCGGCGCGCCCGCGATGCCGGTCGTCGTCGCCGCGACCGCGTCGGCGCGGACGCGGGCGGCCGCGCGCGATCTTTCCGCCTCCCTCGGTCGCGTCTGCGGCCGGCCGTTCGCCGTCGAGAACGGGGACGGCTCTAAGGGGCTGGCGCTCGGCACGGCCGCCGATTTCCCCGTCCTCGGCCTGGCCGGGAAGTTCCTCGCCGAGGAGCCGATGCGGCGCGAGGAGTATATTCTGCGCTCGGGCCCGGACGGCTTGACGGCGGTCGGCGCGACGGACGCGGGCGTCGAGGCCGCGGTCGCGGACCTGCTTTACCGCGCGGGCTGGCGGCGCTTCTTCCCGGGGCCGGCGTGGGAGGTGGTGCCGTCGAACCCGGACCTGAAGATCGCCGTCGACGTGCAATCGGCTCCGGCCTACGCCGCGCGCCGCATCTGGTACGGCTTCGGCGAGTCCGCGCCGAACTGGAAAACGTTCGCGGAGTGGCGGCGGCGCAACCGCGTCCCGGGCGCCTTCACGCTCGAGACCGGGCACGCCTACGAAGCCGTCATCAAGCGCAATCCGGCCGAGTTCAACGCCCACGCGGAGTACCGCGGGCTCTTCAAGGGCGAGCGGCGCTCGACCAAGCTGTGCCTGTCCAACCCCGGCCTGCGCCGCCTGCTCGCGGCGGACGCCGCGCGCCGCTTCGAGGCCGAGCCCGAGCGGGACTCGACGTCGGTCGAGCCCAGCGACGGCGACGAGTGGTGCGAATGCGCGGCCTGCGCCGCGATGGGCGGCGTCAGCGACCGGGTGCTCGCGGCCGCCAACGAGGTCGCGACGATGCTCGCGGACCGCTTCCCGGGCAAGCACGCGGCCTTCTACGCCTACAACCGGCACGCGCCGGCGCCCTCGGGCCGGGTCGCCGCGGGCGTGATCGTCAGCGTGGCCACGGCCTACCTTCCCAAGGGGCTCGACCCCGAGTCGCTGATGCGGGCTTGGAGCGAGCGCGGCGCCCGGCTCGGGGTGCGCGAGTATTGGGGCGTTTATCAATGGCATCGCGGCCTGCCCGCGCGCATGCACGGAGGGGACCTCTCCTATCTCGCGCGCACGATCCCGCGCTTCCACGCGCTCGGCGCGCGCTTCTACTCGGCCGAATCCGGCGAGGACTGGGGCGCCAACGGCCTGGGCTATTACACGGGCGCCCGCATTCTGTGGGACCTGGACGAGGCCGGCCGCGTCGAGGCCATCCGCGAGGATTTCCTCGACAAGGCCTTCGGCGAGGCTAAGGAGCCGATGCGCCGGTTTTACGAGGAGATCGACGGCTCCGGGGGCCTCGCGAAGCGGACGGTCCCGGCCGGGCTCGTGGAGAACATGTACGCGCGCCTGGGGGAGGCGCGGGCGCTGGCCTCCGATCCCGCGGTGCTCGCCCGCCTCGACGATCTCGTGCTGTACGCGCGCTACGTGGAGCTCTACGGCGCCTACGCCGGCGCCGTCGCGGGCCGGCGGGCGGCTTTCGAGGCCGCGCTGCGCCACGCGCGGCGGATGAAGGCCCGGCAGATGGTCCACCTGAGGGCCATGGAGGAGTACGACGCGCCTCGGGAAAAGCCGTCCCTCCCGGACCGAGATGAGGGCGACTACACGCGCGCCGAGGTCGAGGAGATCCTGCGCCGCGGTCTCGCGGGCGGCTCATGACGCGCTCCTTCGGGGAAAAGACGGCGTCGAGCCTGCTCTGGAGCGTGGCCGGCCAGGCCGGACGGCTTTCCGCCCTGCTCGCCTCCACCGTGATCCTCGCGCGCCTGCTCACGCCGTACGATTTCGGGCTGGCCGCGACAGTGCTGATCTTCGTCAATTTCGCGGTGGTCGTCGCCGAGCAGGGCTTCGGCGCGGCATTGATCCAGAAGAGCGAGATCGACGAACGGCATCGCTCGTCGATCTGGTGGGTCAACGTGGGCCTGGGCTTTCTCATGACGGCCTTGTTCCTGGCCGCGGCGCCGGCGGTCGGCTGGTTCTACGCGGAGCCGGCGCTCGTGCCCCTGATGCGCGTCATCTCTTTGCTGTTCGTCCTCAACGCGCTCGGGATCACGCACGCCAGCCTGCTGTCCCGCGAGCTCGAGTTCGCCGGCATGGCGCGGGCGGAGACCGCGGCGTCCTGGTCCGGCGCCGTCACGGCGGTGGCGCTCGCCTTCGCCGGAGCGGGCCCGTGGGCGATCGTCGGGCAATCCGTGGTCTCCTCGGCGGTCGGCTCGGCGGCCCTGTGGGGGCTGAGCCCGTGGCGCCCCAAGGCGATCTTCGACGTCGGCGCCGTCCGGGAGCTCTTCGGCTTCAGCACCGATCAATTCCTGACCAACGCCGCGACCTACTGGGTCCGCAACGTCGACAACGTCCTGGTCGGGCGCGTGCTCGGCCAGGCTCCGCTCGGCGTCTACACCCGCGCGTACGCCGTGATGCTCTTTCCGATCAACCGGATCTCGCGCGTCCTTCAGCGGGTGATGCTTCCTTCCTTCTCGATCATCCAGTCCGACCCGGCGCGCGTGGCCTCCCTGTTCCAGCGCATGACGCGCGTCGTGGCCCTGGCGAACTTCCCTCTGATGCTCGGCGTGCTGGCCTGCGCGCCGGACTTCACCGCCGCGGTGTTCGGGCCGCAATGGGGGGAGATGGTCCCCGTGCTGCGGGTGCTCATCGGGGTGGGGCTGATCCAATCCGTCACCGCGATGCTCGGCAGCCTTTACTCGGCGCTCGGTCAGACGCGGCTGCGCCTGCGCGTGCAGATTCCCCTTCACGCCGTCGAGATCGCCGGCATCGTGATCGGCCTGCGCTGGGGCATCGTCGGCGTCGCGTCGGGGTACGCGATCGCCTCCGTGCTCACCGCGCCGGTCACCATTTTCTACGCCTGCCGGCTCGTGGGGCTCAGCCTGAAGGACTATTTCGCCAACCTCGCGGGCGTTTTCGCCTGCGCGGCGGCCGCGGCGCTGGCGGCCGGCGCGACGGCGGCGGCGATGCCTCCCCAATGGGCCGCGCCGGCGCGCTTCGCCGTCGAGACGGCCGCCGCGTCGCTCGTCTACTGGGTCCTGCTCAAGTCCTTCTCCGTCACGGCCTACGCCGATTTCACGGGCCAGATTTCCCGGCGCTGGCTGCGCCGCGCTCAGGCGGCGGTCTCGTGAGACCTCTTCTCGCGGCGCTGCTGCTGGCGGCCTGCTCGGCGGAGCCCCCGCGTCCGTTCCCCGCGGGCGTGGCCGGGCCCCTGTCGCCCCGCCTCCGCGCCGAGGTCCTTCGTCTCGGGTTCGACTCGGCCGAGATCGTCCCGCCGTCGGCGGCCGTCGAGCTCGCGGGGGACGAGCGGGACCGCACCTTGCCCGCCCGCCGGCTTCGCTTCCTCGCCGCCCGCGCCGCGCACGGCGACGCGGCCGGCGTCTTCTTCGTGCCCCCGCGGCTGCCGGCGGGCCTCGATTGGAGGGACTATCCCGAAGAGTGGCAGGCGGCGGTCCGGGTCCTGGGCGAGATTCGCGCCATGAAGCCGGTCATCGAGCGCGGGCGGCCCGCGGCCGTGCCGTTCCCCGTCCCGGAGGGGATGCGCGCGCGCGCTTGGTCCCGAGGGGGAAGGACCTACGTGCTCCTGATCAATCCGGGCGCGGTTGCGCTCCCGGTCGACGGCGCCGCGCTGGCCCGAAGCCGCGCGCTGTTCCGGCCGCGCGCCGACGCGCGCGAGACGCTCCCGCCATGCGGCGCGAGCGCCTGCCTGCCGCCCGAGGGAGTGCTGTGGCTGGAGGGCCGGCTGCTTCCCGGGGCGGGCCGATGAGCCGCCGCGAGCCCCGCCTCCTTTTTCTCGTCACCGAGGACTGGTATTTCTGCTCCCATCGCCTGCCGCTCGCGCGCGCCGCGCGGGACGCGGGCTACCGAGTGAGCGTGGCCTGCCGCGTGGACCGTCACGGAGCCGCGATCGAGAAGGAGGGCTTTCGGCTCATCGCGACGAACTTCAGCCGGCGCAGCCTCAACCCGCTGAGGGAGCTGGGGCTCGTGCGCGACATCGCGCGGGTCTACCGGAACGAGAAGCCGGACATCGTCCACCACGTGTCCCTGAAGCCCGTGCTGTACGGCTCGATCGCGGCGCGGCTGGCGGGCGTGCCTTCGGTCGTGAACGCCTTCACCGGCCTCGGCTACGCCTTCATCGCGAGGGACGCCAAGGGGCGCGCGGTGCGCGCGCTCGTGACCCGGCTGCTGCGCTTCGCCCTCGGCGGCCTGCGCGCCAAGACGATCCTGCAGAACGACGACGACGCCGCCACCTTGCTGGCGGCGGGCCTCGTCAAGCTCGAGGACCTCGTCCTGATCCGCGGCTCGGGCGTCGACCTGTCGGTCTTCAAGCCGTCCGCCCCGCCCGAGGGCGAGCCGGTGGTGGTGCTGCCCGCGCGCCTGCTGTGGGACAAGGGCGTGGGGGAGTTCGTGGCGGCGGCGCGCAGGCTCAAGGCCTCGGGCGTGGGCGCGCGCTTCGCGCTCGTCGGGGACTCCGACCCCGAGAACCATGCCGCGGTGCCGGCGCAGCGGCTCAAGGAATGGAAGAAGGAGGGGGTCGTGGAGCTGTGGGGCAGGCGGGAGGACATGGCCGCGGTCTTCGCCGCCAGCCAACTCGTCTGCCTGCCGTCCTATCGCGAAGGCATGCCCAAGACCTTGCTCGAGGCGGCCGCCAGCGGCCGCGCCTGCGTGACGACGGACGTGCCCGGCTGCCGCGACGCGGTGCGCGACGGGCTCACCGGCCTGCTCGTCCCCGTGAGGGACGCCGTCTCCCTGGCCGATGCGCTTCATCTGCTCATCGCGGATCCCGAGCGCCGGGCGCGCATGGGCGAGGCGGGCCGGCGCTGGGCGGAGGAAAAGTTCTCCCAGGAACGCGTCGCCGCCGAGACCTTGGCCCTGTACCGCGAGCTGCGCAAGGGGCCCGCGTGAGGACCGTCCTCGTGACGGGGGCGACCGGCTTCGTCGGCGGAGCCGTCGTGCCCGTGCTGCTCAAGGCCGGCTGGACGGTCGCGGCGGCGGTCCGCTCCGAGGCGGATTTTCCCCGCCTGCCCCCGGGTGTGCGGCCCCTCGCGGTGGGGGAGCTGTCGCCGGCGACCGCCTGGGCCGCGGCGCTCGACGGCGCCGAGGCCGTCGTGCACCTCGCGGCGCGCGCGCACCGTCTCGAGGACGGCGCCGCCCAGGCGGGCGAATTCCGGCGCGTGAACGCCGAGGCCGTCGCGGCGCTGGCCGCCGCCGCCGCCCGCGCCGGCGTGAAGCGCTTCGTGTTCCTCAGCTCCGTCAAGGCGCTCGAGCCGTCGGACCCGTACGGGGCCAGCAAGCTCGAGGCCGAGCGCGCGCTGGCCGGCGTGTCCGGCCTTTCCTCCTGCGCCCTGCGTTCGCCGCTCGTCTACGGGCCGGGGGTGAAGGCCAACTTCCTCCGCCTGCTCGCCCTCGCGGCCCGGGGCATTCCGCTGCCTCTCGCCTCGGTCGACAACCGCCGCAGCCTGCTTTACTGCGGGAATCTCGCGGATGCCGTGGCGCGGGCGCTCGACAAGCCCGGCGTCGACGGAGCTTATTTCATCCGCGACGGCGAGGATCTGTCGACGGGAGAGCTCGTCCGCCGGCTGGGACGGGCCCTCGGACGCCCCGCCCGGCTCTTCCCCGTGCCGCCCGCCCTTCTGCGCGCCGCAGCGGGCCTCATCGGACGGGGCGCCGACGCCGAGCGCCTCCTCGGCGATCTCGCGGTCGACGACGCGCCGCTGCGCGCGGCGCTGTCCTGGCGCCCGCCCTTCACCGTCGACGAGGGGCTCGCCGCGACGGCGCTATGGTATCTTAAGGCCCGCACATGAAGCGCCTCTTCGATCTCGCCGTCTCGCTCGCCGCGCTGCCGCTCCTTGCGCCCGTCCTGCTCGCCGTCGCCCTGCTCGTGAAGCTGACTTCGCGGGGGCCGGCGCTGTACTGGTCCGATCGCGTCGGCCTCGGCAACGCCGTTTTTCCCATGCCCAAGTTCCGCACGATGCTCGTCGGCACTCCCGCCGTAGCCACGCATCTGCTGTCGGATGCCGGCTCCTATCTCACGCCGGTCGGCGGCTTCCTTCGGCGCTCGAGCCTCGACGAGCTTCCCCAGCTCTGGTGCGTCCTGCGGGGCGAGATGAGCCTGGTCGGGCCGCGGCCGGCCCTGTACAACCAGGACGATCTCATCGCCCTGCGCACGGCGAAAGGCGTGCATGCGCTGACGCCGGGCGTCACCGGCTGGGCGCAGGTCAACGGCCGCGACGAGCTTCCGATCCCGGTGAAGGTCGGCTTCGACGCCGAGTACCTCTCGCGCCGCGGCTTCCTCTTCGATCTGCTCATCCTCTGGCGGACCGTCTTCAAGGTGGCCGCGGCCGAGGGGGTCAAGCACTGATGGAATTCGCCCTCATCTCCGACTGGAAGAAGCATCCCTGCGACGAGGCCCAGCTGGAGGAGATCTTCGCCCGCGAGTTCGCGTCCCTCGGCCATCGCGTGCATTTCGCCGCCTTCATCCCCGGCCTGCCCCAGCTCGAGCGCCGGGAGACCTGGCACGGCCAGCCGCTGACCTTGTTCCGCCGCGAGGCGGGAACGCTGCGGCCGCTGCGCCGCTGGCTGGCCGCGCTGCTCAAGGAGCGCGCGCTCGACTTCGTGCAGGTGCGCAACGATCCCGCCTTCGCCCTGGCCGCCGCCGCGCTGGCGCGCGGGGCGGGCAGGCCCTTCGTCTATCACCTCTCCGTCCTCAACGGCCCGATCCTGATCAGCGAGGCCCGTGAGCTGCCCTTGGCGCGGCGCCCCCTGCAGATTCTCAAGGGCGCCGTGGGCGGCGCTTTGGTCGACCGCGTCGCTCTGTCCTGCGACCTGCTGCTGCCGATCAGCTCGGCCATGGCCGGCCATTACGGGGCCCTGGGACGCCAGGGGCCGACCGAGGCCCTGCCCATGGGCTGCAGGGGGGCGGTGGCGGAGCCCGCTCCCTCTCCCAGAGATTTCGTCGAGGCTTTGTATGTGGGCTCGCTCGATCGCGTGCGCGGCCTGGACTTCCTGCTGCGCGCCTTGGCCCTGGCCCGGAGGGAGGAGCCGCGCCTGCGCCTGACCTTCATGGGCTCCGCGCGCCGGCCGCAGTCGGTCGAATTCCTGCGCGACCAGGCACGCGTCCTGGAGCTGGGGGGGGCCGTCTCCTTCGAGCCCCCTGTGCCCCGAGCGGCGGTCCGCGCGCGGATGGCCCGGGCGGAATTCGGGGTGTCCCCCGTGCCACCCACCTCTTTTTATCGCCTGAGCTCGCCCACCAAGCTCATGGAAAGCCTCGGGGCGGGCCGCGCGATGGTCGCCAACGACATCCCCGACCAGGCGCTCGTGCTGTCGGAGTCGGGCGGGGGAATCTGCGTCCCCTATGAAGAGCGGGCGTTCGCCCGCGCGTTGATCGAGCTGGCTAGGGATCCCGCCCTTCGCGCGGAGATGGGCGCCAAGGGCGCCTCCTACATGTCCCGCGAGAGGGACTACTCCGTGCTCGCCCGGCGCCTCGAAGCCGCCTATAGGAAGCTCCTCACCTAGGCCTTTTGGTCCCTTCGGGAAAGGGCCGTACGACCCTCGTTGGGCGGCGTTCTCCGCTCTATCCTTAAAGTATGACCCATCAATCCTTCCTGAAGAAGTATGATGTGCCCGAGATGACGCAAAAGAACGGTGTTTCCCGCCGCCGCGTCGCCGTGGTCATCGGGGACCTCCTCGTCGTCGTCGCGGCCTACACGGTCGCGTATCTCCTGCGCTTCGATTTCGAGTGGGAAGGCTACTATTCCGCGGTGTTCCTGGGGACCGTGCCCGCGGTCATGCTCAGCTATCTGATGGCCTCGTATTACTTCGGCCTCAACCGCGGCCTGCGCCACTACGCGAGCTTCGGCGATATCCTCAACGTGGCCAAGGCCGCGTTCGCCGCGGCGGCGATCCAGTCGACCTTCATCCTCTTCGTCACCCAGGGCCGCTTCCCGCGCTCGATCCTGTTGATGACCCCCATGCTCACCTTGGGCGGCGTCGCCGTGGTCCACGCCATCGTCCGCTACGCCAAGGAGTTCCTGCAGGACCGCGCCGCCGGCCTGCCGACGCGCACCGCCGTGATCATCGGCGCCGGCGACCTGGGAGAGCTGGTCTATCGCCAGATGCGCACCGAGGACGACGTCAACTACCGGATCGCGGCCTTCTTTGACGAGGACGAGGAGAAGTGGGGGATGCGCATGCACGGCGTGCCGGTCGTCGGCGGCGCCTCCCGCCTCGCCGCCTTCCTCGTGCGCAACGCGGTGGACGAGGTCGTCGTCGCCGTGACGAGCGCCCGCGGCCAGGCGGTCTCCGCGGTCGCCGAGGCGATGCGCGAGCTCGCCAAGCGTCCGCTCATCAAGATCGCCCCCAGCCTCGACGAGATGCTCCGCACGCCCTCCGCCGGGGCCAACCCGCGCAAGGTCCAGCCCGCCGACCTGCTCAACCGCAAGGAGGTCCGCCTGGACCTCGCCCGCATCGCCGCCTCGATCGAGGGCAAGGTCGTGCTCGTGACCGGCGCGGGCGGCACCATCGGCGGCGAGCTGTGCCGCCAGGCCATCACCTACCGGCCGCGGACCATCGTCCTCGTCGAGACCCACGCGACCGCCCTCTTCTACCGCGAGATGGAGCTGCGCGAGAAGATGCCGACGGTCAAGGTGATCCCCGTCCTCGGCAACGTCCGCGACCAGAACCTGCTCGACCGGGTCTTCAAGACCCACAAGCCGCAGGTCGTCTTCCACGCGGCCGCCCACAAGCACGTCCTTCAGCTCGAGTCCAACGTCCAGGAGGGCGTCAGCAACAACACCTTGGGCACCTATCATCTCGCCGCCGCGGCCGACAAGCACGGCGTCGAGGTGTTCCTCCTGATCTCGACCGACAAGGCCGTGCGCCCCTCCTGCGTGATGGGGGCGACCAAGCGCGCCGCCGAGATCGTGGTGACCGACTTCGCGCGCCGCTCCAAGACCCGCTTCGTGGCCGTGCGCTTCGGCAACGTCCTGGGCAGCTCCGGCTCGGTCCTCAAGATCTTCCAGGAGCAGATCGAGCTCGGCCGTCCGATCACGATCACCCATCCCGACGTGACGCGCTTCTTCATGACCGTCGAGGAGGCGGTCGGCCTCGTTCTGCAGACGGGGGCCATGGCCCGGGGCGGAGAGGTCTTCGTGCTCAAGATGGGCGACCCGGTGCGCATCATGGACATGGCGCGCAACCTGATCCTGCTCAGCGGCCTGGAGCCGGGGCGCGACGTCGAGATCCGCATCACGGGCCTGAAGACCGGCGAGAAGATGGCCGAGGAGCTCGTCGAGGATCCCGCCGGCGAGGAGCAGTCCGAGCACCCGGAGATCATGGTTCTTCGCGCGGAGAACGGGCACGTGGACAATCTCGCGGAGAAAGTCCTCGAGCTTGAGCTCGCCAGCCGCGGCAACGACAAGGCCCTGATGATGCGCCGTCTCTCGGAGTTCGTGCCGACCTTCACCGCCGACGCGGCCCATGGCGACTTCGCCGAAGCCCGCGACTGAACGGCCTCAGCCGGCGTTCGTGTCGAGAGGCGGAGCGCCCTTGAGGCGCCACAGCAGTTGCCGGGCGGAGCCGAGGGCCCGGTACAGCGGCGCCCCTCCCCAGGCGACGACCAGCCAGCCCAGGTCCGAGGCCCGGCCGTGGCCGGACGTCAGGGCCTTCCACAGCGACTCGCGCGCGTAATTGCCGTGCCCGGAGGGGATCAGGCGTATCCCGGCGGCTCGCCAATGCGGCGCGAGCAAGGCGGGGTCGGCGGCGAGGTCCGCCGCGTGCTTGTCGAGCAGTATCCGGTGCGCCTCATACAGCCCGTCGAGATCCTTGGAGACGCCGCGGGCGTCGTCGAACAGCCGCGTGAACCGGCCGGGTATAAATTGGAGCCGGAAGCGCTTGGCCAGGCACATGAAGAAATCGAGGTCCTCCCAGCAGCGGAACGACTCGTCGAAGCCGCCGAGCGCGCGGAACGCCGAGGTCCGGATCAGCGCCGCCTGCAAATAGATACCGGACACGCCCATCGCCAGCGCCCGGCGGAAACGATCCGGCTCGTCCGCCTCGAAGACGGGCGGGTTCAGGTCCTGCATGAGCCCGTCCTCGTGTATCCGGGTCAGCGTGGAGTAGCCCAGCGCGACGTCCTCGGGAAGGCGCGCCATCGCCCCGACCTGCGCGGAGAGCTTCTCCGGCAGCCATTCGTCGCCGGCGTCGTGGAACGCGAGCAACGCTCCGCGGGCCAGGCTCGCGCCGAAGTTGCGCGCGGACGCGGCGGAATGCGGGGGGCCTTTGCGCTCGTAGCGGACCCTCGTGTCCGCGAACGAGCGCACGACCTCCTCGGTGCGGTCCGTCGAGCCGTCGTCGACGACGATGACCTCGAGATTCCGGTAGGTCTGGCCCAGCGCGCTGCCCAACGTCCGCGGCAGCACGCGGGCGCGATCGCGCGTGGGTACGATCACGCTGACGAGGATATCGGGTTCGGGAGCCGCCGCGAAGCCCCGGGAGACCAGCGGCTCGAGCGATTCCTTCAGCGTCACGAGGCAGCGCGCGAAGATCTCCTCGGAGCCGCCCATCGGATCCTCGATGTCGAGCTCGCCGAAGCCGCCCAGTTCCCGGAGCAGATGCGTTTTCCGGCCGAACTCGGGATAAAGCTCGGACAGGCGGTCCCGGTGCGCGCGCGTCATGACGAGGACGAGGTCCGCCCAGCGCAGATGCTCGCGCGTCACCAGGCGGGGCGCGTGCTGGAAGGGAGGCACGCCCTCGGCCGAGAGCAGGCGCCGGGCGTGCTCGGGAACCTCGTACCAGCTCTCGGCCGCGGTGCCGGCGGAGCGGACCTCGAGGCCCAGCCCGCGCTCATCCGACCAGAACGCGAGCAGGCGCTCGGCCATTGCGCTGCGGCAGATGTTCCCCGTGCAGACGAACAGGATGCGTCGGGGGGGCTCACTCATGAATGACCACGGCGTCATTATAGCGGATGGCGCGGCCCTTGACTTGACGGAGCGGGAGCCGTACACTCACCCCGCGATGAAGCGCGTTCTCGTCCTGACCGCCATGGAGAACCTGGCCCTGTCGGTCCTGCGCACCTTGGGGGCCAGGGGCCTGATCGCGGGCGTGGCCGGCGCCGGCGGGGGCGCGCTGCTGCGCGCCTCGCGCCATTGCGCCTCGTACGCGCGCGTGGCCGTCGACGCGAGCGAGATGTCGCAGGCCGGCGCCGGCGTCCTCGCGGCGGCGGAGCGCGCCGTCCGGGAATTCGCGCCGGACTTGATCGTGCCCGTCGACGTCGCCGGCGCCTATCTCGCCGCCCGCCTCAAGGAGAAGCTTCCCGGCGTGCCGTTCTTCCCGTCGCCCGCTCCCGCCGCCCTCGCTTCGCTCGACGACAAATGGTCCTTCTACGAGCTCCTGGTCAGGCACGGCCTGCCCTCGCCGGTCACCCGCCGGCTCGAGGACGCCGCGGCGGCCGCCGCGGTGAGCGCCCCCGTCGTCCTCAAGCCTCCGGCCGACTCCGGCGGGCGCGGCGTGACCACGGCGCTCACCGCCGCCGTATTAAAGGAGCGCCTGTCCGGCGCCGTCTACCCGCTGCTGGCGCAGGACTACGTCGAGGGCGAGGACGTGGACCTGAGCTTTCTCGCCGACCGCGGGCGGCTGCTGGCCTGGGCGGTGCAGCTGCGCTCGAAGGACGGCACCATCCATTACATCGAAGACGAGCGCGTCCTCGACCTCGGCCGGCGCCTGGCGGCGGCCGCCTCCTACACCGGGCTGGCGCACGTCGACATGCGCTATGACGGCCCCGCGCGCGAGCGCGTCCTCATCATCGAGTGCAACCCCCGCTTCTGGGGCACCTTCTCCTACACTTTGGG
>JAKFCD010000138.1:0-18981 GCA_036676805.1 Elusimicrobiota bacterium
ATCGGCACGCTGTTCGCCTTCGTCGTCGTGAGCGCGGGCGTGCTGATGCTGCGCTACAAGCGGCCGGAGCTCGAGCGCCCGTTCAAGACGCCGTTCGTCCCGGTCGTCCCCGCGCTCGGGAAGGCCCTGCGGCGCTCGCTGCGCCGCGCGCGCCGGGGCTATCGCGCCGCCCGCGCCTCGCCCGGCAAGCGCCGGTTTCATGACCTGCGCAAGCGCTCGAAGGCCCTGCTTCTCGAGCTCGAGGCCCTCTCGCCCCGGCCGCGGGGAGCGCGGGCCGCCGCGATCGCGGAGCTGCGCCGCCTCTCTCAGGCGCTCGGCCGCGAGCACGACCTGTCCGTGCTCCGCGAGCGCCTGGACCGCGGCGCCGGGAAGGCCCCGGCCGCCGTTCTGCGCCTCGCGCGCCGGCGGCGGCGCAAGCTGCGGCGGCGGGCGCTCGTCCTCGCCAAGGGGCTGTTCTCCGGGCGCGGACGCGGCGTCGTCTAGCGGTGGCTTATGTGTTGCGCCGCCGGGGGAGACGCGATCTCTCGGGCTTCCGGAGGGCAACGTGGAAAAGTCGATCAAGCCGTATGCCGCTTACGCCGGATATCTGATCTCCGGCGCGGTCGTCGGCGCCGCGCTCGGCGCGCTGTTCGCGCCGAAATCCGGGCGAGACGCGCGCGAGGACCTGAGCTACTGGGTCAAGGACAAGGCGCACCGGCGCCGGATCCAGTACCGGGACATGAAGCGCGCGCTGGCCTCCCGGAGCCGGACCATCCGGGCCCGGGCGAAGGAGCTCATCGGAGCCTAAGGGGGCGGGGCGGCGCTCGCGCCGCCTCCCCCGCTCAGCGCCGGGGGAGAGGCTGCCGCTGCAGCCGCTCCATGCGCTTGGCGAGCTCGACCTCGAAGCGCCGCCGGAGCTCGCGCTGCTGCGCCTCGAACTCCGCCGAGCGCGCGAGCTTGCGCGCCTCGCCGTCGTGCTGGAGGAAGTCGAGGACGGCCTTGATCTCATCCCCGTCGAGCTTCTCGCCGTGGAAGCCCGCCCGCACGCGCATGCGCGCGATGTAGAACTCCCACCATGTCCGGCTGACGTAGGGGGCGTTGATCGAGCGCGCCAAGGTGTGGCAGCGCGAGCAGACGCGGGCGTAGACCTCGTAGTCGCGCCGCCGCGCCGCCGGATAGGATGAGACGTCCACCGTGTCCGGCCCCAGGTCGCTGTGGAACAAGGCCGCCTCGCGGCGCTCGGCCGGCGCCTGCGGGACGGCCGCGGCGCCGGGACCCTTGGACACGGGGATCTCGCTCCAGAGCCGCCACGCCGCGCAGCCCCCGGCGAGGAGGACGGCGGCGGGCAGCAGGCGGCTCGCCCAAGCCATTTTCATGCCCAGGGGCGGAGCAACGGAGCGACCAGGCCGTTCCGTTGCTGGATCATGAATGACGCCCGGAGGCTTTATGCTCAGGTTCCCGCCGCGCCGGATGCTCGCCGCCGTCGATCCCTCCTCGGCGTCGCTGCACGCCTGGGACGCCGCCAAGGAGGTCGCCAAGCGCTTCGACGCCTCGCTCGAGGCCGTCTGGTGCGTCCACCAGGCGCCCACGGCGCCGGTCGGCCTGCACAACCTCTCGGCCCGCCCGGGCTTTCGCGCCGCCTCCTTGAAGCGCCTGCGCGCGCGCCTCGGTCCCGGCGCCCGCGTGCACGCCGTCAACGGCGACCCGGTCTACGCGCTCCGGCGCCTGGCGCGCGACCTGCGCGTGGACCTTCTGGTGATGGGGACGCATCACCGCCCCGGCCTCGTGCGCTGGATCCAGAGATCGACGGCCGAGGCCGTCGTCCACGACGCCGCATGCCCGGTGCTGGTCGTGCCGCGCCCGTGGCGCGCCCCGCGCTGGATCCTCGCTCCGGTCCACGCCGCCGCGTACGCCCGCCGCGGGCTTCAGGCCGCGGCGGTCCTCGCGCGCGCCTACAACGCGCGCCTGTCGATGCTCGAGGTCGTCGAGGAAGGCGCCAAGGCGCCGTACGCCGCCAAGCGCATCAGCACGCAGGCCGCGAAGCTCCCGGCGGCGCTGTTCAAGGCCGTGCGCCCCGAGCTCGAGGTGCGCGTGGGTTATCCGGTCAAGGAGATCCTGCGCGCCGAGCGCGGGCGCGACCTGCTCGTCCTCGTCGCGCACCGCAAATCTTTGCTCGGCAGCATGGTGCTCGGGGCGACCGTGGAGCGCGTCCTGCGCCATTCCCGCATCCCGGTGCTCGCGCTCCCCTCGCGCTGAGGCTCAGGCGCCTTGGAGCCAGGCGACGAGGGAGCTGACGAGCAGGGGCTTCTCGAAGCGGCGGTCGATGGGGGAGGCGCCCGCGTCGGCCTCGCTGAACACGGCGCTGACCATCGCGATGCGCAGCCCGGGCTTGAGGTCCTTGGCGCGCCGGGAGAGCTCGAAGCCGTCCATCGGGTCCATGCGCCCGTCGGTGACCATGCAGTCGATGGGGCGCGTCGCGAGCAGCGCGAGCGCCTCGGCGCCGCTGCCCGCCGACAAGGTCGGGTAGCCCGCGCGCTTGAGCGACAGGCTCAGCATCGCCCGCAGCGACGCGTCGTCGTCGACGATCAGGACCGCGGGCCGGTTGTTCATCATCCGTTCATTAACTGCAATGAAACGGCCAACGGCGATTTTTTACTTCTTCTTCGCCGGAATCCCGTAGGCCTTGAGCTTACGCCACAGCGTGTTGCGGGCGACGCCGAGGCGCTTGGCCGCGGCGACCTGGTTGCCGCCGCAGTCCTCGATGGCCTGCAGAATATGCCGCTTCTCGGCGTCGTCGAGGGTCTCCTTGGGGTCGTTCTTGGCGGCCTCCGCGCTCGGGATCATCTCGGGCGGCAGGTCGCCGGTGGCGATGGAGGCGCCTGCGGCCATGATCAGCACGCGCTCGATGACGTGCTCGAGCTCGCGCACGTTGCCGGGCCAGCGGTAGCGGCGCAGGGCGTCGGCGGCGGGAGGGGAGAACTTCACCGCCGCGCCGCCGAGCTTCTTCTTGGCCTTGCGCAGGAAATGCTCGGCCAGCGGAAGAATGTCCTCGGGGCGCTCGCGCAGCGCGGGCAGCTCGATGGGGAAGACCTTCAGCCGGTAATAGAGGTCCTCCCGGAACTTGCCTTCGGCCACGAGCTTGGTGAGGTCCTTGTTGGTCGCGGCGAGCAGGCGGCCGGAGACCTTGAAGGGGTGGTTGTCGCCGACGCGCCGTATTTCGCCTTCCTGCAGCGCCCGGAGGAGCTTGACCTGCAGCCCGGGAGTGGTCTCGCTGATCTCGTCGAGGAACAAGGTCCCGCCGTTGGCCTCCTCGAAGAGGCCGCGCTTGTTGCGCTCGGCGCCGGTGAAGGCGCCGCGCACGTGGCCGAACAGCTCGCTCTCGAGCAGGCCCTCGGGCAGGGCGCCGCAGTTGATGGCGACGAAGGCGCCGTTGCGGCGCGGGCTCTTCTCATGCAGGGCGCGCGCGATGAGTTCCTTGCCGGTGCCGGACTCGCCCATGATGAGGACGGTGGCCTCGGTGGCGGCCACCTTCTGCACCAGGTCGAGGACCTTGCGCATCGGCGGCCCGGAGAAGACGATGCCGTCGAAGCTGTACTTGTCCTTGACCTCCTCGCGCAGCCGCTCGACCTCGAAGACGAGCCGGCTGTGCTCGATGGCCTTGTCGAGCACGAGGTTGAGCTCCTCGGGCTCGACGGGCTTGGTCAGGTAGTCGAAGGCGCCGGCGCGCATCGCGGCGACGGCGGTGTCGATGGAGCCGTGGCCGGTCATCACGAGGACCTCGGCGCGGGGATGCTTGGCCTTGGCGAACTTGAGCACCTCCAGGCCGTCGAGGTCGCCGAGCTTGAGGTCGGTGACGACCGCGTCGTACTCGGCGGCGCCGAGCTTGGCGAGCGCCTCGGCGCCGCTCTTGGCGACGTCGACCGCGTGGCCGCGCCGCTTGAGCTCCATGCCCAGCATGGCGCCGAGCGAGAGATTGTCCTCGACGAGAAGGATGCGTGTCTTTTCCATGATCAGTCCTCGATTCGCGGCAAAGTGACGGTGAACGCGCTTCCGTGCCCGAGACGGGTCTCGACGTCGATGCGGCCGCCGTGCGCCTTGACGATGCTCTCGGCGATGGCCAGGCCCAGGCCCGTGCCCTGCTGCTTGGAGGTGCGAAACGGCTTGAAGAGGTCCGCGCGCAGCGACTCCGGGATGCCCGCGCCGGTGTCGGCGATCGCGAACCAGGCCGTGTCGTTGCCCAGCCCCGAGCGCACGGTCACCGTGCCCGTTCCGCCCAGCACCTGGATCGCGTTGAGCAGGATGTTCCAGACCACCTGGCGGATCTGGTCGGAGTCGAAGGGGAAGGGCTTGAGGTCGTGGCTGAGCGCCAGCGAGAGGCGCGCCTCGCCGGTGAGGTCCTTGTTGACGAAGGCCATCTGCGCGATCTCGGAGAGCAGGGCGTTGAGGTCGTTCTGCCCGGAGTTCATCGGACGCGGGCGGGCGTACGAGAGGAAATTGCTCAGCGCCTCGTTGAGACGCTTGCTCTCGGTGCGCAGGACGCGGGTCACGGTGTCCTTGTCCTCGCGCGAGAGGCCCTCGTCGGTCAGCTGCTGGGCGGCGATGACGATCGAGCCCAGCGGGTTGCGGATCTCGTGGGCGACGACGGCCGCCATCTCGCCGATGGTCGCCAGCGCCTCGGAGTGGGCCAGGCGCTCCTGCATCGACTTCTGCTCGCTGAGGTCGACGCCGTTGGAGATGTAGCCCAGGATCTCGCCGCCCTCGTTGCGCACCGCGGTGATGGTCAGGATCAGCGGCACCTCGCGCCCGTCCTTGGCCCTGTTGATGAGCTCTCCGCGCCAGTAGCCTTTCTGCGGGTCGAGTATGCTGCGCCACATGCGCTTGTACAGCTCGTCGGTCGAATGCCGCGAGCGCAGGATGGCGGGGGTCTTGCCGATGACCTCCTCGCGGGTGTAGCCGTAATGGGCGGTGAAGGCGTCGTTGACGTTGAGGATGATGCCGTCGCGGTCGCTATAGAACATGACGTCGCTGGAGCGGCGAAACCCCATCAGCAAAAGGTCTTTTAGGTCGATGTCTGATTTTGGCACGTGTTCCATTATGTAGCAAATTTCGAGGCCAGGCGCTTTGGCAGGAGTATTGCTACAATGCCGGTAGGAACAAAATGGCCAAAACCAACTTATGAAACAAACCCAAAAGCTCTCGCTGGCCGCCAGTCAGCGCCTCACCGTCATGGGCCGCATGCGCATGGCCGATTGGATCGAGATGCCCGAGCGCGAGTTCGCTCAGGAGATCGTCAAGCTCGAGAAGGACCCTCTGTTCCAAAAGTTATACTTCGGGGACGGCCGCATACCGGGCGCGTTCCGCCGGCAGCGCTGGCCCGGCGGCCGGCTGTCGGGCTCGTTCTATGAGATCGACGAGCGCACCGCGGCCGGCACCGGCGAGCGCGTCGGCGTCGAGGAGTTCGCCCAGACCCGCGGGCCCGCGCTGGCCGCGATCAAGCGCATGGGCCAGAAGGACTTCGAGCGCTACTTCCTCCACGGCGAGGACGCGCTCACCCTCGAGGAGATCGGCCGCCGCACGGGCCTCAAGCCCGAGGAGGTGCGCAGCATCCACGAGCTCGTCGTCGAGCTCGGCGCGCGCGCGGAGTTCGAGACCGCCGTCGAGGCGCCCACGGCCTCGCCCGGCCGCCAGTCGGCCTGCCTCGCGCAGATATCGCTTTCCGGCGGCGTGCCGTCCTTCGAGTTCTACGCCCCCTACTGGGCCCGCGGCCTGTACCAGGTCCGCCACGACCTCCTCGACCGCTGGAAGGACGGAGGCCTCACGCCGGTCGAGCGCAAGCATCTGCCCGGCCTGCTCAAGCGCCTGGAGACGTTCAACCTGCGCCAGAGCACCTTGTACCGCCTGCTCGAGATGGTCGCGCGCCTGCAGGTCGATTTCCTCAAGAGCGAGCTCGCCGTCGACGTGCGTCCCATCAGCCTGCGCCAGCTCGCCAAGCGCCTGGACCTGGCGCCGAGCACGGTCAGCCGCGCCTTCGCGCGCCGCTCCGTGCAGCTGCCCTCCCAGCGCGAGCTTCCCTTGATCTCGTTCGTGCCCGGACGCCGCTGCGTCCTGCGCGAGCTGCTCGGCGGCTGGCTCGCCGAGAACGGCGCCGTCACCGACGCCGCCCTGGCCGAGCGCCTGAAGCTCGAGCGGGGCATCTCCGTCTCCCGCCGCACCGTCAACGCCGTCCGTCACGAGCTTCACGCCGCCAAGCGCCGCTAGCGCCTCATCCCGCACCGAACCGAATGAAAACCATCACCGCGGCGCAAGCCTTGGCGCCCCTGCGCAGCGGACAGCGCGTGCTCGTCGGCTCCGGCGCCGCCGTGCCCCAGGCGCTCGTCGCGGCGCTCGCCGCACGGGCGCTGGCGCTCTCCGACGTCGAGGTCATGCACCTGATGACGCTCGCCAAGGCCCCCTACGCGGCGCCCTCGTTCAAGGGCCGCGTGCGCCACAACGCCCTGTTCATCGGCGCGAACACGCGCGAGGCCGTCGGCGCCGGGCTCGCCGACTACACGCCCTGCTTCCTCCACGAGGTCCCGGGCCTGTTCCGCTCCGGCCACCTCCCGCTCGACGTCGCCCTCGTCCAGGCGGCGCCTCCCCGCGGCGGCGTGGCCTCGCTCGGCGTCTCCGTCGACGTGGTCAAGGCCGCCGTCGAGTCCGCCGCCTACGTGGTCGCCCTGGTCAACCCGCGCATGCCCTGGACCGAGGGCGCCTCGACCGTCCCCGTCTCCGACATCGACGCCTTCGTCGACGGCGACGCCCCCATCCTCGAGCTCCCGATGAGGGACGCCACGGCCGAGGCGCTGTGGATCGGCCGCTACGTGCGCGAGCTCGTCGAGGACGGCTCGACCATCCAGGTCGGCATCGGCGCGATCCCCGACGCCGTGCTCGCCGCGCTCGCGGGCAAGAAGGACCTGGGCGTGCACTCCGAGATGATCTCCGACGGCGTGCTCGACCTCGTCCGCTCCGGCGCCGTCAACGGCAAGAAGAAGACCTTGCACCCCGGCGCGGTCGTCGCTTCCTTTTGCATGGGAAGCCGCCGCCTCTACGACGCCGTCGACGGCAACCCCGCGTTCTTGTTCCACCCGAGCGACTACGTCAACGACCCCGTCGTCGTCGCGAGCAACCAGAAGATGGTGTCGATCAACTCCGCCTTGCTCGTCGATCTCACCGGGCAGGTCGCCGCCGACTCCCTGGCCGGACGCCTCTACAGCGGCGTCGGCGGCCAGGTGGACTTCGTGCGCGGCGCCGCCGCCTCCAAGGGCGGCAAGTCCGTCATCGTCCTGCCCTCGACGGCGAAGGGGGGGACCGTCTCGCGCATCTCCTGCGCGCTGTCGCCCGGCACGGGGGTGGTCACCTCGCGCGCCGACATCGACTACGTCGTCACCGAGTACGGCATCGCCAGCCTCAAGGCGAAGACCATCCGCCAGCGCGCCGTCGCCCTCATCCAAATCGCCCATCCGCGCTTCCGCGCGAATCTTGCTTTAGAGGCGATCAAGGCCGGCCTCATGGACCCGGGCCACGTCCTGCCGCCGCCGGAGGGCGCCTACCCCATCGAGCACCAGTCGCGCCGCAAGGTGGGCGACCTGAACCTGCTCGTGCGCCCGCTCAGCCCCGCCGACGAGCGCGCCCTCAAGGAGCTGTTCTACGCCCAGTCCGAGGAGACCACCGCCCTGCGTTTCGGCACGCCGCTCTCGCGCCTCTCCGAGACCCAGTTCCAGGAGCTCGTGGCCATCGACTTCCGCACCTCGATGGCCCTGGGCGCCTTCCTGTGCGAGGGCCGCCGCCGCCGCCTCGTCGGCGTGGCGCGCTACCACTCCCGCGCCGGGGACGGCGAGGCCGACCTGCACGTCGCCGTGCGCGACGACTTCCAGCGCAAGGGCGTGGGCAGCGAGCTCGTCCGCGAGCTGGCCCGGACCGGCGCCGCGCGCGGCGTGGAGGCCTTCCGCGGCGAGGAGCGCGGGCCGGGCATCGTCCGCCTGCTGCGCAAGTGCTTCTCCGAGGTCCGCGAGCGCGGCGTCGGCCCCAACGGCGCGCGCATCTGGGCGCGCCTCGCCGATATCCGCTAGCTCACGCGCGCCAGACGCGGAACTTCCAGGTGCGCTGCTGCATGTGGTCGAGGTGCATCTTGAGAAACTGCTCGGCGGACGCCTCGCTCATGTGCTGGGCCAGGATCTCCACGGCCACGTCGTCGCTGAGGGTCCAGCCGGCGGCCTCGGGGGGAGGCTCGCGGCGCACGCGGGCGGCCGCCTCGGCGGAGTCCGAGACGGTCAGCATCAGCAGGCTCTCCAGGCGCGTGCGGTTGAGGATCTCGTAGATGTGGACCCGTCGCGTCGAGGACGGCACCGGCGTGATGGCCATGCCCCAGTATGCCCCCCGGCCTCCTGTGACGCCAGTCACTTCGCGAGTCTTAACCCATTTTTTACCGAGAGGGGCATGTGGTATCATCGGCTCATGATCGACGCCGATACGCCTCCTATCGAGTCCCTGGCGGCCCGCGACTCCTCCGAGTTCCTGGCCAACACCCAGCACCACCACGGCCTGCTCCAGGACCTGCACGCCCGGCTCGAGAAGGCCCGCGCCGGGGGCTCCGCCAAGGCCGTCGAGCTGCACCGCTCCCGCGGCAAGCTGACCGCCCGCGAGCGCGTCGAGCGCCTGCTCGATCACGGCTCCTATTTCCTGGAATTGTCGGCCCTGGCCGCCATGGGCCTCTACGACGATGAGGTCCCCGCCGCCGGCATGATCTCCGGCCTGGGCGTCATCAGCGGCCGCCTGTGCGTGATCGTCGCCAACGACGCCACGGTCAAGGGCGGCACCTACTACGCCGAGACCATCAAGAAGCACCTGCGCGCGCAGGAGGTGGCGCTCGAAAACCGCCTGCCCTGCGTGTACCTCGTGGACTCCGGCGGGGTGTTCCTGCCCAAGCAGGCGGAGGTGTTCCCGGACAAAGAGCACTTCGGCCGCATTTTCTACAACCAGGCCGCGATGTCCGCGATGGGCATCCCTCAGATCGCCATCGTCATGGGCATGTGCACCGCCGGCGGCGCCTACGTGCCGGCCATGGCCGACGAGTGCGTGATCGTGAGGAATCAAGGGACTATCTACCTGGGCGGGCCGCCCTTGGTTAAGGCCGCCACCGGTGAGGAAAGCACCGCCGAGGAACTCGGCGGGGGAGACATGCACAGCCGCACCTCCGGCGTGACCGACCATCTGGCCGATAATGACGAGCATGCATTGCAGATTTGCCGGGCCATCGTGGCGAACCTGAACGCTCCTCTCTTCGACTTGGGCCAGGGCGAGGCTCCGCTCTACCCCGCCGAGGATCTTTACGGCCTCGTGAACCGCGATCTCCGCCGTCCCGTGGATCCGAAAGAAGTGATCGCGAGGCTCGTCGACGGCTCCCGCTTCCACGAGTTCAAGTCTCTCTACGGTCTCACCATGACCACCGGCTTCGCCAAGATTCACGGCCGCCCGGTCGGCATACTCGCCAATCGTGGAGTGCTGTTCTCGGAAGCGGCGCTCAAGGGGGCGCATTTCATCGAGCTGTGCGACCAGCGCAAGATCCCTTTGCTGTTCCTCCAGAACATAACGGGATTCATGGTCGGAAAGGATTTTGAACAGTCCGGCATCATCAAACACGGCGCCAAGCTCGTCCAGGCCGTGTCGACGGCGCGCGTGCCGAAGATAACCGTCATCGTCGGCTCCTCCAACGGCGCCGGCAACTACGCCATGTGCGGCCGCGCCTACGGCGCCCGCTTCCTCTTCACCTGGCCCAACGCCCGCGTCTCCGTGATGGGCGCCGACCAGGCCGCCACCGTCATGACCATCATCAAGCGCGAGCAGCTCAAGCGGACCAAGCAGGACCTGAGCCCCGAGGACGAGGCCAAGATCCAGGCCCCGATCCGCGCCCAGTATGAAACCGAGGGCCATCCGTACTTCGGCACCGCCCGCCTCTGGGACGACGGCATCATCGCGCCCGCCGACACGCGAGCGGTCCTCGCCATGGCCCTGGCCGCCGCGGCGCACGCGCCTATCGGCGAGCTGCACCGCCCCGTCTTCCGCATGTGACCATGGAATACCAGCACCTGAAGGTCCACGCCGGCCCCGTCTCCAAGGTGACGCTCTCGCGACCCGAACTGCGCAACGCGATGAACGCCGACACCCTGCGCTCCCTGACCATGGTGTTCCGGGAGCTCGCGGGCAACCCCTCCGTGCGCGCCGTGATCGTCACCGGCGGGGGCAAGGACTTCTGCGCCGGCGCCGACATCAACTGGATGAAGGAATCCGGCAAGCTCTCCCCCGAGGAAGGCAAAAAAGACGCCCGCCTCCTGGCCGACATGCTTCAGGCCGTCGACGAGTGCCCCGTCCCCGTCATCGTCGCCGCCCAGGGCAACGTCTTCGGAGGGGGGCTGGGCCTGCTCGCCGCCTGCGACATCGCCCTGCTCGCCGACGACGCCAAGATGGCGTTCTCCGAGTGCCGCCTGGGCATCATGCCCGCCGTCATCTCCTCCTGGGTCCTGCCCAAGATCGGCGCGGCCAACGCCCGCCGCTGGTACTTCACCGCCGAGGTGTTCGGCGCCGAGGAAGCCGTGGGCATGGGCCTCGCCCACGAGGCGGTAAAGCCTGAAGAGCTGACCGCCAGGGCCGACGCGATCGCGGCGAACATATTCAAGTGCGGCCCCAACGCGGTCCGCGCCGCCAAGGCCCTCCTCCCGCGCCTGGAGCGCCTGGGCCTGCACCAGCAGATCGGCATGACCGTCGACACCTTGGTGCGCCTGCGCTCCTCCGCCGAGGGCCAGGAGGGCCTGGCCGCCTTCCTCGAAAAACGGCCCCCCGAATGGACCCGGTAAAGCGCCCGACGCCCCGCCTCGTCGAGGTCGGCCCGCGCGACGGCCTGCAGAACGAGAAAAATCCGCTCTCCGTCGAGGCGAAGGTCGCCTTCGTGGATGCTTTATCCGAGACGGGTCTGAAGGAAATCGAGGCGGGGGCCTTCGTCAATCCGAAATCGGTCCCTCAAATGGCGGACTCGGAGATCGTGTTCGCGCGTATTAAACGCAAACCGGGAGTGGCGTACTCGGCGTTGGTGCCCAACGAAAAGGGGCTTGATCTGGCGCTGGCGTGCAAGGTCGACAAGGTGTCGGTGTTTACCGCCGCCTCGGAGACCTTCAACCAGAAAAACATAAAAGCGACGATACATGAATCCATCGAGCGCTTCCGCCCCGTCGTCCTGCGCTCGCGCCAGGCCAGGCTTCCCATCCGCGGCTACGTCTCAACGGCGTTCTGGTGCCCCTTCGAGGGCCAGATCAGGCCCGAGAAGGTCGTCGAGGTGGTCAAGATGCTCTCGGGCATCGGCGTGACCGAGTTCTCCATCGGCGACACGATCGGAAAGGCCTCCCCCGACGAGGTGCGCAAGCTGCTGTTCCTCCTGCTCAAGGCGGTCCCGAAAGACAGCGTGTTCCTGCATTTCCACAACACCTTCGGCCGCGCGGTCGCCAACGCCATCGTCGCCTGGAAGACCTTCGGCATCACCGGCTTCGATTCCTCCGCCGGCGGCGCGGGCGGCTGCCCCTACGCCCCGGGCGCCTCCGGCAACGTCTCCACCGAGGCCCTCGTCTCCGCGTTCAAGGCCGCGGGCTCCGACCCGGGCGTCGACGAGGCCAAGCTCAAGGCCGCCGCCGCCCTAATCTTCAGGCACCTCGGCCGCGCCCCGGGCACCCGCCCCCCGAAGTAGCGCGCTACCCGCGCAGGATATCGACGACGAACCGGCTCAAGGTCGTGTGGGCGTAGACCCAGCTTATGGAGTAGAGCATCGCGGCGGGCATGACGTACTTGTGCCGCAGCGGCGAGAGCAGGCGGGCCGTCGTGGGATGAATCGGCGCGTGCTTCTCCGCCTCACGCACCGCGGTCATGACGAGCCAGATCATGAGGCAGACGGCGGCCAGCTTGTCCGCGTTCTCGGTGAGGAGAAAGGGGCGGGCGATATGGCCGAGCGCCATCGAGACGAGCAGAAGCTTGAGGAATTTCACGCGTGTTGACCCCGGCGACTTCGCCGGCTGAACAGCCAAATCCAGGCTCCGATCGCGCCGACGGCCAGGGCATTCACGAGTCTTAAGGCGATGAGGACGACAAACGGGGCTCCCGTCTCCTGCGAATAGAGCAGCCGCTCGCCGAGCCAGGCCAAGGGCAGCCCGAGCGCCAGCAGAATATTCGCGACGGCGGTGATGGCCGGCGAGACGGGATGCCCTTCTCCGCCGCCGCTCGTCATGACCGCCAAGGCCGCTAATGCGACGACCGTCGCGAGAATATCGACGCCCGCGATGACGAGCATGGGCCGGAGGAAACTGCCTGATCCCTCGTCCATTAATTCCCCTGCGCCTTCGGGGATTCCCGGCGTCCGTTCAGCCATTCCAATGTCCTTTCCGCGTCGCCGTCCGGCGGGAATACCGGATAGAAGCACTCTTCGATCCTATTCCTCGCGATGAGGAGGGTGCAGCGCTTCGTCATCGTCGCGCCGCCGAAATGAAAGGTCGGCAGGCGGAGCGCGGCGGTGCATTTGAGCTCATGGTCGCTGAGCACCTCGAAAGGCAGGTGCAGACGCCGGACCAGCTCGCGCTGATATTCGGAGGTTTGGGTGCTCAAGCCGAAAACCCGCGCGCCCAGGCGCTCGAGGGCGGCGTTGTGATCGCGATAGGCGCAGGACTGAGGGGTGCAGCCGCGGGCGCCGGGGATCGCGTTCCATTCGGTCAAGCCGCCGGGCGGATCCTGGCCCGGGAGGCCGGTCCGCGGGTAGCAGTATATGACGGTCCAGGGCGTCTCGAGGCGGGCGAGATTCACCGACTTGCCGGAAGTGGAGGGGAGCTCGAGATCGGGCAGGGTCGTGCCGACCAAATGCCGGGCGGCGCCGTCATCCGCGGGGATGGGCAGATCCGCCGGCAGTTCGTGCAAGTCGTCTGAACGCGTCATTTTATCTCCTGGAGCATCTAATCGGCGGTCGGCCGAATTCCGCGGGCAGCCCGTCAACGGTCGTAAACGTCGCTTCGGTGCCCGACGGTCAAAATCAAGATGATCAGTTCCGCCTTTTTCACTTTGTAGAGAATGCGCCAGTCCCCGGCGCGATAGGACCAGCGATCGCTCAGGAGGCCGGTCAGCCGCTTGCCCAGCTCCGGGTGCTCGGCGAGCCTTAGGATGGCTTTGCCGACGCGCTCCTTGACCGCTTTGTCGAGCTTCCCGATGCGGCGCGCGGCTTCCTCCGTGTAGAGGATGCGAAGCGTCATTTGAAAATGTCTTCGTGCTCCACGAGGCGCTGGGCGCGCTCATCGGCTTCCGCTTTCAGCAGGGACAGCATGAGTTTCTTGTCCGCGAGGACCTCGAGGGTTTCGAGCTCTTCCGGGGAAAGCAGAACGGCCGAGGCCAGGCCGTTTCGGGTGATGATGATCCGGCCGCGCTTATTCTTGCCGAGCGACGCGACCATTTCAGGCAGATGGGCCCTCACATAGGAGACGGGAACGATTCTGGTCATGCTGATAGTGTACAGGATACTGTACATTCCTGCCAGGGGCCGACAGTGTTACCCATGTCCCCCGACGTTTCTGTTACCTATCTCCCCGGCCCTTCAAAGTGCCATTCTAGGCGTGTCGGCTGCTAAGGCGTTCGGAGATCCAGACCTTAATGATGGATTGCCGGGTAACGCCCAGTCGGTCGGCCTCTTTGTCCAGAGAATGAATCATCCATGCCGGGAAATCCACATTCACACGCCTCGGCTCCTCATTGGTCCGTTTGGCGCGGGCCAGGTCGAGGTGCTTAGAGATGTCGTTTCCCGCATCGAAGCGCTTGTCTAGGTCTTTAGCTTTCATATAGGTCCCTCTCCTCGGTTCGAGATCGCCGCACGGAGATGATGCGAATGTGCTCCTTGCGATAGGTGATTATTGCTGACCAATGTTTACCGCTGATTAGTCCTATCACTAGTGTGCGAGGTTCATCGGTCTTGAGGGGGATTTCCAACAGCTCCGGGTCGTCCCACAATTCCTGTGCTTCCGTGAAATCGATGCCGTGTTTCTTCTTGTTGGACTGGCTTTTTCGCTCGTCAAATTCAAAATTCATTTGGTATAGATAGTATACCGTATCTATCCTATCCAGTCAATCCAGGCCTGGACCTTTGAGAGCGGTCGAACCAATAATTGTGCTGAACGGCATAGACGCACTCGATTGTTGTAGATGTGCGAATTATAGAGCGAAAACCAGGATTGCGCCAGGAGGGGGCGTGAATATGCCGCGGGAGGGGGCGGCATAGTGTGCGAAGTCGCAGGGGCGGCATAGTCTGCGATCTCGGAGAGCTCGAATCGGCCTCTAATTCGAGCCGCCCTTCATCCGCAACCACGTGCCCTTGATCCTCTCGATGAGCCCCTTGGGCTTTTGAGGCACGGCCTCGACGGCCGGCGGCTCGGGCTTGGGCTCGGCGACCTTGGGCTCGGCGGGCGCCAGGCGGGCGGTGATGCGCGGCGGAGCGGGGCGGTCGGGGAGCGACTGGGCGGGGGCGGTCTTCACGGCGACGCGCGCCGGAGCGGCGGGGGGAGCGCGCGAGCGGGAGGTTTCGGCGATGGGCTCGGCCTTGGGCGCGCGCTCCTTGGGCTGGGAGAGGAGGATCGAAAGGTCGGCGAGGTCCAGGGTCGCGGGCGGGCCCGTCGCGGGGGCGGCGGCCGTCTGGGTCTGCTCGGCGGTCAGGCGCTCGAGCTCGACGAGGAGCTTCAGCGCGCTTTGCGCGTAGCCGGGAGGAAGGTCGTTCTGGCGCGAGACGCTCTGATGCAATTGGGGGAAGGCGGGGTGGTAGTACATGCGATGCTTGCCGCCTTGGCGAAGCACGAAGCCGTAGCCCGTGTAGAGGGTGTCGAGGTCGCTCTGCCCCCAGCCGCTCTTGTTGTTCTCCATGTCCGCGCGCAGCTTGATCGCGGTGCCCGAAGGATCGAGGACGTAGACCGGCTTGGCGGGCTCGGGGCGGGCGGCGGGACGGGCGGCGCGTTCGACGGCGGGGCCGGCGTCGCGTTGGAGGAGGAAGGTGCGCACCTCCCAGGCCGCGCGCGAGGCGAGCGCGTAGCCCTCCTCCACCGCGGCCTGCCCGCCCGGGTCGAGCCAGGGGCCGTAGAAGTCGCGCATCTCCATGAGCTGGGAGACGGCGGCGTACAACTCGGCGCGGCCCTCGCGGTCCATGGGGCGGCCGGGACGGGAGAGCCGGCGCGCGGTCTCGGAGAGCTCGTAGGCCTTCGCGCGGACCGCCTCCTTGGCGTCCTCGGCGGCGAGCTCGACGGCGCCCTTGCGCTCGGCGGGGCTCATGGCGGCGAAGGCCTCGGGAGTCACCGACAAGGCGAGCGTGAGCGATTGGATGAGCGGCGCGGTCGCGCGCAGGTCGTCGGGCGTGAGCGACGGCGAGGCGCCGAGGGAAGGGGGGAGGAAAGAGGAGAGGGTCGGGTCGGTGAAGACCGTCGCGAGGGGCCCCGCCCAGGCGCCGGCGGGGGCGGCGAAGACCGGGCCGGCGGGGGCGACGACGCCGGCGCGGGCCGAGGCGGACAGGGCCGCGGCGAGCAGGAGGGGAAGCGCTCGACGGATGAGGGGCATCGCCCGGAGTATAGCCCCGGGACGGCGGACGCGCCAGGGGAGGAAAAGTGGTGCGCCCGCCAGGAATCGAACCTGGACCCGCAGCTTCGGAGGCTGCTGTGATATCCATTTCACCACGGGCGCGGTGAGGTGGGGACTGCGGATATTTTAACTTAAAAAGGCGCTCAGCGGCCCGGCGGGTTGTCGTGCGGCGCGAGCTCCTTGAGGGAGTTCGCCATGGCGGCGGCCGCCTTCGCGCCGGTCTTGGCGGAGTAAGCGTCGGAGTAGGAGAGCATGTAGCCGTAGTGGCCCATGAAGGCGTTCTCGGCGCGCAGCGGAGCGGCGAGAAGGAGGGAGGAGAGGAGGATGGTTTTCATGATTTATTTAACGGTGAGATCCCGGCCGATGCCCACGAGCCCCTGAAGGTCGCCCGCCGGGGAGCGCAGAGCCGCCGCGCTCCAGAAGATGGGAATCTCTTTTTTGGTCTTGGTCAGCAGTCGCGCGGTGCGGTAGGCCCGGCCTTTGCCGACGGCCTCCGCGATGCCCTCGGCCGCGATCTTCGCGTCGCGGGCGAAGAAGTCGAGGGCGTTCATGCCCTTGAGCTCCCGGGCGGAGTAGCCGGAGACGCGCTCGAAGACGTCGTTCCAGTCCTGGAGGTTCATGTCCGCGTCGAGTCGGTAGAAGAGGTCGGGGATGGACTTGAGGACGGCCTCGCGCGAGGAGAGGTCGTCGGCGAGGCCGACGAGGCCGGTGACCTTGCCCTCGGCGTCGCGCAGGAGGACGGTGGACATCCAGCAGGAGAAGGTGGTGCCGTCGCGGCGGACGTGGCCGACCTCGCCCGCCCAGGAGCCCTCGCTGAGGACCTTTTTGTTGAAGGGGATGACGTCTTTTTCCAGCTGTTCCTTGGTGTGCGAGATGGAGAGCGGGCGGCCGAGGAGCTCCTCCTGGGTATAGCCGTGCATCTTGGCCCAGGCCAGGTTCGTGAACAGCAGGCGTCCCTCCAGGTCGGCGACGGCGATGCCGTCGTGGGCCTGGTCGACGGCGGCGCGCAGGCGCAGGAGGTCGGCCTGGGCCTGCACGCGCTCGGTCACGTCGGTCATCACGGCGCGGTACAGCAGGGCGCCGTCGGCGTCGTGGCCCAAGGTCAGCTCCAGGCGCGCCCAGAACGGAGGAGCGATCGCGCGGCGCAGCCGCAGCTCGACGGAGGGGGAGGCGTCCTTGGCGGGCAGGCGCTTGAAGAAGCGCGAAAAGAGCCCCCGGTCCTCCGCGTGGGTGAACGCGTCCAGGGGCTTTTTGAGGAGGGAGGTCTTCTCCACGCCGAGCATCGCCGCGACGGTGAGGTTGGCCTCGAGCACGCGTCCCTTCGCGTCGAGCGTGAAGAGCCCGGCGGGGGCGAGGTCGTAGAGGTCGACGTAGCGCGCGCGCAGGGCGGCGAGCTCGCGCCGGGTCCGGCGCAGCTCCGGGGGCTCGGCCTTCTTCCGCGGCTGTCTGGGCATGCGCCCAGATTAGCAAAACAAGCGCGCGGCCGGCTCCAGTTTGGTAAGATGCGCGCATGTGGAAAACGACCGAGGGCTCGACGGGCCGCCTCATCCAGCTGTGCCTGGGCTATTTTTTCTTCTACGTGATCTTCGGCGTGGCCGCGAAGTGCTTCACCGGCGGGGGCGCGACCGTCGTGCCGCGGATGACGGACATGGAGTTCCTGGTCTGGAGCACGCTCGGCGGGTCCGCGGTCTGCCTGCTCGTGATCTTCGCGGGCGGCTGGCACCGGTCGGGCGTAAAGGGCATCCCGCCGGAGCTCGCCTACATCATCCCCTCGGGCGTCTGCACCGCCATCGTGATCCCGACGACGACCTTGATGTACATGCTGCTCAAGTCGGTGATGGTCGCGATGGTCATCATGCGGGCGAGCGTCATCGTCATCAGCCGCGCCGTCGACGAGGTCCAGATCCGCCAGGGAATCCTGAAGAAGACCGTTTACTGGCAGGAGAACGCCGCCGTCGTGTTCGCCGTGGCCGCCGCGGGGACCCAGGTCTTCCTGGCCAAGAGCGGGGACTTCGACTTCCTGCGCAACGGCGCGGCGCTGGCGGTGCTCTGCGCCTACATCGGCGCGTACTCCGTACGCATCTACCTGATGAACTACTACAAGAACACGCGGCCGAAGGGGAGCGGGCTCAACAACAAGTGGTTCTTCGCCGTCGAGCAGATCGCCGCGAGCGTCGCGATGGCGCTGGCCGCGTTCGCGCTTTACCTGAGCGCCTCGACGGCGGAGCCGGTCAGGGCGTTCCAGGCGGCGCTGTCGTCGCCGCATCCGAGCGCGCCGGCGGCCAACCTGGCCGGGGCCGTGTACGGGATGGTGGCGTTCTTCTCGGTGTTCATCTTCATGTTCAAGGGCCGCACGGCGACGTTCGCGGGGCTGGTCAACCGCCTGACCTCGCTGGTCGCCGGGACGACGGCGACCTTGATCTCTTATTTCATCTTCAAGGGCCGCTTCCCGAGCCCGGCGGACTGGGCGTCCTTGGCGCTGATCCTCGTGGCGGTGGGCTTTCTCTCCCAGGCCGAGCGCAGGCGCGTGGGCGAGCTCGTCTCCGAGCGCGACCTCGAGCCGGCGCCGAAGCCGGCGGGCGGCCTCGGCGGCGTGGTCGAACCGTTGCGATAGATCGTTCATGGACGAAGACGCGGACCGCGAGAAGGACTGCTGCGCGCGCTGCCGGTGGACGGAGGTGCTCGCCCGGCCCTACGGCGCCGTCGAGTACCGGTGCGGGCGCCGCGGGGAGGAGATCGCCTCTTGCGTGATCGCCAAGCGCCGCTGCTCCGAGTTCGAGCCCTAGGCGCGCGCATCTGGCGGCCGCCGGGCTCATCTGCTAACCTCCAGGGGTGGATGACGACAAAAGGCTCCAGGCCGCCGGCGCGCTGGCGGCCATCGCCGGCCTCGTGATCCTCGTCGCGCAGTTCTCCTCAGGACGCGCGGGGCCCAAGGCCTCCTCGGGGCCCGCCTGGTACGGCCGCGTCAACCCTTTCGGCTCGGCTCCGAGCGAGCGCCCCGCCGGGCGCTACGAGCCCCCGGCGGTCGAGCTGGCCCCGCCGGAGCGCGTGATGACGAACGCGGCGACGCGGCTGTTCTCGAGCCCGACGTCGGCCGGCTCCGCGGGCGGCCTGGCCGGCGCCGAGCCTCCCGCGCAGGAGGCGCGGGAGGCGAACGCCTCGTTCAGCGCATTGCGCCTGTCCGGCGCCGCCGTGGATATCCCCGGCGGCGGCCGCGCGCCCACCTCGGGCTCGAGCGCGGCCCCGGCGGCGCCGTCCCAGGGCGCCGCCCGCGGTCTTTCGTCGTCCGGAGGAGCCGGCGGCGGCCTCTCCGCCGCGGCGAGGGGGCCCCGGCCC
>JAKFCD010000139.1:0-2434 GCA_036676805.1 Elusimicrobiota bacterium
CGCGGGCCGAGGCGTCCCGGCCGCGACGCGGCGCCGGCGGCCGACACGCGCGCGCCGAGCAAAGCGGCGAGCTCGCAGAACCCCTCGAGCAGATGCGGGTCGCCCAGGTACAGGAGCCGGCGGTTGAGAAAGACCTGCGGGGCCGACCACTCGAGCGCCGGCACGGCGCGGCGCAGCTCCGCGTCGATGAACTTCTCCGCCGCGGCGGCGCGCCCCAGCGGCGCCGCCACCGCGCGAAGCCAGCGCGCGCTCGCTTCGAGCCCGAAGGGGAGGTCCGTCTCGATGAGCGGGACCTTGAGCCGCCCGGCCAGGAGCTTCGCCGCCTCGCGCGCGTACGGGAGGCTCACCACGGCCGAGGCCTCGCGCGCGCGTCCGAGGTCGCCGCAGCGGCCGCCCGAGGGCCAGGCGGAGACGAGGTCGAGGGAAAGGCCGTCGAGCATGCGCTTTAGCTCGGCGAGGTTCCCGGCCTGGTCGCCCTCGTTGCGGTCCATCAGGTGCCCCACGAGGGCCACCGCCCCGCGCTTGCGCCGTCCCCGTCCGAGGTCGGCCGCTCGGGCGACCTCCTCCCAGAAGACGGCGTAGCCGTCGAGCCAATCCAGGTCCAGGGAGTCGCAGCGGATCTCGAGGAAGGGTTTCCCCGTTTTTTTCGCCAGCGGCTTGATGAGGCGGTCGTACTGGATGCCGGCCAGCCCGCACATCGTCAGCGTCGAGACCATCACCAGTCCCGCGTCCGGGCGCGCGGCGACGCGCTCGAGCAGGTCCGTGATCCGGCGCTCGCGGCTGAAGGTGACGGTGTCCCACGTCGTGCCCGTCATGACGATCCGGTGGAAGCCGGACGGGTCGAGCAAGGTCGACCTCCAGTCGTGCTTGCCCGCCAGGTGCTCCGCCTTGAAGGAGATGCACTGCGGGCCGTCCACGAGAAGGTAGGCGTCGCGGACCCCGTTCACCGCGGCGTAGACGCCCATGAGGTAGGGGAGGTTGAGCCGGAGGGAGCGGCCGTCAGCCATAGGTGGCCTTCCCGGAGAGGTAGCGCGCGTAATCCTTGTACAGCGGAATGCGGCAGGCGCCGAGGAGGCGCTCGAGGGTCCTGGCCGCCCCCTCGATCCCGGGCTCGAAGAAAGGGAGGGAGAACTGGCTCTTCCCGGCGCGGGAGAGCCTGGCGTCGAAAAAGATGTCGGAGTACACGGCGTCGGCCGGGCGCTCGCGCAGAAGTGCTGCGAGCTCGGCGGGGGAGTGGAAGCGGCGGATCGTCTCCCGCTCCTTCGAGTCGTCGGGGAGCGGGTGCGCGTTCGCGCCGCCGCAGCCGCACCACAGGAGCCAATGCAGGCCGAAGCCCATCTCCCGGATCACGGGCGGCAGCGGGATGCCCGCGCTCCAGCGGCCGTCGCGCAGCAGCGCCAGGCGCTGCGCGTCGCAGACGAAGCCGAGAGCGTGCTCTCCCGCGCGGCGGCGCAGCGTCTCCCAGCCCGGGCGCGCCGCCTCCCATCGCGCGCCCCAGACCTCCTCGAAGCGGCTTCGGCGGTCGAAGAACCTGGCGATCTCTCCCAGCCACCGGCGGGCGCCCTCCATCCCGTAGGGCGCCTCGAGCGTCAGCGACGGGACGTCGAGCTTGCCCATGATCGCGGCGTGGAGCCCCTCGTACGCGCGGTGGGGGGTGACGACCTGGAGATCGGCGTCGGGATAGCGCGCGATGCTCTCCCGATCGAACTCGGGAAGCACGACGCTGTTGACCGTGATGCCCAGCTCGTCGAGCAGGGAGCTCAGCTCGCCCAGGGCGCGGTCCCGCGGGAAGCCGACGAGGTTGACCCGGCGTCCCGGGACGCGGGGGGGCCGCGGCGTCCTGCCCGCGAGCGCGAAGAGCTCGCCCAGCAGATCGGTGTGCTGGTCGGCGTCGCGGTCGGGCGACAGCGTGGGGATGCCGGAGCGGCGGCGGAAGCGCTCGATGACCGCGGCGTTGTCGTCTCCGATGACGATGGCCGGGCAGGAGGTGAGAAATACGGCCAGCTCCGTCGAGCCCGGTTCCGCGGCGAGCCCGGACATCGCCGCCTCCATCTTCCGGGCGCCGCCGAGGATGATCTCGCCGTCCTTGATGTCGGACACGATCTGCCGGGAGCCGAGCCGCCTCAGCTCGAAGGGCAGGGGCAAAACGTTCGAGCAGTGGTCGGGCCAGGGATGGTTGAAGAAGCTCGCCGCCCCGTCGTCGCTTCTGGCCTCGACGAAGAAGCACTCGAGCTCCTTCTGCACGACGAAGGCGGCGCCGCGCAGGAGAGGCTTCGCCGAGTTGAGCTCGAGCTCGGGGTTCGCGAAGAACCGGCGCCACTGATCCTCGACGCCCCAGGTCCACATCATCCAGCGGGAATAGGGCGGCGGCGAGCTCTCGCGCCCGCCTTCCTCCGCGGCGTCGGCCAGCCCGGGCGCGGCCGCGCGGGCGGGC